>JACPJV010000028.1 GCA_016187395.1 Candidatus Aenigmatarchaeota archaeon
AGTATTGCAATTCTCATGTGAATATAACGCAAGCAAAAATTTTAATAAGGCTTCTGCAGGTGATTTTTGTGAATTAGACATCCTCGCTGATTCACAAGGGGCTTCCTGTTGTTTCACGAACAAAGTTATAGTGAAGCAAGTAAAGAATAAGCTGCTATGTGCCAAAACTAACCTTTCTGTCTTTTACAAAATAGTCGGTGCACAGAAAGCAATTCATTGAGGCGGAAAACCGAAGCCTTCTGCCTGTTTGTCAAATCTTGATATGGCTGACAACTCATTTGACATCGTTTCTAAATAGGGATAGAAGGCTTTTTTATCTTCGAAGTATAGAAATCCTGAAATTCTGCTCAAAGGATGTTACACTATAACGGCTTCTCCAGATACTTTTGGCACACTGCTAGTATAAGCTTTATATGATATGTTGTGAAATATTGAAACATGACAAGGCAGCTTAAGAGAAAAGGCATGCAGAGGCGCGTCAAGGTAGACTCATTCACGAAAGCGCTGCTGGTGCTTGCTGTTTTGGCTGTAATCATTGCAAGCTTTCTCTATGTTTCACCCGGAGGCGAGGCATCACTGAGGTTCACGTCTCCTGCCGGAGAATTCATCCTTCCTTCAAATGCCCTGGGCGGCGAACCTGAGATATTAGAGCCGGAAATTGTCCTGTCAAGATTCCAGAGGCTTTCTCAAAATGAATGCTTTGTTGCAATACCTGCAATGTACCCCGGCCAGGAAGGCGCGTATGAATTAAGCAGGAACGGCAACTGGCTCTCGTTTGAAGCCGGTGTCCTTGAAGGGGAGATAGGCGCGTTTATCCCTGATTGCGGGGCAAGCGTGTGCGCAATAACGGTTGCGTTCAGCTTCTCCGGGTCTACAGACAGCCCTGATGTGCGGCTGCAGAGATTCCAGATATGCTGAGGAGGTTGCCGGGTAATTCTTAAACTTTTCCTTTAGCCATTACATATGGAAGGACAGACTTTGGCTGTTGAAGGCAGACTGAGAAGGGGATTAGAATATTTTAGGCGCATGTATCCTGATCTTCCGGAAGAGCCCGGGGTCCAGGGGTACGTATGGTATACGAATCTTGATCCTTACGATGACCCGCGGAGACCTGCAATGGGATGGGCGCCTTTGGAAATAGCCACATGGGTTTTGAAAAGGCTTAGGGGAGAGCTGATTCCGGTCTTGGACAGTGATATCGCAGAATATTGTGCAGAAAGGCTTGGGGTAACTGCTGACCATATTCTTGTAAGAAATGCTACAATCAAGCGCGGCGACAAGGCTGTTTACGTGAAGGAGGATTAGAAATTGATATTTTTCATTGATCCTCTTGATGTCATCAGTGTTTTATCCATGAATGGCCTTAATATTTCATGGCTGTGACCAGAAATCAATACCGCCGTCCGCTTGATGCTTCTGATATTCTCAGAATTAGTTATGATGAATCCCCTGCGCACAAAGGAAGGTTGAGCAATGCGGTGGATTTCATAGTCCCTGAAGGAACGTCCGTTAAAGCTGCACTTGATGGAACAGTTGTGGATGTGAAGGATGATTCTGACGTAGGCGGGACTGATGAAAGCTTTGACTCATATGGAAATTATATAGAAATAAGGCATGCAAACGGAGAATATTCCATATATGAACATATTAGAAAAAACGGATCTTTGGTGAAAGCAGGCGATAAAGTCAGGGAAGGGCAGATTATAGGATATTCAGGAAGCACAGGCTGGATTGCGCACTTAGGGCCGCATCTCCATTTTGATGTTCATATATATACAGGCAAGGGCCCGGAGGATTACGAAACGCTGCGGATATTATGGAAATCTTCTTAATATGCCGCCTGCTATAATTCTGTATGGTGCGCAGAAGAAGGAATGACAAAAATCATGCAGAATTTGCATTTGGAATACTGATAATTTTATTGCTCGTCGCCTTTTCAATAACATCCCTGTTTCAGGGACAGCGTGATTCATTCGTTCAGTCAGTTCCCACAGGATACGTCGTTGTGCCTGCTCCTGGCGGTGAAACACTTCTGACAGAAGGGAAGGGCATTGTTTATGCAGATTACGAAAACAAGATAATAGCGGCTGACACGGATTACATAGTAACTCTGGAAACATCTGCAGAAGAAGGCACGTACCTTGCCTATGACCTGGATGGCGAATACAGGGCTGACGTGCTTGTGCAGGGAGATGGAGGCAATTCATTTATCCATCTTCTGCTGAACCTTGAAAGGGGGCTTCATGAAATCCGCGTGTATACACAGAAAGACGGCAATACGATAGTTGAAAGGCACAATATTGTTGCGATATGATTTGCGCACAATTCTAATAATTAAAGCTTTTCTGCGATATTAGAAACATGGACAGAGGAAGAGTCATTCTCGGAAGAACCTCTCCGGAAGATTATCAGACTGGGATGGGTTATTGGCTCAGATGTCCGCCGAGAAACCCAGAAACATCTGCGAAGACAGGGCGCGCGCTTATTCTGCAGCCGCTATGGTACGATACATTTGACGCTATGACTGAAGACTGGTATTTTACAGAGAACGCGGACGCCTTAAATCTCCCTGACAGGAGGGGGTGGAGAAAGCTTCTCAGGCGGACTTACAGCCTGAGAACGATTATATCTGAAATAAGAGAATTAAATCCGAAATTTGTCCGCGTATCATTTGACCCTCCAGAAAAACCGAGGATGCCCGGCCATGAGTTTGCGTTCCTGAATGAAATATACTTCGATATGCATGCTGGAAGGGCTGTGAGCTCAAGGGCAAGCATACCAAGGGAACATTACAGGTTTTTCAGGTGGGAGGAGGGATTCAAGCCTGATGGAATGTTCGTAAGATACAAGGGCGTGTTTGTGCCTGAAGGTGCGAGGATAGTTTCTGATGACGGTGAACGCAAAGAAAGCGGCCTTCACGCGCCCTCTGAAGCAATGCGATGAGAGCTATTTATCCATTTCCCTTCACAGATGTTTCTATGCCCGCACTAATTGCGAAATCAAAAAGCATTGAGGAGCATGCTGATGCGATAGCAAAAATTCTGCCGAAAGTCAGGATTCTGATCCAGCTGCCAGAGGGCCTCAGGTGGAAGAGCAATGATATTGTTTCTGCCCTGGAAAAAAAAGGTGTTGAAGTTGTTGTGAGCGGAGGGCGATGCTTTGGCGCATGCGACCTGCCGCTAAAGGAGGCTGCTGCGTGCAAAGCAGAAGCGATATTGCACGTAGGTCACAGGCCTTTCTATGTGAAGGCAGAAAGCCCTGTGCCTGTTTTCTATTACGACTGGCCGATGGATTTTGATATTGATGATAAGACCGTCATGAAAGAGGCGAAAAAGCTAAAGGAAGATAAAATCGGAATTGTTACAAGCGTGCAGTATATAGAAGCTGCGAAACAAATCACAAAAATAATGAGCAAAAGCGGGAAAAATGCGGAGTTTGGCGGCTACGTGCTCGGTTGCTGGTCTGAGGCTGCGGAAAATCTCAGGAAAAAAGGTTATGAAACTATAATGTTTGTCGGCTCAGGCCTTTTCCATCCGCTGGGATTTGACTGCAAATATGTCCTTGACGTTGAAGAGGGAAAGATAAGGGATATTTCCCAGGAGCAACTGAAATGGCAGAAGACAAAATACGCCAGGATATCAAAGGCGCGCGAGGCGAAAAACTTTGGCATTCTGATTTCAAGCAAAAGCGGGCAGAAAGAGCTTCTTGCAAGGGCAGAAAAAATAAAGGCAAGGCTGGAGCAAAGGAATAAAAAGGCTTTTATAATAGTAATGGATGAGATAAGGGCAGAAACATTATCAGAAATGCGTGTGGACGCGTTCATAAACACGGCGTGCCCAAGGATAGCGGACGACGAGTGGAAAAAACCGCTTGTGAATGCAGACGAGATGGATTTGTTATTGGAAGAGTAGGTGAAATGATGGCTGTTATGTTTACAGAAGGATGTCCCTCTGGGAAAGTTCATATAGTAAACGAGCGCAAAAATCTAGAAAGAGACAGAAGATTCGCCAAATTTGTATATCCAGCGGTTATGGGCACATCGATTTTTTTCGGATCTCTTTCTGGTTCAGAAGCTGTTGGTGAAACGATAAAAATGTACGAATACGGTTATAGTGCGACCGATGGGTTGTATGCAGGCGTTATGGCAGCAAGCAGTGTGGTTATAGCATCACTTTGTATTTCACTTTTAAGAGATGTCAGAAGCTATGTTAATGATTTGAACCGCAGGCTTAGGTGAAATATTATGGAAATCAAAGTTCTTGAAAAATCTGAAAACAAGGTGCGACTGGAAATAGACGACAGGACTTTCGTGAATATGCTAAATGACAAGATGTGGGAGCTTGGCAAGAGCGAATATTCTGCAAGGAAACAGGAACATCCATACACAACAAAGCCGGAATTTATCATAAAAGCCAAGGATCCCAAGGCAGCAATGATCGATGCAACTGAAGAGATAATTAAAGATTTTTTCTTCTGGATGTGGTGAAACCTCTTTTTTTAAGATATTTCCTTGCAAAGCTGATTGTTTGTTTTTTACCGTGCCTGCGGTAGGCATCTCCGAATGATTCGCTGTAACGTTCGTGAAGAGACATTGTTCTATCGCGCATAGGAACTGCAGGGCATATTTCAGCGGTATATCTGCCCCTTTCTTCCGCTCGCCAGACGTAAACGGTAAGATCAAGCTCTATTTTCGCTCTTTCCGGGCTTTGAAAAATTCCTCTGAAAAAATCAATGTCATATGGCGGAGTTTGATCTACTGGGAAGACCCATATCGTGCTGTCCATTGAACTGTTGTATCGAAATCCCAGCCTACTCAGGGGATTATGCAACTCCTCTGCAAATGGTTTCCTTCTTATTCTCATTCTCTTTAATTCAGCCGAAAAATATTAAAAGCAGCGAAAAAGCTTTTTACCGCCGCTTGCAAATATGACTTATGCATTTTCATATAAGCCAGTTTCACCACGTGATGAACAGAGAACTGGATGAATTATACATAAGCATGGCCCTGAGATCGTTTGCCTTATCGGTTGTAGGCGTTTTCGTTCCGCTCTATCTTCTTGGAATTGGCCTTTCTGTGAGTGATGTCTTGATTTATTTCATCATATATTCCCTGGCGCGCTTTGCATTTTCTGCTCCTGCTGCAAAACTTGCCGCAAGGTATGGGCTGAAAAAGATGATGTTTGCGAGCACGCTTATGATAGCTTTATATTTTATACTCCTTCGCTTCGCTCCCCAGTATGGATTGAACGTAAACATTCTGGCTGTATTGAGCGGCCTGTCCCTGACGCTATTTTGGATAAGCTATCATATAGATTTTGCAAAGTTCAGCAAGAAGAAATACGTTGGAGAGGAACTTGGAATCATAAATATCATAACGTCTATAGCAAGCTTTGTCGGGCCGTTTCTCGGAGGCCTCGTCATCGTGGCGTTCGGTTTTGACCTGGTGTTCACTTTTGCGGTTATCGTTCTTGTGCTATCCATGATTCCGCTGTTTTTGTCAAAAGACACTCATCAGCCGTTTTCGCTGTCTTTGAAAAATATAACTTCGGAAAGGACTCCAGGCGATTATTCTGCAAACGTTGGATATGGCATGGAAGCTTTCACAGGAATTATATGGATCATGATAATCTTTCTTTCTATAACCAACAATCTTGCGTCCATAGGCCTTGTTGCTTCCATTTCTCTGATATTCTCCCTCATGCTCTCGTACGCATCAGGAAAATACACAAGCAAAAATCCTTACGGAGTTTTGCGAATAGGCGTGCTTGCAACGATGTTCTCGTGGATCATAAGGCTTCTGGTCAAGGACTTTTTCCAGCTTGTGGTTGCTGATTCGTTTTACGGAGCCACCAGGCCTTCGCTTAACATTCCGTACGACGCAATATCTTACAGGAAGGCGAGAAAGAGAATAGCAGAATACATTGTCTTTAGAGAAGCGCTAATTCCGCTAGGTTTTGCGGTGGTGTTGTTTGTCGCGCTTATTGCAAGCAACCTCTCCGTGGGGATATATCTTGCAGCACTCGGAGCCCTGCTGCTATATTGGTTCAGGTACAAGAAATAAATGAGACTCTTTAGAGTTCTTTGAATATCTTTCGTTCCTTGAAATTCAAGAATATAAGCTTTCTAATGATAATTTCACTATGGAAGGTGATGAATCGTCTGAGCTGGATGAGCGGTGGGATGAATTTTTCCTGCATAAGGATAGAGAAATTGAAAGACATGTAAGCATGAAACGCCTTGGAGAAAGCATAAGAAGCAAGTGGAAAAGGTTGGGCGAACTTTCTGACAATGCAACAAGAGTTTTGAACATCAATGATGGTACGTTTAATGAATTCGGCGTTTGTGTTAGCGGATATCATTCGTGCCGCTCTGATCCTGTATACCAAAAATTAGAAGAAGTCTCCCTTGGTTTAAGCAGACATGGATATTCGTATCCCGGTGCAACTGGGACCTATGCCGGCGAAACTCATTCAAACCTTATAGGCACGGTTGCTTATTTGATGCAGAAGATAGTATATAGACAAATGAAAGAAAGGGAATATGAGTTCTTGTTAAATCGATCTCATGCCGAGATCGTTGATAGCATTGTAAGGAAAGAGAGGCTTTGCGCCTGATTATTCCTTTTCAGCCTTTACAATCTTTCTCAATTCCTTTCCCTTCTCTATGGCAAGATCTATAATCTGTTCCACCTGGCCGACTGCAAGACCGTTGGATCCTCCTTTCTGCATTGAACATAGCTTGATTTCTTTTCCGTCATCCAGTGTGCCTATCGTAAGGCGCGCATCCATTGCATTCAGCTCATCAAGAGCCGGATCTGCGAGTATGGCATCGCCTATCCTGACAAAGGTTGTTGATATCGGCAGGCATTTCATAGGAAGGCTTTCTGATTTCTTGTCGAAGTTTACCTTGTAACTATCATCATTTTTTTCGTATTCAGGCATTTTCGCTGTTGCCAGGGCAGCAACGGCTGCCATGCATGAGGCATCGATAAGATTACCATCATCATCGAGAACGTCTATGTCCACGTTAACCATCCATACCGCCTTTCCAGGCTCTATGCACAGCTTATCAAAAGCAATGCATTTTGACTCTCTGATAGCACGGTCTACGACGCGTGCCAGCTCTATGGATTCCTCTCCAGGAGGCCCTTTCTCGAACTCAGGGGATGCCAATGGCACAAGTTCTGCATTTACAACCAAAACTCCCTCATCAGGCGTATCAGGGTACGGGGTGCCTATTCCCATCTTGACTCCTACTACGACTTCTGTGTTGCCAAGCCTCAGCCTGGCAGAGCCTTCTGCAGAGTTTATAAAATTCGTTTCAATGCTTACTTCTCTATAAGCATCAAAATTTCTGCCGTCAAGCCTTTTTCCGCGCTTGACAAGCTTTCTTATCAATAAGTCGTCCATTTCTATCATCGTAATCAACCTCACGTTTTCCTACAGCGGAAGCAAACTGACATTTCTCTGCAGAGAAATGTCCATGCACTCGCTGCATTCATTCGCACACCTTACACATCTCCCTTGGATTCTTCTATCGTATATTTTGAACGAAGTGACTCTTGCATATCTTTGTAGATCCTCTCGCATCCCTTCAATGCCAGATGCAGTATTTCCTTTGCTTCCCCGGGAGTGACTATGCCGTCCATCTGCAACAGGGTAATTTCTTTTCTCTTTGGATACCATGCCACAGGCATGTCTACTTCGCCTTCTGTATCTTCTTCGCCCGCAATGTCCAGAATTATTTTGCCGTTAACTTTTCCTGCAGAGCAGCTTACAACCAAGTCGCGCATGGGAACACCTGCGTCTGCCAGCGCGAGCACAGCGGCGTTAATTCCGCAGCAACGGGTGCTCGCATCTGCCTGAAGAACTTCCACTACAACGTCAATGCTTGTTTTCGGGAAGTCCTCCGTCACTATAACCGGAAGTATTGCATTCCTCGTCACGAAGGATATTTCAGTGCTCCTTCTGCTTGGGCCTGGCCTTGATCTTTCTTTTGTCGAAAAAGGCGCCATCCTGTAGTCTGTTCGTAATATTGCGCGCTCAGCCTTTTCCTTATGTTTTGGAAAGACTTTTCTCGGCCCGAAAACACCCGCAATAGCCATCGTGCTTCCAAACTTGAACATCGCAGAGCCCTGCGCCCTGTGCAGGATGCCGGCTTTTGCTTCTATAGGCCTTGTTTCATCAAAATCTCTGCCATCAACTCTTTTTTCGTCCTTCACTTTTGATTCCTTCATAGATCGCACCTCATAATTCTTCTTCTCCGGATTCTTCCAGATTTTCTTCTGCCTCCTCGACCTTCTCCTCGTCTTTAACAGGCTTCAGTTCCGCAACTTTCTTTTCAAGCGTTTCCTTTATGTAATCTGTCAGGCCGCCCTTGTGAGACAGCCTCTCTACCGTCAGCACGGTCTCTGCAGCCAGATCTTCATTGTCGCCGCGAACCCATACTATACCATTCTGCCCCACAACTATCTGGGTTCCTGTGAGCTTCTTGATCATTTCGACCATGGAACCCTGCCTTCCTATTATTCTCGGAACTTTTGCAGGCGTTACTTTTATCAGGCGGCCTCCCCAGAGCTTTCGGCACTTGGGGCTGCGCATGCTTAATTGAACTTGTTTCTGCCTGTTAACGTTGGATATTTCAGCGAATATGATATCACCGTAATCAAAATATCTTGTCAAGTCCTCCTTAGTCAGATCAACAAATCCTTCTACTGCATCGCTTAAAGGCAGTACTGCCTCATACGGCGAGTTGATGTCAACGATCCACTTCTGGAAGATTATGTCGGTAATTTTTCCTATAACGCCGTCTCCCCGCTTCGGCGAGTAGACGCCTGCAAGCGGTATGACTATGTGCTTTCCGTTCCTGACCTCTGCAAGGCCTATGTATTTTGAATATACCTTTCCTTCCACAACATACGTTCCGTGACCTGCCTGTTCGTCACCAAGATGATCTCCTGGTATGACAAGCCTGCGTTCCTTTTTTGCCTGCTCTAATTCCTGATTTTCTTCCATCGAAATCAGCCTCACGTTTTCCCGCAGGAAAACGTGCATTCATTCGCACACCTCACATTTCACCTATTAGTGTTTCTCCTGGATATTAACATTTCCCCCTGTCAGTTTTGCCAGCTGGCTGTATATTTTCTCCTTCAGCGATGCCGGGATTTTTATCTTCACTACAAGGGTGTTCCCGGACCACTGGTCGCTGAAATTTCCGTAGCCTTTCAGAATGCCGTAAACCTGACCGCTGTATTTTGCATCTATGCTTATTGTGAGCTCTGTTTCTTCCACTGAAATAGGCAGGATTGCTTTTATCCCATTTATCACGTGCTCCACCTGCCTTTCTGCAGGCACAAGCGGGTCTATGCTGACCCTGGCCTGATCAATCGCGCTTATTATCCTCTCGATCGGATGCGGCGCCTTTGTGCGGGGGTCAACAGCCTTCTCAGAAATAATGGATGCTATCCTGTGCTTTTTTTCATCAGCCTTCCTTCTTCGGAATTCTGTTGTCAGCTGTATATCGCCTTCCTTGACTATTTCGTCCGCTATTTTTACAATATCGTTTGTCTTGAATATTTTTGATATCTCATCGGGCGATGCCCTGTCGCCTTTCTTTGCGTCGTAGAATATCTCGTTTACGGCAAGCATTTTTTGCAAGGAAACGCTCTTGCCAGAGCGCATATCATAAGCAAGCTCAGGATCAACAAGAATCTCGAAATGCTTCTTGCCTTTTTCTATCCTGGCTATTATTGCCTTGTCAACTGTAACCATTTTCTTCACCGTAATACTCCCTCCTCCGCTGTATCTTCTGTAAAACCGGAAGACGGGAATTGTAATTTTTACTTATTCATGATAGCAGGCTTTTAAATCCCGTTTTGCTATATGTTACTATTATTAGGTGGCGAAATATTTAAATAGATTGCTGACAATGAAAAATGGTGATAAGGTGGCGGAAATAACCGTCTGGGAAGTGAACACTGACCTGACGTTTGTGGATGGAAAAGGGAGAGAGGGGTTTGCTTACATTGGTCTTGGCCTTCAGATGAAGGTGGGCGACAGGTTTGCATTGCGTTTTCCGGAAGGAGAACTCGATCCGGATTTCTCTGAAGTGAGGGAAGGGTGGTATGCAGTTTCTGATTCGAATGTTCATTATTTACATGCTAGAAATGCCCATTCATTTACCCGGCGCTACACGCTTGAAAGGATGGAGCCCCAGCCTGAATAATAGTGCTCTGAATGATTTTAATTTTTTCCAAATGTTAAATAGTTTCTGCGATTCCTTGTATTCATGTGAGGTGAGGAATGAGCTACCGGGACCGTGTTGTGGCTTCGCTTGCAGGCGTTGATTTGAGTGTGAGAAAGCCTAGAACATCCTCCAAACTTTCCTACGACGAACTGGCAAGACTAAACTACAGGTCAAGGGCTGAGAATAATGCAGCTTTCCTCTATCTGGTTTTTAATGGCGCAGATGTCACTGGAAGGGAAATTGCAGATCGGTCGTATGACCGTCCTGTATACGATGCTGTAAACGGGGTGTTTGAGCCGAGAAACCAGAGGCTTATGAAAAGACTGAGGCATCCTGAGGAATTCTGCGTGATGGCTCCTACTTCTCACGGAAGGCTCTTATGGGATACATTCGGGGTATGGGACCGCGATGCTGTTCATTCCCGCCTGCTGGAAGTTCTTGCTGATGAATACAGACGGGGCGATGTAAACCTTAACCGGGCTTACTCAGAAACAGAAAACAGCTTGATGGAAAGGGCTGGGATAGACTGGGACAGATTTTTAATAGGGCCTGAAACAAAGAAAGCGGCAAGGATAGAAGCGGCTTTGCAGTGTTTGCCTTCTCAGGAGAAAGGGATCGTACAGCTTAGATACGGATTAGGAAGGTGGAAAGCTGGCGTGAAAAGGTGCAGGCGCGGTTATGCAAGAAGCCTTGATGAAATAGGAAAGATGCGCATGGAAAAAGAAGTGAGCAGGGAATGGATTTTTGATATTCTGGAACGCTCCTACAGAAAACTCAGGCATCCTGCGTACGGACTGCGCAGGATTTTCATAAGAGCCTTTCCGGATGAAGAAACTGCCGTGAGATATTTTCCTTTTGCGCACACTGTCACAAGAAACTTGAAGGGTTGAAAAGGTGCCTTGCTTCGATGGGGCTTGGCTTTGGGATGAAAGCCTGAAAGAGATTGTTTGTAAATTGTGAAAAATATCACGCCGCATATTTCTTCAGTATGTCGCGGACTTCGTTGCGTGTCAGCGAATTGAATTTGGGCTCTATTACTGCGATCTCTGTTGAACTTGCCGTGAGCTTCTTCTCGGCTGTGAGCAGCGCTTTCACGCCGATCTCCATGGCCTTTTCTTTTGCAAGACCTTCTTTATATCCTTCTGCCAGAACTTTCCTGGCTTCCTTTGATCCCCTGCCGATTGCATGCGCATGCCATTCGCGCAGCGTGCCGGAAGGGTCTGTCTCGAACAGGCGCGGCTGGCTGTTTATGCCTGCTATCAGAAGGCCTACTCCGTAGGGCCTCAGCCCTCCTATCTGCGTAAGCCTTTGTATCCTGTCTGCCAGGTCTTTTGCCAGCGAATATATCTCTATAGGCTCCTCGTAGGTGATTTTGTTCACCTGCGCCCGGACGCGCGCAGTATCTACAAGAACTCTGGAGTCTGCGAGGATTCCGCAGCTTGCAATGCCTATGTGATCATCCACCTTTGACACTTTTTCAACGCTTTCAGGAACAAGCATTTTCTGCAGGGTCTTCCCTGCCATTAATATTATTCCTGTTGCGAAGGCTATGCCGAGTGCTGTCGTGGCTTTCTCCACCGCCTTTCTTGCGTATTCTACCTGGTACATTCTTCCTTCCGGAGAGAATACGGCAATAGCGCGGTCGTAGCCCATCTGTCGCATCGGCGCAGGAATATCCATAGCAAATCCCTTTCTTTAGAGGAGTAGAAACCTAAGGTTTCTCTCCTTCTAACCTCATTTCCTATTCAGTTGCTCCGCAACTGATATTATTATTCCAATAAAAACTCTCTAATCTTATTGAACTCAAGGATATAAATGTGTTTTTCTTAAGATTGGCATGGGGTTTGAAGGTCTGGCGACGACCGATTCTGGAAAGAAATTTCTTGGTCGCGCGGATAAAACGACAGGAACGGAAAGGTTCTGGAACTCTGGAATTGATCCTGGAAAAGGCTTTCAGTATCCTGTTGCAGAAGGCAAGTCAGCAGGGCGAGGCTTCTATGAATTTGCCGA
>JACPJV010000015.1 GCA_016187395.1 Candidatus Aenigmatarchaeota archaeon
TTCTTCGCCAACATGGCTCTGGCAGTACTCAAAGACGCGAAGGAAATACCCTTTACTATAAAATCCTTTTCTGAGAGCCCTTGCATCCCTATACGCGTTCTCAGGGTCTTTGCCCCGGATTGATTCGTCTATACGCACAACAGACCAGCCTCTGGCACTGCTTCCTCCTACATCCCTTTTGGGAGAATAGTACTCTATCATACCTGCTTTTCCAAGGTCGGTCAGGGTATACGAAACCACCGTTTCGTTAAGTCCTGTCTGCTCTGTAATGTCTGCACACCCGAGTTCCTTTCCCTGGTTTTCTGCAAGCAGCTTTATTATGCGGTATACGGCATAACCGTGACTGTGCTTTCCGCGGGTGTTAGGCATGCTGATTATTCTCTGCATGCTTATGAAACGCGGCTTCTTCTTTGCAGAGTCCATGCGATTCACAAGCGCTGTTGCCAAGGCTGCAAGCGGCTCTCCGAAGTCTGCTCCAGCGTCTGTCTTCAGGTAGGCTGCCTGAGCATCTCCGCCTTCCACTACTATTTTATCTTTCACAACAGCGCCTATGGAACAGAGAGCGCCGTCGTACCAGTCTCTTCTATTTCGTGCTGGTACTCCATTGCAATACTGCCATACAGAGGGTTCTGTCACAGGAAGCCCCCTGCCTGCGAACTGCAGCACAGCCTGATAAAGCGCGCTTCTGGTGTAAGGCTTGCCATGCTCCATTGCCCAGAGCGTGAGCGCCTTTGCGTCAGGGCTGAGGATTCCGCTTGTGAAGGCATCCACACGCGCCTCAAACGTAGGATTACGTTCCAGAAATTCCTCGTACATGATTCAAAGAAATGGGAAAAGTATAAATAAGGTTCGTGCTTCTTTGGCAGAGAATGAGGAATCATCCGGCAACCCCGAAAAGTTCTTTTAGTTTTTCATAGAAGGAGTTGTCTATCACACCATTACCTTGTTGGCTTCTGTTTTTTGCCTTTTCGGATTTCTTCCAGAGAGATGCCATTCACTTTCACTACCTTCCATCTCACGCCCCACATAGAGCCAATGGGTCCTTTTTGCGAGCCGCCGAGCCCTTCGATAGTCACGTGATCATGTTCTGCAATATGATTTATCGCGCCTGATCTTGGAACAAAGGCTGTGAGTTCCTTGCCGTTTTTGAGCAGACGCACACGCACAGCCTTGATCATGCCTGATGACGGCTGCTTTTGCTCGACCATGCGTTTGGCAAGAACAAGACCCGTTGCCTGCGGAGCGCCTTCCAGAGGGTTTTTTGTCTTTCTCCAATTTAACACCTTGTACTTGTACCCACGCCTTTTCCAGCGAAAATGTTGCCTGCTTTTTTGCAATTTTCGGGCTGCAAATTCTCCGGACATAACGTCGTTATTGTAAAATAAACTATAAAAGGATATAGAATCCAGAAACGGAAAATAAAAATTGAAAACTACCTATTCTTCGCCTCCTCCATCTCCTTCGTCGTCATCGTCCCAATCGTCATCGTCGTCGGAGTCCTCATCGTCAAATCTCAGCATAGATTTGCACCTGCGCATAGATATGATATCAATTATTTAAAGATATTCATCTAAAAAATCCCACCACCAGTGTAACCTAATGATACAAACACGCCTGAAAACGTGGGGTTGTCGAAAAAGTAGCTATTAGAGCAACTTTTCAGCCATCTAAAGTGAATGCTGAAAAGCTGCAGAGGGAGTATCAAATGAGTTTTTCTTCGCTTCATCTTGGATGGCGAAGAAAAACGAATTATTCGACAACCCTGAAAACCTGATCCAAGAAACACGAATTTCCATTGCCAATTAAAGAAAAGCTAAAATACCGCTTCTGCGCCTTTAAACTTATGCCATTTGACGTGGTGCTGCTGGTAGACATAGCAGCTATAATCATAGTAGCAAAGGTCTTTGGGGAAATAGCTGAAAGACTGCGCACAGACGCGATGATAGGCGAGCTTATTGCAGGTCTATTATTAGGTCCGATGCTGGCATGGGTAACTCCGGGCCCGTTTCTGGAAAACCTGGCATTTTTAGGGCTATTGATGCTGATGTTTTTCATAGGGCTTGACGTGAGTTATGATGACATAAAGAGGCATTCTTATGCAGGAGGGGTTCTTGCACTTTTTACATCGCTGTTCGCATTCCTGGCAGGCTTAGCCTTTGGATTCTTTGTTTTCAATTCCATGGTCATAGGAGCGGTAATCGGGGTAGCTATTATGGGCACCTCCACGGCAATACCGCTGAAATTAACCAGCAAGGCCGGGATGATAAAGACAAAGCTTGGCCAGGTGATGGTCAGCATGTCAATGGCAGACGATATAGCCACGATAATAGGGCTGTCTATACTTGTAAAATGGCTTACTTCAGGGAACATCGAGGTCGTACCGGCAGTAACGCTGATGTTCGCAATACTGGGTTTCATACTTGTTATAATGGCTTTCGGGTCAAAGGTCATCGAGAAAATACTTAATATATTCAGCAAGATGAAAGATGAGCAGATGCTGGTTGCAATACCGCTTGCGATCGCATTTCTCATCGCTTATGCGTCTGAACAGCTTGGCATAGCAGCCCTGATAGGGACATTTCTGGCAGGAGCTGCTATGTCAGGAAACAGGCACGTCAAAGGTTCTATAGAGCCAAAGATGCGCACGATAGGGTATGGCTTCTTTATACCTATATTTTTCGCTTACAGTGCAATGATAATTAACCTACAGAGCCTATTGCAGTACTGGTGGCTTATGGCGGTCATCACAGCTATAGCAATTTTGTCCAAGATCCTGGGGGTTTATGCCTCCGGAGGATTCTACGGATTCAAGGGCAAGGAGATGGGGATTTTGGCGTTGAGCACGATTCCCAGAGGCGAGTATTCGATAGCCATAGCACAGATAATGCTTGGAATGAGTGTTATAGCCAGCGAGGTATACGGCGCTTTGATCGGAATGGCCATCATAACAATAATTTTGACGCCCATTCTTCTAAAGGCTTATACCAGAAGGAGCTATTATGCCGGATTTTAACATTTTAGACAGCAAAAAACAGCATTTTTGCCTTTTTGGCACGAGAAACGACCTCAATAGGTCATTTGACTTTATAGGGGAATTTACAATCTAAAACGATCAAATATTGATTTGTAAACGTTTATACGAATTATTTATCTGTAAAATAGATTTATTCATATGTCGTATATAAACAAACCGGGCGTGTGAAACGTTTTCACGTTACCATTATATATGGGGTAATTCCATATAAACCTATTAATGACTGACCAATGACTAGACGAGGTAGTGCTGCATGTAAAGGGTGTTTATGGCCAGATTCCCTTTATGTGAGGTGCATTGCCTGTCTGGTAGGACTTGTAAATTTGGTGAAAAAAATATGAATTGGAGAGCAATAGCAGCCGGTGCACTTGGCGCCCTTATGGCAGGAAGCACTCTTGCTTTCGCCGCTGATCTGGGAGATTTCCCAGTACCATTCGTGGAGGATAGCACTGTAAACGCCCTGTTTGTTGTAGGCGGTACAGCCGCAACAGACGACGTTGTAGGCGCTATTAACATTGCTGCACGATTGGGAGGAGCGCCAATCACGGAAGAAACAGTATCGGTACCAGGAGTAGCAGGAACACTGAGCATTGACGGAGAAGGCAAGGCTCTAGCGACCAAGTCTACCAAGATTTTCCTGGACGACAACCTTGGCAAGACTGGTCTTAGAACAACACTGACAGACGACGACCTACCAACCATCCTGAAGGACGGGTCGGTCACTGACAACAACGGAACTTCCTACAGGTACCAGCAGTTCATAGACATGACTCCGGGTTCTGGAGGAACTGCGGCAAACTACGCCTTGCAGTTCGACAGGCCTGGCTCATCGTCAACTGCTGACGGAGCCTACAACTTCGGAAGGTTTCCGACATCGCCTACAGGCACGGCAACTGGCGACAACTTCTACCGCAGCAGAGTGGTGTTTGGAACAAACCTTCTTGGAGACGACTCCATCGGTTCCAAGCTGGAACTGTTCGGCGGGGAGTATACAATTGCAAGCGGAACAGACCTGCCAAACAACAAGCTGGTTCTGTTCGGAGGCGCGGAAACGCACATACTGAACGGAGGTGAAAGCGTAACAGTAACTATCGGAGGGACGACCTACACAGTCACCCTCGACGGTACTGTAGATGCGGACACGCTCGTCGTAAGGGTAGGAAGCGACAAGAAGAGCATTGACAAGAGCAAGTCCCAGAAGGTAGGCGGCCTTGACGTGTTCGTGAGCGACGTCTTCCACCTGTCAAGCACTGACCAGACGCAGAACAGCGGCAAGATCATCCTGGGAGCCCAGAAGATAACGCTCCAGAACGGCAACAAGGTAAAGCTCGGCGAGAATGAGGACCCTGTTGATGGTACGATAGTCACATTGACAAGGCCTTCGGACACCGAGAGGCTGTCGCAGATAGAGATTGGAACAGGAGGAAGGTCGTCATCAGTGGACTTCGCAAAGACAGGAGACATGTACGAAGACCCTGCATGGAAGACCTTTGCCCTCGCATTTCCAGGAGTTGATCCTGACCTGACGGATTCGAGCAGGAACACATACGACAACAAGCCTTCAGGAGACAATCTGCTGCAGACCACGTGGACGGACAATAACGGAAAGAGCGCGACGATCAACTGGGCTTACAAGGGAAGCTCTACAGCAACGGCATTCAGCCTTGCAGGAAGCGCAGGCAACAACATACAGGTGCTGGAGCAAGCCGAGACAGGAAGGGATGAATATGTCATCCTGGACGCAGGCGACTTTCCGCACATGTTCCGTGTGACAGGAGTAAGCCTGGACGGAAGCACGAGCGGTTCGGTAGAGCTTAACGACCTGTTCTCAGGGGCAACAACAAAAATCACAACAGGAAGCGACAACCAGGAGGCGGCTGTCATAGACGGGCAGACGTACAACATCTTCAACATCAGCAGCAACAACTTCACCGTAACATGGGGCAACAACTCCAACATCAGCTCTACGGTCAACGGAAGAGGAACGTTCACAACCGTTTACCCGCGATTGAAGGGCAAGAACGGCGAGTATGTGGCGTTCTTCAAGAACGTGAGCTTAGGAACCTACAACACCGTACCCAACAACAGAATCCAGCTGCCGACAGGGGCTATAGAGATCTCGCCTGACACATCTGCGATTTCAACACACAGGATTAACATCACGGCAATCAACAAGGAGGACGGGTCAGCATCTGCATTATCGGCGTCAGACACGGTTACAGGCGTCAACACAACATCAAGCCCATCAGTAACCTTCACTCTTGGAAGAACTGCAAACGCAGGCGTCCGATACCAGCTGACATTCAACAACGCAACAAACGCGTCCACACTGGCAGTCGTAGGCGAAGGAACTGGAACCGCGCCGCTGGCACAACCCGGATACATGGTAGTTGAAGAGAAAGACGATGCCGGCAATATAAACACTGTGATATTCACAGCAAGCACAGAAACAAGCGGCTCCAACAACGTTGCTATCCCATCTGCGCCTATATTCACAGCAACTGAGGACAGCCAGACAAGGGGGAGCGATTCCAACGTCATCGATTACGTTGACATCTGGGGAACGTATGTTGCGAGAAAGACCTCGGGCCAGGACACATCAGCGCTTTACTATCCTGACGACCAGAGTGTTGCGCACATTGCCGTAGTAAAGAAGGGCTCAACAGCAACGATCAGTTCAGGAGGTGCAGCTGGAGACGTCACAACAGAAAAGGTCGTGCCGATAAAGACTGGCATTGCAAAGCTCGATACAGAAGTCACGCAGGCAGACAAGAACACAAAGAACCTTATACTTGTCGGAGGTCCTGCTGTGAACGAACTTGTAAGAGAGCTTGGTGATGCAGCCAAAACATGGACGCGAGAGCAGTACATTGATGCTGGTGCTGGAACTGCAATAATACAGTTCGTTGAGGACGCTTTCGCAAGCGGCCAGAGCGCGCTGATAGTTGCAGGACACAGTGCAGCTGACACAAGATCAGCATCATCCATGATGCAGAACTACGACGCTCATTCAGCAGACTTTGCTGGAAGAACCGGTGTGCTAGTTGAGAACGGAGCAATAACAGGAGAACTTACGGTTTAAACGTAAGCTCACATTGGGGTTAACTGTATTTTTGTTTTATTTCCTTTCCTTCTTTTCATTAAAATTCCTTTTAGCCGAAGCTATGCAAATTCAAAGCTTTGTTTAGGTTCCCTAAAAATAGATAGTTGATGTAACGAAGATTACAGATGATGATTTAATAGCTGATATTCTAAGAACGGAGTGATTTAATGCCGAGTGTTGAATTTCCCCAGAGGCTTATTTTTGATTCTAATTTCTTTGAAAAATCATTTTGCAAACAAGGAATTTATTATCGGTATTTATTCCTTGTTTGACTATAATTCTAGAACCCTACGAACACCATTGCTCCGGAAACAGCGATTGCACCGAGCCATATGCGCTTGTCCCATAAAAAGACTTTGGAGCCGTCCAGAGGGGGAATTGGCAGCAGATTAAAGAAAGCCAGCCATGCATTGATTGTGAATCCGAAGCTTGCGACCAGAAAGAGCTCCGGAGCTATTAACAGCAATGATGCGAAAGCAAACGCAAGAATGATGTTGATAACAGGTCCTATTAGCGAGATTAATCCCATTCTTCTTCTTGTTATATTTGCAATTTTTCCCCACAAATCTGCACGCGAATGTATGACAACCGCACCGGGAGCTGCGAATACAAACCCGAACAGGGAAAAGAACAGGGCCAGCGCGAGTCCTGTATTCCACTTCCTGAATTCTGCGTATGCTCCAAAGCGGCGCGCAAGCTGCCTGTGCCCCAGTTCATGCAGGATGAACGATAAAGATACAGTAATTATGGAAAAAACCAGTACCCGTAACATGACATCAACAGGAGTATCTAAAATGCCTAAAGCACCATCACGGAATGCTATTGTAAATGCAACTGCCAGTGCAAGCGACGCGACCACAATGGACTGAACTTCTTCACGTTCCATAGTATCACTACTTTCTCTTCTTAAAAGATTCAAGTAATTCAATTAATTTCTCATTTTTAATAATTTTTGCATCCTTCCAGAACTCGTCAAGGTGAATATTGTATTGCTTTTCATACTCAAAGGACTGGATAAGCATCTCCAGCTTGTCAAGCTCGTGGGCAAGCCTTGATTCCTTTGATTTCCCTTCTTCAAATTCCTTCCACAGGCTCATTATCTCATTTCCATTTTCGGTTGAAGAGCAAAGTTTCTCCATCGCCTTCCTTTCGATCTCAGATTTTCTTCCGTACTCTTTGTCGTGCATTGTTATATCTCCTGTTATCGATTCGGGCAGGTCGTGAATAAGAACCATCTTCAGCAGTTTTTCGCCATCAACCTCGAGTTTATCTCCCAGAATGAAAGCCAATATAGCGGTTCTGAACGAATGATCAGCCACGGATTCAGAATCAGGAATTCCATTTCGAACCCATCCAGATCTTTCAGTTTTTTTCAGTTTGCCTACCAGACCCAAAAATTCCAGCAATTTCTCTGTATCGGCCATAAAAATCACTAAATAAAAGTGGAGGCGCGCCCTTGGTGGATTTCTGCTGCAAAGATGCCTATCCGCAACGTCAGCTCCACCCAGTAATCTGCCAAGCACCGGCAAACATAACTTAGGGCTGCTGTCTTCCGACCCTGACCCGGTTCGCCATGAAGCGGTCCAGGCAGGCTGGGCTTCGACGCATCAGCTGCGGGACATTTTCACGGCAAAAACCTCCCTAAGGCTTCGGTCCTGCTGTAGACGACTCGCAGCTGGAAGGGGCGCCTAATCCCCCGGCCTAGCCTCCAAGGAATAGATGACTCGGCAAGGTTTTAACCCTTATCTATCATGATCGAACTGATTGTTGCGGCTCGTTATCAAATTGCTCGCCACGGCTCGTTATCAAATTGCTCGCCACGGCTCGTTATCATATAATCATCTGTAGATTTCGACTGCCATTTCTTCCACAGCGTCAAAATCCTTGTCTCCTGTCACAAATTTTTGTGCAGATGCAGATAAGGCTGATGCAAGGTGCACGCAGTCGAGAAAGGAAATTTCCCTTGTTTTTGATTTGTAATACTTGTTGCGGAGCCTTCCTGCCATGACTGCGATATCAACGGTAACTTCCATAACGGAAAGGTTTGGGAAATTCCGAATAAACGCGACAGCTTCTTCTGCAAACTGCGGGTTCCTCCGCCTTGATACGTGATAAACGATCTCTGTAAGAAGGACCGCCGATGCAATGCCACCCTTTTCGCGCACCTCATTAAGGTATTTCTTGGCTTTCTTAACGAGCTCAACCTCGCCAGACAAAAGGTCCATTATCACATACGTATCGAGTGCAATCATGCTATCTCCCGATTCGGCGGTGTTTCTTCACTTCTTCCTTCATGTCTCCAAGTTTCATCTGGTTTCCAAGCTCTATGATTGCGCGCACCGGGTCTGAAGGTTTCGGCACAAGAAGCACTGCGTGGTCATGCCTGCTTAAAAGCACTTTGCTTCCCGGCTTCAGCCCGAGATCTTCCCTCATATCCTTGGGTATTACCAGCTGTCCCTTTGAGGAAACTTTTATTTCTTCAATCTTACTCATATAAATAAGTAAGACTATGATTATTTAAAGCTTACTGTTGTTTCGGGGGTTGTCGAATAAATAGCTATAGGAGCAACTTTTTCAGCCCATCTCAAGTGAAGGCTGAAAAAGTTGCCTATGGGAACCGAGTAAGTTTTTCTTCGCTTCATTCTAGATGGCGAAGAAAAACGAATAATTCGACAACCCCGCTGTTTCATTCATGAAAGAAAATGCCGTCACCCGCACACAGGTTCTCCTGAAAACCTTGCGTCAATGCCGTTGCAGGCTGTGTAAACTGTCAGGGATACGAAATTACCGCATGAACCGGTGAACGGAAAAGGCAGCGAAGCAAGGGAGCGCTCTTCTACCGTTGAATTCATTAGAAATGACTCTAATCCGTCTGTTTTTTGCAAAACTATCAGGCTCACATCCAAGGAGTGCTGCCCTGTATTTTCGATTATCACCCGCCCGCCTTCTGCTGATAAGAATACATCGCCTACCTCCAAAGAAGCAAAGGCGCATTCTGCGGCAGAAGCTGTGCGCTCCTGCTCTATGCGTAAAGTTCCCTGATACCACGTAAAAAGCATTCCTGCCATTGCTATAGATATTGCCACGAGTATGACTACTGCAATCACAGGTTCTATTCCTTTGAGGCCTTTCATCAGATTAATTTCTATGCCGGCTTATATATTGATTACAAGAAAGATTCTGGATGCAATTATAGTGAAACCACAAATGAAACGGAACATGTTATTTGTGCTTTCCCATAAAGCAAACCAACTTTTCGTATGCCGTTCATTAAGTTGGTTTGCTTTAATCTAATTCACACAAAGTTCTGTAGGCTCTTTCTCGCATTCTATCATTTCTTCTGTCTGCATAATTAATCATCGCATCAACTATCCAAATTCCAAGGGCAACTGAACCGGAGTATGCCGCAAGTTTGTAGTCACCATTGGCTGCAAGATAGCATGCCGACCCTGCATTTCCTAAAGCAATTAGAATGTCTTCAGCATCCATAACTATGAAAACATTTCGAAAATATAAATAATCATCCACAATTCACCCATTCTATTTCATCGCCAGATATCCTTGCTGCCACAGCGCTGCACTGCGTTGGTATTGCAGCTTCAACGACATTCTGTGCAACTCCTGTGCAGGACTTTTCTGTCTCTATGGCTACTGTACGCGATTGCCCTGGCGCAATTGTTTGTTGCAAAGGCATTTCCAATAAATTTCCATCCTTCAAAACGAGGAAAACTTTGTTCAGTTCTAAGGATGCTTCACCCGTATTTTTGACATCTGCTGTGAATGTATGGATAACACCTTCACTGCAATCGTTGTTGCAGTCAAATGACGCAGCTTCTGCAAGAATCGAGGCAGAGTTGCAAAGCAGGCGAAGCTTTGATTCCCTGTCTATGTCACCGATATAGTCAGAAAGGAACGATCCCTGCCAGGCAGCTATCATTGCAGCTGCTGATGCAGCCATGGCGATGAGAAGAATCACGGAAACTATCGGTGTTATGCCTTTCATGAATTAACTTTGCACTAGGCCTTATTTATTGGTTTGTGAAAGAAAGGGGATTATCTGTAAACTTATTAATACTGGATTTCAATCATATTAATCATGAAAGGAATATCGCCCATCATTGCAAGCGTTATACTGATAGCTTTGACACTTGCCATAGCAGGCGTGTTTTCTTTATGGGCAACCTCCTTTGTGCAGACAAGGCAGGTGCAGTTTGAGGAACAATTGCAGTGCATGAATGCGTTAGAGATAGACAGGAAAGCCCCTTCCCTGACCTATTCGTTCGACAATGAAACAGAAATGGGGTCATTGAATGTCATTGTCATAAACAAGGGATCTGCAATGCTGGAAAACCTGAAGGCGATTATAACATATCCAACACAGGGCGTGAAAAATTACGATTTTGGCATTTCGCTAAATCCCGGTGAAGGCAGAGCTCTCGTAATTCAGGAAAATCCCGAAAAGCCTCTGCGTGTCAGGCTCTTTTCTGATAAATGCTCACTCCTGGGGGAGGTTGATATACCGTAATCACCTTTTAAGTTTTTAGTTTGCCCTGATTAAGTTTCTTCTGCATACGGGTCACTTAGGCTGTTCTTCGGAACAGCCTACCATATGCTTTTCGGTAGTAGGGTTTCTACAGAGCCGATTATGATAATGAAGGTGAAAGATTATTCCGAGTAACAAGACCTATTCTTGTTGTCCATGGAACTGAAAAAATGAAAGCAGTGCTAGAACGGGAAAAAGAGAATACTACATACGAGGAAGAGGTTGGTTCGTTCTGGAGACATTTCAGAAGAATTCCTGCAGACAGGTATCTGCTTGCCCATACTGCCATGTAATGTGAAACAAGAATCATTCTTTCAGATAGATCAGCGCCAGCCGGTCTGTTGCAAGCATGAGATTTTTCTCAGTGTCGCCTTCCACGACAATTATTTCGTCTAATGACAGGTGTATGCTTGTGCCATCAGCGCCTGTGTTCGGACCTTTCATCAGTATAACAGTTTCATTTTCCTTGGGACTGATGCCGGATATTTCCGCTGCTTTTACGTCAACAAACCTTCCCTGTCCATAGACGTAAAAATGCGACAGCTTGCTTGCCATTTCTACTCCGGCAAGCTGGAAAACAATATTATCCTCTTCATGAGATTCAAACGTTATTTTGACGGTTTCTGCTGTTAAAATCTTTTGCAGGATTTCATCTTCATTCTCTACAGGCACTAATGAGGAGTTCTCAATCGGATTGGAAAACAAGTATTCGATGCCGTGCTTCCTTATCACAAAGGTCTGCTTCTCAGGCTCCTGCTGGCTTATGCAGCCTGCGGTGACCAGAAGAAAGGATATCATCAATACAGCGAGTTTCATGGCTTTATTTTCTGGCGCAAGTTTTAATCCCTTTTCCACCCTATAAATCGTGATAACCATGAAAAAGTCGGTATTCCTCGGAGCAGCTATCCTAACAATAATAGTCATAGCGCTAGGCGTCCAGATAGGGATAATGATTGAAAACTCCCGTGTGCAGGAGGTAAGGCAGTTTATAGAAGAAACGGAAATCCTGTTCAGCGATGCGCGGCTGCAGTCATTATATTATAGTCAGAATGATCTGACGGAGGGGCAGTGTAACGCTGCTCTACAATCAAACCTGGAATTCAATGAAAAAATCTATCAGGAGGGAGTGAATCTGGAAAGATACGAATCAACAAACAGGATTGTAGATATCCTGCCTGAAAGGAAACGCTATGCACTATTGCAGATGCAATTCTGGCTTAACGCAGAAAGAATAAGGAAAGCATGCAATTTCGATTATTCCACTGTAATCTATTTGTTCGAACATAATCCGCATGAGCAGCAGGTGCAATTAGACCAGAAGCTGACGAGTGCTACACTCCTTGAAGTGAAGGAACAGTGCGGTGCAAAGATGATGCTATCTCCTATTCCGGTCAATCTTGAACTGACATCAGTGAATATTGTTAAAAATACTCATGGCATATCTTCTGTACCTGCGGTCATAGTAAATGACGCGGAGATCATATCGGGAGTTCCTGAAAAGGACAACCTTATAGAAATGATCGGATGTTGAAGAAATAAAAAATCGGTTTAAGAGTATTCTTATGATAATTACTGAATGATTTTATGCCGCTAAATTGGATAGATGTTATTTATCTCCTGTTTGCAACACTAGTGACGTTTTTCGGATTCCTTTTTGTTCTGCTTTACGTCAAAAACAGGGGAATGCTAGCTAAAGTACCGTTTATGGAGAAATTCCCAACGGTTTCGATTATAGTTCCTGCGTACAACGAGGCCGATAACATTGCGAAGGTCCTGAGGAACCTGAAGAATCTGGAATATCCAAAGGGTTATTCTTACAAGCTGGGGAAAGGCTCAAAAGGTTCATATGAAATAATAGTTGTAGATGACGGAAGCACAGACGAAACTGCTGCAATAGCAGAGGCTGTGGGTGTGCAAACAGTTAGAAAAAAGAGAGGAGGCAAGGCATCTGCTCTCAATGAAGGGCTTGCAAAGGCAAAAGGCGAGATAATAGTGTGCGTTGATTCTGATTCTTATCCGGACAGAACATCTCTCGTGCAGGGCGTGCCTTTCTTTGCAGAGAAAGACGTTGCAGCTGTTACTTCAAGGATATTTGTAAACAATGCGAAAGGATTTCTAGGAAGGCTGCAGAGCATAGAATACGCGATGATTGCATGGACCAGGAAGCTTTTCGAGTATATAGATTCGATATATGTAACGCCCGGCCCTTTGAGCTTTTACCGCGCTGACGTTCTTAAGGAAGTAGGCGGCTTTGATGAAAAAAACCTGACAGAAGATATAGAAATTGCATGGAGATTGCTTGACAGGGGTTATAAGATAAAGATGTCTCCCGGCACTGTATTAACAGAAGTGCCGTCCTCGTTCAAGGCATGGTGGAAACAACGAATAAGATGGAACGTAGGCGGAATGCAGACCCTGAATAAATACAAGGGCTCTGTATTCAGGGCAGATGCGTTCGGGTCATTTATACTGCCTTTCTTCACGCTTTCATACGGCTTAGCGCTGCTGGCGTTGAGCTTATTTGTATATCTTATCTATCTCTGGGCATTCAACAACATCTTATTTATTATAAGTGCTCAGGCAGCGGGATTAAGCCCTTTGAAGCATCTGGCTCCATTCTTCCTTCCTGACATGTTTACGATATTCGGTGTGATCATCTTTGCCTTTTCGATATTCCTTGTAGGAGCAGGACTGAAAGAAATGCAGATGAAAAGCACGGCAGGAAATTGGATAGGCGTATTTATCTATCTGACGATTTACATCACGCTGTTCCCGTTCATATTAGTCCATTCAATAATCCGTTATCTCAGGGGAAAGAGAGGATGGTAATACAGACAATTACTTCATCAGGGGCAATGATCCAGTACCAATCCTTTTCGGAATGCGAATGGCTTGCGAATGAATGGTTTGTTGCTGCTGCAACAAACAGTTTGCCATAGCAAGCAGTTTGCCCCTAGAAAAGTCTTGGTGAACCCCAAAGAAAGGATGAGTTCCTTCGGAACTTGCAATACTCATTTCATCAATGACAATGAGCCAGTGACTTTATTGATTCTCTCTTCCTTGTCAGGACCTATTCCCAAGGCGGTTATTGTGCCCCTGCTTATTTCTGTAAGTCCAGCATCTGATATAAGAGCATGCGGAATTTTCAGATTTTCACACTTATCCTGAAGGTTTATCAACTCATCCCTGTCTTTGGCTTTAAGGACAATTTTTTTCTGACCCTGCCTTTTCCACAGCTGCAGAAGAGACGGCGGCACGTCATCAAGGGCAGAAACAGATGCATGCGCTGCCTGGGCCGCTGCCTTGCCGCGGCTCATCTTTATATCGGCACGCAAAACTATAACCTGCTTTAATTGCATGGAGGAAAATAACACAGGAGAAGATAAAAAGAAGATTTCATTGATTCGTTCAACCCTTTGCTGTTTTCCTCAGAAATATTCTAGCTTCTTTCAGGGCATCTCTTCCTTCAGGAGTTATCTCGTAATATCTTCGCATACCTTCCTTCTTTTTCTTCACGTAGCCGCCGCTTTTTAGAGAGTACAAAACATGATAGGCTGTAACATTTCCAGCTAAAAATCCATAACTTTTCTGGATAAGCGAACGCAATTCGTAGCCGTAGCTGCGGTTTTTTTCTAAAACACTCAGGATAAAGAACCAAAGATTCTCCTTTTGCACTTTCTCTTTCAGGTGCTCAACAGGGTTCATAAGTATACTTGTTGAAGGCTAATAAATACTTTTACAACCGTAAAGTATTTATTTTACCGTTGTAAAATACTGGATATAGGGATATGACATGACGATGATTTTGCTTCGCAAAATCATGAGGTCTGTTTATGGCTAAGATAAAGGTTGCAATCGCAGGCGTGGGAAACTGCGCAGCATTTCTGCTTCAATGCATAGAGTATTACAGGGGCAGGAAAGAGCTGGAAATTCCGGGCGTGCTTTATGTTAATCTTGGAGGCTATCACATTTCCGACATAGAGCCTGTGGCTGCGTTTGACGTGGATTCGCAGAAGGTTGGCAAGGACCTTGCTGAAGTTCTCAATCATCCGCTGATAAACACGGAAAAAATCGCAGAGCTGCCAAGGTACGGCGTGGAAATACAGAAAGGGCCTGTGCTTGATGGCATCGGCAATTATCTGGGAAAATTCGTGAGCATTGATACAAGCAAGAACGTGGCTGACGTTGCAAAGGTTTTGCAGGAGAGCGGCGCGGAAGTGCTGCTGAACTATCTTCCTGTGGGAAGCTACGAGGCATCGCGGTTTTACGCTGACGTTGCGCTGAAGGCAGGGTGTGCGTTTGTAAATTGCATACCGGAATTCATCGCCTCTGACAAGGACTGGGCAAGGAAGTTTGAGGAAAAGAAATTACCGATAATAGGCGACGATGTGAAAGGACAATTAGGCGCTTCTATCCTGAGCAGAACACTTGTGAAGCTCTTTGCAGACAGGGGCGGCAAACTGGAAAGGATGTACCAGCTTAACTACGGCGGAAACACAGATTTTATTAACTTATTGGAGCACTCGCGCCTGAAATTCAAAAAAATAAGCAAGACAGAGACCATACAGAGCCAGTTGATAAAGAGGCTGCCAGACGACGCCATACATATAGGCCCTTCTGATTATGTGCCATGGCTGAAGAGCAGGAAGGTGGCTCATATAAGGATGGAAGGAAAGACATTCGGCGATATTCCGATAATTATAGACGCGCGGCTTGACGTTGAGGACAAGAGCGTGAGCGCGGGCGTTATCATAGATGCGATACGCTGCGCAAAGCTTGCAATGGAGCGTGGCATTGGAGGCCAGTTGTTATCACCAAGCGCCTACTTCATGAAGATGCCGCCGCAGCAATATCCTGACCCAGTCGCAAAGCAGATGCTGGAGGAATTTATAAGGGGGGAGAGGGAGAGATAGGATCAGCTATTTCTCATCCGGAAAATGAGGACTGCAGACCCTATTAGTGCAATTATAGTAAGTACAGCCATCGTGTTGAATGTACCCGAGTATCCCAAGGATTCTATCGAGATTCCTGCTGTAGTCGAGCCGATGGCACGCGAAAGAAAGTATACAGTCTCGCCTATTGCAATTGCTGTGGCTTTGAATTTATCGCTGAATTCCGAGAAAAAGCTTCTTGTTATATTGAGATTTGCCGTTCTTCCTATGAGGAAAACAGCTCCAAGTATAATCAGACTGAAAAAGTCATTGAACATTGGAAGGAGCAAGGGAAAGATAAGCATAAGGATAAAGAAGGCAAAAAGCATCGTGAAATGCGATTTTCTTTCGATTCTTTTGCCGAGAAACAGCAGGGCAGCTATTGTTATTACAGATCCTATTCCAAGTATCAGACCGACCTGTGCAACATCAAAACCAATTGTAGTTGCAAATAAAGGAAGAACTATCTCCTGCATTGACTGTATAAGACCAACGAAAAAAGACCCGAATACTAGTATCATGATAAACGCAAATCTCCTCTCCTTGATTGCGGAAAAGAGCCCCTTTACAATCTTCTTTTGTCTGAAAGGAACAGAAATCCTCGGTGTGATAAAAATTCCTACAGTACTCAGCACTGCCCATGTTAGAAGAGCGGTTTCTATCCCGTAGTGGAGGGTTAGAAACCCTCCAATTATTGGGCCTATAACAACTCCTATCTGGTACATGCTCTCAAGACTAAATAAAGCGGTTGTTTTTCTTTCAACACTCGCAGCTAATGTATTGACAGCAATTCCTATCAGATTTGATGAAATACCAACGATCAGGGCAAATATAATCCATCCCGGAAGACTTTCAACACCAAAGAAAAGGAGAAAACCAGAAACAGTCAGTATCATAACAACAAAGGAAAGGCGTATTATTTTTACGGTTCCAAGTTTATCGCTGGCCATACCGAGTGGAATGATAAAAATCCTTATAGCACTATAGGCTGCAAAAATAAGGGCAATCTCAAACGCTCCGAAAAACGCAGCCAAAAACGCTGGCAAAACTCTCCAGACTAGATTGAAGCCTGTTGAATGGAGGGCGTAAAGCGCGTAGAGAAGCTTCATATGAATCCTACAGGGAGATTGTTTCTTAAGCTTTTGCCTTTCAAGTGATAATATGATACTTGGAATCTACAGAGAAGCCACGACAGCAGGGAAGCCGGAGGCAGACATAAAAATAGCCGATGCTGTTGCTGCTGAACTTGGAAGAAAAGGGCACAGGGTAGTAATGACAGATAAGCCGCAAGAAGAATCGTTTGACAGTTACAATGCCATTTTTTCCATGGCACGGAGTCCGGGCACGCTTGATCTTCTTGAGAGCGCAGAAAGAGAAGGAATAGTGGTTGTAAATTCTTCCCGTGCAATAAGAGCCTGTTTCAACAGAGAGAGCGTATACAGGCTCATGCAGGAAAACGGGATACCTGTTCCTGCAACGGAAAAAATGCTTTTGGACAGGATTCCAAGGAGATTTCCGTTGATGCTGAAAAGGGCTGATACTCATGGCAAGGCAGGAGATACAGCAGAAATAAAGATTGAAGATGATCTTGCCAGGGCTTTGCAGACATTCAGGGAAAGAGGCGTCGAAGAGGTTCTTGTGCAGGATTATGTTGGAGGGAGGCACGTGAAGTTCTACGGGGTTGGTGATAAGGTTTATCTTCCTAGTTATGAAGGAGAAAGAGCGGATGACATGAGAACATTCGCCTGCCAAACGGCAAGGCTTGTAGGTCTTGATGTTTACGGCGGAGATATCATGTACGATGGCAGGACAGCGTATGTTGTGGACATCAACGACTGGCCTTCTTTCAGTTCGATGCGCGAAGAAGCTGCAAGGGCAATAGCAGAGCATATCTTAATAAGTAAGTTTCGCACTAACTGATTTCTATGACGCTGCAATTACTCTTTGATTTGGGAGGCCCTGTTATGGACGACACAGGAGTAGAGCCTGCAAGGGCGCATTACGGGTTCTGCGCAGCCTCGCGTTCAGGCATTTACGAAAGGATGAGAGAGGCAGCGGCGAGAATATCTCCGGACGGGGCAAGGGCGCTTGGAAGTCTGGACTCGGGGGCGTTTGCTGAAATATATGATGATGCCAAAAGAAGGCTCAAAAAGTTGGCAAAGGAAGCAGAGGCATATAGTGACGTAAACAGGGTCGCAATGGTAATGGCTGTTTCTGCCGGACTGCAGGATTATAAATCACTTGTGCAAGATCTCACTGAAGAGGAAGTTCAGAGATTCTGGGAAGAGCTTTGCCCGAATGTGGAAGAAGAGGTTTACAAGGGGATAAACGCGGAATTCTTTAATGTCACCTCTGAGATTCTTGCAAGATGGCAGGACGCACGTCTTCATCTCGTAACTGATAACTGGCCGCAGTTCTATCTTGGAGCGATAGAGCCTGCGCTTAGGCGAAGGATTGGGGAGGCAAAGGGCAGGGCGAAAAGAGCGCCTGAATTCGCCTACAGAAGGATGTCGGACAGGGAAGAAACGCGCTCGCGCGCCTACATAAGCGGCGAGGGATGGGGCAACAAGGCGAATCCGGAAACGTGGGGAAGAATCCTGAACGACCTTGGCGCCGGGCATATGGATACGGTTATTTTTGTTGACGACAGCGCGAGAAAGCTGAGAGGGCTGCAAAGATATGCAGAAGAAAGCCGTCTGGTCGTTCCTGTACTTGTCCATTTTCGCAAAGATGAGGAGGGAGAAACGGATTTAACAATGGAAAGGATTAGTAATATCCGTGAAATGACAGGCTTGGTTGAAAATTATGCTTGATGAAAAATTCCGCGGCAGGGTGCAGAAAACAGGCTACAAGGCAGGCTCGATTTTAGGCAGGGCAGGGCTAAGCCCGAATATGATTTCCCTGCTTGTGCTTGTCACAGGGCTTGCGGCTGCTTACATGATTTACACGGGCAGCTTTGCGCCTGCAATAATATTGATACTTGTTTCAGGAATCCTGGACTTTCTCGACGGCGCTGTTGCCAAAGCCACGGGCAGGACGACAAAATTCGGGGGCATCCTTGATTCCACCATTGACAAGACGACCGAGATTGCGGTTTATCTCGCAATTGCGCTCTTTTCTCCGGTTCTATTTCTGCCAGCTTCGCTTGCTATAAGCACTTTCATGCTCTCCAGCTATGTAAGCAAGCACGCAGCTGCGAGCGGAGCTGTGAAAAAGAAAGTGCACGGAGCTCTGGAAAGAAAAGAGAGGATAGCCCTGATAATAATTGCACTTGCTTTCTTTTCTTACGCAGACTATATACTTTATATCATAGCAGTTCTGTCGGCATCAACAGCCGTGCAAAGGCTTCTGATAGCAGGAAAAAGCCTAAAGTGGAAGTAGTGCCCGTAATTTTTTACTGGTTTTGGCTACAGGGGATATAAGATGGATGGAAGGATGAGAACGCCTGCCTTCAAAGTTAGTCTGTCCTTTCTTTATAGCTTTCCTTAATCCTTCCAAGTCACCAGCATCTGCAATTGTATACGCTCTTCCTATTTCTTTTATCGTATGCGCATCGCTTCCTGCTGTGAATGCGAGCCTGTGCTTTTTTGCATATCGCAGGGCATCTTCATTTTCTTCATCGCTGAAACATCTGGAATTGAAGACTTCAATGGCATCGATTTTATTCTTTATTTCGTCTATTTTCAGGAAAGGCTTTTTTGAGCGGAAAGGATGAGCTATTGATATAATACCATCCTGCGCCTTTATCTCATCAATAACCTCATGCAAGGAGCGCGACTGAATCTCTTCTGAAAGGAAAAGGGCAAGAATGTCGCCTATTGTTCTGCCATTTTCTTTTATCTTGATTTCCATGCCAGGTATTATCGGGAAGTCCCTGATGTGCATTACCTGTTTCCAGCCTTCCATCGTGTTGTGGTCTGTGATTGCTATGCCGTCTACCCTTTTCCTTGCAATTTCAACCAGCTTTTCCGGAGGGACTATTCCGTCCATTGAGGCGTTAGTGTGCGTGTGCAAATCAAAGCGCATGATAAGGCTTTCGTAGTAGTCTTAAAAAGATTGTTTTCATGAGATTAGTGATGAAAGGAGGAAGGTTTTCCGGTTTTTCGATAAAGACAGGACTGGTATTCAGCAAGATACCGCTGAGCCCGAACCACTGGACAATCCTAAGCCTCATAACAGCAATAGTGGGTGCATATTACCTCTCGCTCGGTTTCTTTCTTTTTGCAGCGGTATGATCTGTTGCCCGTGTAAGAGGAAGAGCGACCTCTTCGGGCGCTTATCTGGACAGGATAGTAAAGCGCTATGTAGAATTTGTGATTATAATTGGGCTTCTTTTCACAACGCTTCCCGCGTTTCTGCTTCCAGCCTACATATGGATTGCAGCTTACCTCTTTGGCATAATGATAACTGCATATTCAAAAGCAGCTGCGAAAGAGCAGCTGGATGCTGACGTAAAAGGCGGATTGCTGGAAAGACCTGCACGATTTGCCATCCTCTTCATAGGAATTGTGGCAGCGATTTTCAGCATGCAATATCTAGTTTACATCCTTGCCCTGCTCGCAGTTCTGGCCAATATAACCGCTCTCCAGAGAATTGCAAAAGCGGGAAAGACCGCAAGGAAATAGATTATCCCAAGACCTGGACAGCAGACTCTTGCGCAGGTTGTGCAAGGTAGTGCGGATTAAGAGCTGCCCTGACATTGGATTGTGGAATGCTCCTGGATTGCCACGCGAAACGCCCTGTAAGCCTTCTTGGGATGTGCAAACGGTTGCTGACAACAATGCCGCCTTCCATTGTGAAAAATAACTCGCATTCAGCGTGGTACCTCCTATCGCTTTCTCTGAGTCTATAGTCGAAAGAAAGGCATACTTCTTCGAGTTCGTCGAATGGAACTTCCATCGCTGTCATTCTGGATCTCGGCACTTTGTGCCATCTCCCATCCTTATGATATGACAATCGCTTAGCGTGCCGCGTTGCTGCCCAATCGTCCGCAGCATCCTGCAGGGTGGGATAAATTAACGGCATGACTATACAAGCTTCGGCTAAGTGAGCATCTCTTTCAGGCGGCCTGCCGCTGAATCCCCAATAGCCAATAAATCTTGCATACTCCTCAAAGGAGGCTCTTCGCAGCTCAATCCTAGCCAGGTCCATCGGCATATTGATACCTCGATAGAAAACCTCATAAATAAGACTTATATAATATTCTGCATCCATAATCTCATGGCAAGACGATATACGATTATAATCGAGCGAGACGAGGGAGGATGGCTTGTTTCTGAAGTCATAGGATTGCCAGGTTGTCACACACAAGCCAAGACTATGGACGAGCTGATAAAAAGGACAAAGGAAGCCATTAGGGCATATGTCGAGAGCTCTGAAGAGCCTGAGATTTCTGAGGAGTTTGTTGGTGTCCAGCAGATAGAGATATAAAGGTGCTTCTGTGGCCAAGCTTCCAAGGCTTACAGGCAAAGAGTTGGCAAAGGTTGTTGTAAAATTTGGATTTGTCTATAGTCATATAGAAGGAAGTCATATGGTTTACAAACATCCCGATGGAAGAAAAACGACAATCCCCCACCATTCTGGTGAAGAAATTGGACCCGGACTACTCAACAAGATAATAAAGAAAGACCTGAGAATAACGAGAGATGAATTTATGAAATACGTTTAGAATAAACTAACTCATATTTTCTCCTCCAAAAATTTAACAGCCTGCTCCAGAGCCTGATTGCAGAATTCTTTGTTATAGTATTTTGAGGCAGGATTACAGAAAGCGTAGCCAGCTTTCTCAAGAAGGATTGTCCTGCAAAAAATGCCTTTTTGCTGAGCTGCTTTCGCAAGGCGCTCAACGTCGCGCCTCGGCACCACAACAGGGTCGTCGTCAAGTGCGCCGCTGATGAATAATATCGGGCATTTAACATCATCAAGGCAGTCAATAGGATCTTTCTTTAGTTTTCCAGGCTCGCGAATTAAAGTCCCATAAAAAGCAATGCACGCAGCTAAATCAGGATGCCGTGAAGCAAGAAGCATCGCCCACGTTCCGCCAATACCCAGGCCGAGGGCGACAATCTTCCGGGCACCTTCATTTTTTAAATGAAGAATGGCATCATCCAGATGTTCAAGCATCAGCTGGTCAGATGTGTCCTGCAGCTTTCTTAGTATAGAACTATGGTCCGAAAGCTGGGGGGTTCCTTCCCGGGTCCACAGGTTCGGTGCAAACGCAGCATAGCCGTTTTTTGCCAAAAGTCTGCATATATCCTTGATCTTATCACTAAGCCCGTGAACTTCGTGTATCACAAGCACAAACGCTTTCGGATTTTCTGGTTTGCAATAGAATGCATTAAAGTCTGCTCCTTTTGCTGGAAATTTCACAGCTTGCTCCATATGGAAAACACCGAATACTTCTTTTACTCATTTTAAAACCAGTAAAACTTTTAATATGTTCTTATCTTAATTCTAGCATGGGATTAGGGCTGTTCAAGAAGAAGGAAGAAAAAATCCAAAGTGAAAGCAAGTTCATGACAGGCTGGATGGAAAGGGACGAGCCACAAAGGAATGCGAATCCACACCTTTACAGGATAGTTTACAGCCGCAAGCACTGCATAGGCGGTGACATCTGTACATTCGTCGATCCCGTTCATTTTAACCTGAGCAAGAAGGACGGCAAGGCAGATTTTTTGAATTCACAGAAGCAGGAAGACGGGACATTCGTCATGACGGTAGAAGACCCGACTATGAATGACATAGGCAATCCGCTGCGGCGCGCCGCTGACTCGTGCCCTGCCGGGGTCATACGTGTTGTGCGCGTGAAGGACGGAAGGCTGGTGGCAGGGCATTGACTATTTTACAAATTCTACATTTGGCATATTTTCAAATGCACCGTCTCCTGTAAGGAATTTTATTTTCAATTCCATAGACAAAATATAACCGATGCAGTCAATATAAGAGAATCCTTTCTTTTTGTTTGCAGCCCTGAAGACTGCAGATCTTTTGATTATTTCGTCTGGTATGCCGATACAATATGGCAGAAAACGATTATAGAATTTGTCTGCGACGTTTTCGCCGTACTTTGTCAAAAGACCGTAAAATAATTCCATCAGGTTCAATTTTGTTGTTACTATTGCTACATTCTTTGCATAAGGCGCATAATTTCTGTTCCCAATAGCAATCTCATACAACGCATAGGTGTCAAAGAAAAAGGTTTTTATCTCCATCCGCTTTTCACCATATCTTTGAACTTCTGCCCGCTCATTTTGCGTTCAAGCGTTCCAAAGACATCACTCAGGTCCGCTTCCTTGACGATCTCTATAAGTATCTTCTCATTTTCATGAAGATTCTTTTCTTCAGCGAGGTTTTTAGGGAAAATAACACCAATAGAGTTCCCGACCCTTTTTACAGTGAGTTCAACCGGCATACGCATCACCATCTCATTTTTCGTTTTACATATGTAATACGAATGTTTAACTATTTAAAGTTTTTTATCTGCGGAAGCCTCCTCTTAAAACCTCCACCTTTAGGTGGAGGATAAGGATACAATCAGGAGCTTTGCTCCTGATGTACAGAAAGACTTGAGTACAAGTCTTTCTTGTACGGGAGGCTTCCGGAATGCTTTGCTCTGAGAAACCCACGCCTTTAGGCGTGGGCTATATACGGAGCAAATCATATTCAGAACCAGCGCTATTTATCTTTTAAAAGAAATTATAAGATATGCCTACGTACAAGATGAGCGCAAGCGAGTTTATTAGAAAATCCAGGGACGGCACAATGGACTACGTTGATTTTTCTGACAAGCTGAAGAAAAGAATGCAGCAGGTGAACAGAAGAAATTCTCTTTTAAAAGAAATCACAGACATCAAGAAAGGGGTTGCGCTTGAGCCTCAGCTGTTCGGATTGCCTGTTGTTGTTAGTGATGGCATATGCATCCGTGGATTTAAGGCATCCGCAGGCTCTATGCTCCTGAAAAACTACCAGCCGCAATACGATGCAACTGTTATTGCGAAGGTCCGCGATTCTTCGGGTGCATTAGCGGGAAAGACGAATCAAGACGAGCTAGGCATATGCAAGCTGGGAACAAATTGCGCTTATGCATTACCCCAGAATCCAGCAGATGAGGAAAAGGCGGCAGGATGCTGCAGCGCTGCCGCTCTTGTGTCAGCTTTGGAAATGCCTCTTGTCGCTTTTTCTCACTCCTCATGCGGCAGCATTTGCTCATCTGCATGGTCCAGAACTTTTTCATTTCTGCCAGAGATGAAGATAGAGGGTGCTTTGGATCCTTATACCTCCAACCTGCGCCATGGTCTTATAGAAGGCGCTGCCTCATTGGAAAGAGTTGCAATTCATGCAAAAAGTGCTGCAGACATCGGGGTTTTGTCAGGAATATTTTTGAACGGAACCAGCTCTGGAAAGGATGTTAGCGGAATGAATATTGCTATAGTCAATGATAACAATGACAAGGAATTTTGGGGCAAGATGCATAAGCTGGAAAGTCATGGAGCTATCCTGAAAAAAACAAGAGTGGATTTTGAAAATACAGAGGATGTGTGGCTGGACATAATCTCTTCAGAGGCATCATTCAATGCAAAGCGATATGCGGCAATGAATCTTGGGGGAAAGGCAAAAATAAAATTTCAGCCAAGCCATGGAAGATATAGGAAAGCGTTGGAGGCAAAGGAAGAATGTGAAAAGAGAACCAGAAGGATTCTTAGAAACTATGATTTAATTGCATCACCTGCGATGTCGCAGGGCCCTCCTGAAATAAGCGAGGCGAAGAAGCTTTCGATGAAAGACATCCTGAGAATGCATTCTTCCATGCCATTGGTGATGGCAGGCACGCCTGCAATAGTCTGCGGAGGAGTCGCTGTAACAGGGAAGAGCGAAAGCGGGGTTTTTTCTCTGGCAAATGTTCTGGAGAAGTGATTTAAACTTTTCCCTGCTTTCTTGTTCATGGCGAAAAATATTTTTGCAACAAGCTGGCATACAGGAGGGGCGAATGCTATAGCGCCTGTTATAAGGAGGCTTGGGGAAGACGGGAAGGTGCATCTAAATGTCCTGGGATACGACGCTTCTGAAGATGTTTTCAGAAGGGCAGGAGTGGAATACAGGAGGCTCGGTGATTACGGACTGCACGACGTTTCTCCCCATTCTGCAAGGATTATGCTTCTTGTTCACCAGCCAGGGCTTGTCCTTACAGGCAAAAGCATCCAAAATAAAAGAGAGAATTTAAGGACAGTGCTTGAGCAGAGCATGGCCGTTGCTGCGAAAGAGATTGGCATTCCAACAGTTGCTGTAACCGATTTCTGGACAGGCAACAGGGAATGTTTCAGCGATGTTTTCACAGGAGAACTCTTTGCTTATCTGCCTGACAGGGTTACGGCAATAGACAGGCATGCAAAAGAGGATATGCTCAGGGAAGGGTTTCCGGAGGAAAGGATTGTTGTAACAGGAAACCCGCATTTTGACGACCTGATAGACCTGAGGGAGGGCTTCACAGAAGAAGACAGGAGGCAGGTCAGGAGAGATCTTGGTCTTGGAGAGAACTCTTATGTCATCATGTTTGCTTCGCAGTATATCGAGTCACATTACGGTAACAGCCTGGGTTATACAGAGAAGACAGTACTCAGGGATATTTTTGAGGCTCTTCAGCAGATTGACAAGCCTCAAAGAGGAAGGGAGGTTCTGGTGAAGGCTCACCCTACAAGAGAGAATGAAGGCGAGCTTAGAGCGGTATGTTCGGGCTTTGGAGAGGGTTTTGTTGTAGTCAAGAAATATGACCCAAGGCGGGCTTTCATGGCATC
>JACPJV010000016.1 GCA_016187395.1 Candidatus Aenigmatarchaeota archaeon
ATCCACCATAAGAAATATAACATGTGGCTTCCTCCGGGAGGGCACATCGAAAAGGATGAAACACCGGATGATGCCCTGAAAAGAGAGTTCAAGGAAGAACTGGATTTTGACATAGAAATATTAGGCAGTAATGAAGTGCCTAGAGAAAACAACATTGTAAAGCAGCTTGCTGTTCCGTTCTATGTGAACGTGCACAATGTAGGCGACCACGATCACTGCTGCTTTTACTACCTGTGCAAGCCAAAGAGCACAAAAATCTTCCCAAACAAAGCAGAAGTCAATAAGGCTGCATGGTTCTCTAAGCAGGAATTGATTAAAGTCTCCGCTGATGTGAGGAATATTGCCGAGAAGGCTTTCGAGATGTTGGAAAATCTGAAATATAGTGAAGCAAATTAATAATCCAGACCTGAAAATTTGCTTCACATATAGTGAGCAAGGAAATATTATATCCTGATTTACAAGCAGGAACGAAGTTCCTGCTGTACAGAATGAGCTTCGCTCATTCTTGTATTCCTTGCATCACTATAAATCCCTATAAAAATTCTTGCTGCGCTTTCTAAGCATGCAGGCAAAGGCGATAGAGGAGTATTATTCACGAAAGGACGTCGCAGAGGTGATATGCGCTGCTGCGAGAGGAAGGGAGGCTGTAGGCGCTTATCATGGCAGGGGTTATGATTCAAGGCCGAACATAATCCAATATCCTTCGGATGTGACGCAGCTGGCGAGGAAAGGAATAAGCTCATTTCACATATCTGTTGAAAAATGGCAGAACGCAATGCAACTCTCTGCTGAAAGGGATTATTCACAACTCCGGACAGGATGGGACCTTCTGATAGACATAGATTCAAATGCAGGGATGGAGGCTGCGAAGATAGCCGCACTGGTTGTATGCGATTTTCTGGACAAGAACGGCGTTCGCGGTTATGGAATCAAATTCAGCGGAAGCAGAGGATTTCATATATGCATTCCATGGAACGCATTCCCGGAGGAAGTGGACTTCAAGCCGCTGGCAAAGGATTATCCAGAAACTGCAAGGATAATAATCGGCTACATGAAAGATAGGATAAAAGACACTCTTATGCGGGCACTTTTAGAAAAAATGCCCGGAAGATTGCTGGGTGATGCCATAACGGCAAGGGATCCATACAAAGCGGTTGAGATAGAAAAGGACTGGGGACCGCGCCATCTTTTCAGGGCGCCATATTCGCTGAATGAAAAGACGTGGTACGTTTCTGTGCCGCTGATTATGCAGGAATTGAAATCGTTTCACGTGTCGATGGCGAACACGCTCACTGTCAATGCAGACAGGAAATTCTTTCCAGAAAATGCAGATGCAGAAAAACTTCTTGTGAAGGCATTAGACTGGCATGCATTCATCAAGAAGCAAGAGGAGATGAAAAAGCCAGCGCTGAAGGAGGAAAGGCGCGGCAAGGCGCCTGAGCAGTACTTTCCGCCATGCATCAATGCGATATTGCAGGGACTCAGCGAGGGAAGAAAGAGGAGCGTCTTTACGCTAGCAACGTTCCTGCACAGCGTCGGCTGGGACTGGGACGAGATTGAAAAGCACCTCGACGACTGGAATGAAAGAAACAGGCCGCCGTTGCCAAGAAATTACATAAAATCACAATTAAACTGGCACAAGCACCAGAAAAGGCAGATAAACGCGCCGAACTGCTACAACGACCATTTCCTGAAAAGCATAGGGATGTGCCAGGGAGAGCTGCAGTGCAAGATTGCGAAAAACCCGATGAACTACCCGTTCAGAAGGATGGCTAAAGCCCGCAAACTGGAGCCGCAAAAAAAGAAAGGACAAAATGCAGTATACTCCTGCGACCTGTGCGAGAGGAAATTCGAGAGCATGCAGGGACTGCAAATACACCGGACAAGATGGCACGGGGCTGAATAACGATCTTTAGTTCTCTGACAAAGAAGAATTTCTATTTAAGCTTTCCAGCTTTCTACAAAGTATGCTTACGTTTGAATCGATACGCGACATGGAAAGGGCGGAAAGGGAGAATAAAAAGCTGCAGAAGATGCCTGCGCAGTTCTTCGATGATCTGCAGGATTACATAAGGAAGAAAAGAGCAGATGCCGCTGGAAATGCAGATGACCTGATAGAATACCAGAACATACTGGCGGTCGTGGAAAGGCTTTTTGAGCTTCGGGAGAGGAAGATTCTGGAGCATGCACTGGATGCGGCAAGGATAGGCATTCCAGCTGAAAACCTTCATGATAATGAAAAAAAGTTGTTTGAGCAGCTGTCGGATTCACTGTCAACATTCAGGAACGCCTTTTTCTCCTCAATACGGCAGCAGAAACAGGAAAGAAGCGAGGACAGGCTTTTTCGCATAAAAGAGGATGTGCCTGAGTTTATAGGGCCTGACATGAAGATATATAATCTTAAGCAAAACGATGTGGTAGCATTGCCCGAGGAAACAGCAAAGCTACTGCTTGAAAAAGGTGCAGTCGAGGAAGTGAAATAAAAGCAATAAATTGATGCAGTCGAATAGCAAATAAGTAAAGGAGAAGAAAGAAGGCATGCTCATTCGTTTACCAACCTATAGCCATCTGGCAGTTTAAGCTCGTGAGCGTCTGGAGATTCCCACGAACCTACAGACCCAAACAATACATTTGGATCCTTATCTTCGGATTCAGATGCACGTATTGCAAGACTAACGGCTTCATCCCCGTCTTTAGCCAGTACAATTGCATTGTGCCTTATGCCACTTACGTAGAATAATTTCATGCATTTACTAAGAAACGAATACTTTTAATATTCTCCTAATCAGTATCATAGGCGATTACATGAAGATACCGAAAAAGCAGAGGCGATATTGCATTTACTGCAAAAAGCACACAGAGCATACGCTCGAGGAGGCGAAGCGAAGGCCGCGAAGGACGATGGCGCAGGGACAGCGCAGATTCTTGAGAAAGATGCGCGGCTACGGCTCTTTTCCAAAGGAGAATCCGAAAGGAAGGGAGAAGGCGACGAAGAAAGTGGATTTCAGGTATAAGTGCAGCGAATGCAAGAAAGCGCATCCGATAGGCAAGGGATTCAGGATAAAGAAGGTGGAGAAGGTTTAGGAAGATCTCTTTTTGAAAGCTCTCATGATTCTCATTTTCTCTTTAAACCTTATTTTGAGAGTTTCCCATCCTACTTTTGTTTTGTTCAATCTGAGAACATGAAAATGCAGATGTGGTTGTGTGGAAAGGCCTGTATTCCCGCTTAAGGCTATTGGCTGACCTTGCCTGACTTTTTCTCTTAATTTCACCAAGGCACCTTTGTGCTTTAGATGACCATACTGGGAGTATTCACCATTCGAATGCTCCAGAGTCATGTAGTTGAGGTATTTTATGTTTCTGTATTTGGATTGCGGACCGCCTTCTTTTGAATCCGCCTTGATATCAACAACAATACCTGATTTTGGAGCAATAATCTTGGTTCCTACTGGCAAATCAAAATCTACAGCATGTTTATGCTTGAACAACTAAATGTTTTCCATGTGGTTTAGTTGTTCAACATACTGCAAACCAACTTATCATATGGCGTTTATTTAGTTGGTTTGCAATAACATGCCCAAAATGGGAGCGTGGGTCAGAAACAGCCTTAATAAAATCCCTTCTCTTAAAAGGGAGTGCATACACATTTTTTGTTGAAGCCATAACCCAACAGAGATTAATACGCATTTAAAATATAGATAATCTTTTTGATAGGTGCCTCCGTAGCTCAGTCTGGTAGAGCGGCTAAGCTAAGGGCTCCGCAAGCCTCGTAAACTCAATCTACGAGTATAGCTAGCAGCAGGTCGTGAGTTCGATTCTCACCGGAGGCTCTTAAATAATTTCGCTTAAAGGTTTGCGTTATGGACGCTGAAAAGCTGAGGGAGGAAGTAGAAAAAAGGCGCAAGGCAGGATGGATAGACGTATGGATGGCATTCGAGACACTTGCGGTGAAAAAGGAAGTGGCGGAAAGTTCGCTGCAGGACCACATCGAAAAGATGTCAAAGGTAAAGGATATGCTGATTTGCGAAAAAGTATACAAGGACTGCATCAAAACAGACAAAATACCATTTAAGCTGAAGGAAAAGCTGCCGCAAGGCACAGAGGCATGGTCGCAGGTTGCAGAGGTACGCGCCTTCTGCAAGGACTTATTTACGCTGGTTAATATCGTCATGGTCTACGGGCCTTCTGCCATAGAAATACACAGCCCCAAGGATTATAAAATGAAAACAGACGAGATGCAGAATATTACAAACCTGGTTGCAGGAATTATGCATGATTTTGCAAGCGCAGGTGTCGGAGGATTGGTGATATCGGGGGAGAGGAAGTAGTGATAACTTTATATACTTGTTAAACAAGTTATACATATGACAAAAACCATGGTTGCTGTGCGTGGAGTTGATGAGGATACGTTCAGAAAATTCAGGGCACTGACAGTTGAGGAACGGATTAAGATGGGCGATGCCCTTACTCTCGCTATGAGACGCTGGGTTGCAGAAGAAAGAAAGAGAGAAGCAACGATAAAAGCCAAAAACCTTCTTAATTTAAAGCCCGTCAGAGTTGGAAAGAAAAAGGTTCGATGGAGCGAGGAGATAGACGAATTTCTTTACGGTGAAAGTCTATGATATTTCTAGATACAAGTTTTATCGTCGGATATAAAATTGAAAACGACGAGCATCATGAAAACGCGAAAGAGGCAATGAAAAGAATATCAGAAGGCATCTACGGAAGGCCTGTGATTTCTGATTATATATTTGATGAGGCAGTGACAGTTATCTTCGGAAAAAGCAAGAAACTCCTTCTCGGAATAGAAACGGGCGAACAATTAAGAAATTCTGTGGAAATTCTTAAAATCGATGATTTTCTATTTGAAGAAACATGGGAAATATTCAAGAGACAGAAGAATACAAATTTCAGCTTTACTGACTGCACTATCCTGAGCTTAATGAAAAAAATGAAAATAATCAATCTAGCAACATTTGATGAAAAATTCAAAGAAATAAAAGAAATTAATGTTATTTGAATCACTTCTTTTTTATTCTAATCTTCGTAACCTTTCCGCACTGCAGGCATTCTTTGCGCAAATAACCCTTCTTTGTCGAGATCTTTGCGGTGATTCCGGGATACATATATTCCTTGCATTTTCTGCACACGAGCTTGCGCAGGTAAGATGGAATAGAGATATTGTAGCGCATGCCTATCTTCCTCGCCAGTTCTACGTAGCGGTTTGCCAACTTTTTGTCATTTCTCACCATCTTCTCGGCTTCGCCAAAGAGAATTGTTATCCTTTCCTTCGCGATTTTTAATTCTTCCGGCGGCTTGGTGGAGCGCCTTCTGCTTTCCATATGATCAAGATAAAATGGGAAAGCAGCATTTAAGTTTTTCCTGCGGATTTGAATCATGGATAATGAACAGTTACGCCTGATCTGCGAAACAGCTTTGAGGGAGGCGCATTTTGCACTGGAAAAAACAGGACAGGAAGGGTTCGAAGAAGTAGAGACAGAAAAGGATATAGTAACAAAGGGGGACTTGGCAGTATCTGAGGCTTTGAAAGAATATTTTAAAAAATCCGGAATACCAGCAAGGATTGACAGTGAAGAGCTTGGGCAATTAGATATGTCCGAAAACCCTGAATTTCGCATCGTAGTTGATGAAATAGACGGGACAAAGAACTTTGAAACAGGAAAAGGGACGCTTCCTTACTGCACCGCTGTTGCTATTTTCGGGAAGGTGGAGAAACCACGATTCGATGATTGTGAAGTCGCAGGTATTATTGAGCACAGGAGCGGTCATGTGTGGATTGCCACAAGGGAAGGCGGATGCTATTACAACGACAGATTGTGCCGGCCATCCAACAGAAGGCAGTTAGACAGAAAGACGGTCGTTGTGATAGACCTCTACCAAAGCAGCGGCGCCTTTCAAGGGTTGGGAGAGGTCATTGGAAGCGGCTGGCCAGGAGACTTCAAGTCCGCTGCCCTTCATCTCGCAGGGGTTGCGAGCGGAATGTTTGGAGCTTACGTCAATCCCGGAAACAAGCCGGATGAGCTCGGCGCCGGATACCGCCTCGTAAAGGAAAATGAAGGAACAATTCTTCTGTGGGATGGAACGAATCTGGGCAATGCAGTTTACGATAGAAATAAGACTTATCCCATAGTTGCTGCCGGGTCAGAGGACATAGCAAGAGATGTGCTAAGAAAAATACCCGAAGATATCCGCGAAGAGGCAATGAGAAAGGCAGGATTTGCCTAGGCTTTTTTCCACCTTGGGCCGTAAGGAGTGTCCTCCAGAATTATTTTCTTTTTGTGCAGCTGCTCTCTTATCAGGTCAGCTTCCCTGAATTTTTTCAGTTTTCGCAGCTTTTCCCTTTTTGATATGAGCTTCTTTTCTCCGGATGTTATTCTTTTTTCTTTTTCTGTTATGACTGCAAGAACAGAATTTACTTTTTGAAGGAAATCCAGCATAACTTTTGCCGCCCTGCTGCCCGCGGTTCCTTTATCCAGCGCTTTGTTAAAATCACTGATTGCATTATGGACAGCGGCCAATGCGTTTACAGTATCCAGGTCGTTATCCAGGTGATGTTTGAACAAATTCTCATATTCCTTCACGCCAAACACCACCTTGTCCCTTATCCTTATCTGCGAAAGCCAGTGAACCTTTGAATAAAAATCATTAAGTTTTTCCACGGTTTCAGAGGAGTGCTGCAGAGACTCAAAAGTAAAGTTCATCTGACTTCTGTAATGGCTTGTAAGAAGCAGATAGCGCAAAGACAGGGGTGAAATTCCTTTCTGATTAACGTCATTCAAGGTTATGATGTTGCCCAGTGACTTTGCCATCTTCCTGCCTTCAACCATCAGGTGCTCGCAATGCAGCCAGTAGTTTACAAATTTTTTGCCGGTCGCGCCGGTGCTCTGCGCAATCTCATTCTCGTGGTGGGGGAATTTTAAGTCGGTGCCACCGGTGTGTATATCTAAACTTTTTCCCAGATACTTCATGCTCATTGCGCTGCACTCGATGTGCCAGCCAGGCCTGCCCTTGCCCCACGGGCTTTGCCAAAAAACTTTTCCGTCAGCAGGCTTCCAGAATTTCCACAAGGCGAAGTCCTGCACGTGCTCCTTGTCATATTCATCAGAAGCGATGCGCGACATTGATTTTTCCGCAAGCACCCCGGAAAGCTTTCCATACCCACGGAATTTGCTGATGTCAAAATAAATTCCATCAGCTGCCTTGTACGCGAGGCCTTTTTTCATTAATTTTTCAATCAAGGAGAGCATCTCGCTGATATGCTCTGTTGCGCGCGTGTATTTGGCCGCAGGCTTGATATTGAGATTTTGCAGACAGCTGAAGAAGATATTCTCGTACTTTCTTGTAAACTCGCTTAGCGGCAAGCCTGCGCTCTGGGAACCCTTTATCGTCTTGTCATCCACGTCCGTAATATTCATAATTTGCTTTACCTTGAAGCCGCTATGCGCAAGCCATCTTCGAAGAATATCTGAAAAAACAAAACTCCTCAGATTTCCTATATGCGGGTAGTCATACACGGTCGGGCCGCACGCGTATGTGCGGACATGCCCAGGCTTCAAAGGCTCAAGGCGTAAGGATCTTCTGGATTCTTTCGAACTTCAGCAGGCATATTAGAAACATTTTCTCTTCGGCGAGGTCTTACCCATCTTCCAAATTCGTCTATCATCTTCATTGTCCGCTCCATGGTTCTTATATTCACGTATTCAACATTCACTCCCAGAACGTCTTCCGGGAGGCCAAGATTCCTGCAGTGCTCGGAAACATCCCTCCATAGCTCAACAGCCAAAACAGCTGAAGCCTTGTCCATCTTCCACGCACCCTCGAGCTGTCTTCTCACTCCTTCAGGAACGTATGCGCCCAGCTTAGCGTGAAAGTCGATGTCCTCTGCTGACATGGCAGGAGAAAAACTCAGGAACAATCTTGGCACTCTTACACCGGCGTTTACGAGGTCGGTAAGCAGCCTGTTAATGCCTTCGCTTTCATAAAGGATCTGGGTGAAGAAGCCTGAAAGTCCATACCCTATCTTTTTTCGTACCCTGTCAACTTCATCGACCCTTGCAGGTCTTACCCGCCTTCTCAATATCTCTTCCGGCACAAGCGCAGGGTCTGATCTTCTTGTGGGTATGATGATGCCTCCGTAATCAAATCCTTCCTGCCTTGCCAGTTCAGAGGCCTGCGAAAGGTCAAGACCCTGGTACGTCTTGTCGCTCCGGTCTCCTCCGACAAGGACTATAGTATTAACTCCTAAAGCTCTAGCTTCTTCCATCCATTTTAAATGACCGTCCCTCCCTTCATGCACGACAACCCTGTATAGAATCAGATTTTTGTCAGGCACCCATTCCCTGACCTGCCTTGCAAATTCCATCTGTGGAACACGTGGGGAATCGCGCTTTCTTTTAACATCATCCTCAACCCTTACATCGGTTACGTGTATCGCATCAATGCTTCCCTCATATATCCGCAGCCCTGTCGAAAGCTTTGAGTAACATCCGTGCCTATCACTTTCCAACGGCGGAACTGCTGCCAGCAGAACTTTTGACCCGTTCATTGCCACACAACACACCCACTGCTGTCATAGATTATGGTTACGGGAACTTTTATACTTTTTAAAAGATGTGAAAGTGTATATATCTTTAAATCACCTATTTAAAACAACCTTTTTGCGGTATCTTTTAATCCCCCTGAAAGCAAGTAATTCCATGAACGCAGCAAAAGTGCTGTGGGGATTGATCCTCTTGGTAGGATTCGCAGCCACACAGCTATACGGAGTGCCAGGCGGGCTGTCAGAGGCAAATGCATGGATAGCATGGTCTATCATCATCTTTGTCCTGACGTGGGTAGTCGGCAGAACACTGAAACCCCAGCCCGACAAGGCCGCCAGCGGAGCGTGGATGACGCTAATGATTTTCGGTCTTATCCTCTCGCTGGTTATAGCAGGTACTGCAATGCAGGGCACTTCGTGGGTTCCGCTATGGTGGCTGATGTCGCTATGGTTCCTGGTGCTTGGTGCAGCCAAGTTTGCAACCATGGGACAGAAAGACCCTGCTGTCATGGCTGTCAGTGTGGTTTACCTGTTCTCAGCCCTGTTCGTAGCAGGCTGGGGGGCTAACTACTGGCTCATCGGCGGTATAGTATTCGGTCTACCAGCAATCATCCACGGCTTGATGAAGGACTAATCTTCAGAAACAGCCAGCTTTTGTTTTCCCTTTCCCCTATTTTTCTTGACTACTTCTAGATTTGTGGCTATCAACCGTATTCTTTCTTAAACAGTTCCTCCCATATTTTCTGAGGAATTGATGCAAGCCAGGTTGGCAGAGCGGCCATGCACCCGCCTGCAGTGCCAATCCCTTTTCTTAAAAGAAAAGGTCTTGGCGAACCCCAAAAGAACTTTCGAAACGAAGTTCCGAAAATACAAGTTGCAATGCAACCTGTAGCGGAAATGGGGTAGAGGAAAATCCATAGAATGTCTCCTCTGCAGCAAGCGGGTTAGGGGAGTTCAACTCTCCCACCTGGCTCCTTTCGCATGATTTTCGTTAACATGATTAGTGATAATTATGCCTGAAGAGCCAGGTTTTCCTGAAAATTCCGTGAGTGATGCTCAAAGAACTCGCAAACCTCTACTGAGGCAAACCGACATTTCTGCAGGAATGTCCATTCATCTTGGTAGAGGTAAGATACCGAGTTCTTTGGCATGCTGTTCACACATGCAAGAACAGAGTTCTTGCAGTGTAGCATGAATTTTCAATTCATGCTTACACAGGGAATCCCCCACCTTTAGGTAGGGTTTATAGGTGAACATCATATTGCTTCTGCACCCACGAAATGTTTATATTCCGATCATTTGAGAGAATAGTGCACGGTAATAATTATGGATGAATTTCAGGTTGAGGCGCCGCGCATCATGGTTGTTGGATGCGGAGGGGCAGGATCTAATACTATAACTACCCTGACTGGCATGGGAATACAGGGCGCAGCAACAATTGCTGCAAACACGGATGCAAAGCACCTGAAGACAACAAATGCCCATCAGAAGATACTTCTTGGAAAGAACACAACGCGCGGGCTTGGAGCAGGAGGCTACCCCGAGGTCGGGAGGCAGGCTGCGATGGAGTCAAGGAATGACCTGAAAAGAGTTCTGGAAAAGTGCGATCTTGCCTTTGTGACAGCAGGAATGGGCGGAGGGACAGGAACGGGAGCCGCACCTATTGTTGCGCAAACTGCAAAGGAAAACGGCGCCATTGTCATAGGCGCAGTAACGCTGCCGATGAAGATAGAGGGTGCAAGAATACACAAGGCAGAGGAAGGACTGCAAAGGCTTCGCAACGCCTGCGACACAGTTATCGTGATTGAGAACCAAAGATTGCTCGAAGTTGCAGGAAACAGGCCGCTGAAAGAGGCGTTTGCATTTGCCGACAACCTTATTGCAAGCATGATAAAGGGCATAACAGAAACGATATCACAGCCATCTTTAGTCAACTTAGACTTTGCAGACGTCAGGACTATCATGAGCTCAGGAGGCGTAGCAACCATAGGCGTTGGAGAAAGCGACAGCGCTGACCGCGCATTTGAAGCAGTATCAAGGGCTTTGGCGCATCCTTTGCTGGACGTAGAATATGCAGGCGCGAAAGGCGCGCTGATACAGATAATAGGCGGCGAGGACATGAAACTGGATGAAATAAACACGATAGGCGAAACAGTTGCGCAGAACATGGCACCCGAGTCGGTTGTAATGTGGGGAGCCAGGATAAATCCGGAATTCGGAGGAAAGATCCAGGTGATAACGATAATCACAGGCGTAAGCTCGCCTTATATAATCGGTCCGGAAAAGGCACATAGCCAGCAGAACGGCAAGTTTGATTTAGAGCAGATAACATACGACGAATAGCAGGAAATACCCTTTCTTTATATAAATCAAAGCTATAATCATAACATGGCAAAGCTGCAGACCGCTGTGACTTATGAAATGCAGGAACTTATGAGGCGTCTGGCTGAAGACGGCAGGAGACTTCGTGACGTGGAGGACAGGCTGGAGATGGTTGAAAACCGCATCAATGCCTTTGAGAAAAATGCAGTGGAAAAGAACCAGGAGTATGAAGAAAGATTGAAGCATATGGAAACTGATGCAAAGAATCTTCTGGCTGCTGTTGAGGGCGTAAAGGCTTCTGCCGAAAGAATGTCAAGATTATCTGAGAGAATGGCAACGAAGTCAGAGCTGAAGCAGGTTGAGAAGATGGCAGAACTGCTTCTGGCTGTCAAGGAGGGATCTGAAGAAGATTAGTATGCCTTTAGAGGAGTATAGGTACGAATGAGTGCTCGTTTCACTGCAGTGAAACGAGAGGTGCGTGAGTGTATGCACGTTTTCCTGCAGGAAAACGTGAGGTGTGTCTAGATGTATGCACCTTTCTCTGCAGAGAAAGGTGAGGTCGGTTACGATGGCAGAAAGGCCTGTTCCTGTTGAAGAAGTAAAGGCTATGGTAAGCCACGGCTTTTCTGAGCGAGATATCATAAAACAACTGAAGGCACAGGGATACTCTTTTGGCGAGATAGAGAAGGCAATCCTGGAGGTTGTAAAAAGCGGCGTTACTCCGGAGCCTGCTCCCCAGCCGCAGCCGGAAACTCCTGAAGAATTTCGTGAGGAACCTGAGCCTGCAAAAGGAGAGCCAAGGCGCCCGTCCAGGATGGCTTACAGGCCGCCTGACGTTCTTGAACCGCTGCCACCACTGCCTGAACCTTCCCAGGAAGAGCCGCCTGAGAAGGAAGACGGAGAAGACCAGCAACAGTACGTGGAAGATATAGTGGAGAGCGTTCTGGAAGAGAAATTCGAGAAATTCATAAGCGAGCTTAAGATAATGAAGGATGAGTTTGAACAATTGCGCAGCGAGGTTGCAATGCTAAAGCAAGAGAGACACGAGACAGCAGAAGTGCCTTCTGACCTGGCTGCAAAAATGGACGATCTTGAAGCACGGGTAGGAGGACTGGAAAAGGCATTCAGGCAATACCTGCCAGAGCTTGCAAAGGGCATTGAAAGGCTTTCACGAGTAGTCAGGAGAGAGGCGTGAGGGAATAAAATGCATTCAGCACACTACAGGGTAGCCGGAATAAGAGAAATAAAATGCTGGACTTTCCTGGATCTGGAAGATGGCGGATCCATTGGACTTCGGAGGACATCAATAAATAAGGATTTAGTCCGCCAAATTAGGGGCAAGAGAATAAAAGTTTCTGCCACAGCATTACCTCCATCACAAACAGAGCAAATAGAATACATTTCCTATCGGGGACAGCGAATATATCCGATTGTCAGAGAAGAGCACAACTATCTAACCCAATAACACCGATCTGGCGTCACTTTTATAAACCCCCCAAGGCTAAATACATATACCTGTTCAAACTAAAGTGAGGTGTAAAAATGGTAACTCCTGTTTCCAGCGATGTCGTTGCAATCCTGGAAAGCCTGGGATTCTTCCAGTTTCTGCTTCCGTGGCTGTTCATGTTTGCTGTTACTTATGGAATTTTGTCAAAGGTAGACCTGTTTGGAAAGGCGAACAAGCGCATTTCAATTGCCATAGCGCTTGTGGTCGCATTTTTCACAGTAGGATTCGCAGGACCTTCTCTCGCTAATTTCTTCATAAGCATATTCGGGGGGGCATCGCTTATAATCGCAGGCATTTTAGTGATACTGTTGTTCATAGGAATGGTCGGCAAGGGCCCCAGCGATATTGCAAAAGGCGGGGTACTGGTCGTGCTCATTGTCATAGGAGTCGTGCTGTGGTTCCTTTCAGTAGGCGCGGCAAGCGGCTTAGGGTTCTCGATATTATTCAGCCCTGCGCTTGTGTCGCTGATAATAGTCTTTGTAGTCATCGTACTGGCAGTATGGATGATTGTGAAGGAAGACAAGGGAGAAGAAGCGCAGCCAAAGAAGGCAGGAGGCTAATTTTTTCTGGATTCTCGATATTTATTTATACAGGTTCCTGACAATACCTACCATGGCAAACCCCTTCGAGATCATGGTTTCGAACCTCAATGAATTAGGCTTCTTCGGGTTTCTGCTGCCGTGGATCTTTATATTTGCGATAACCTTCGGGATACTGGCAAAAACAAAGGTGCTCGGAGACGACATGCGCGTGAGCGCCGTGGTTTCCATCGTGCTTGGATTCTTCGTCGTAGGCTTTGGGGGGCCGTTCCTGGCAGATTTTTTCGTCAATATCTTCGGCATAGCTGCGATGGTAATTGCAGGTATTTTGGTTCTAGTTTTGTTCATGGGAATGACAGGAATGAGTCTTGAGAAAATCGGCGACAACAAGGCTGTGCTGGTATTTTTCATAGGGCTCGCGATACTCATATTTTTTGTGGCGCTCGGCGGGCTTTTTGTAAGATTCACGGACGACGCAGCTGCAATAGTGCTTATAATAATTGTATTTGCGGCGGCTGTTGCGTTCATAACAGGCGCAGGCAACAAGAAGGACTGAGAAGAGATGCGTGAAAGGGTATAAAAACTTTTCTACTACACAGACTCTATGGAAAGCGTAAGAGAATATTATTCCGTTATCAGCAGGGTCTTCAATGGAGTTGCAGCTGCTTACAAGGAATCATCAACCGCAGAAGCATCGGCTCGTGAAGTTTTCGCTGATAGGGCAAGAATCCGTCTGGCTGATACCAATCTTGATGAATTGAAGGAGGCTTCTGATAGAGCAGACCCTGAACTGCTTGTTGCCCATCTTGGATATTTTCTTTTGCATCCTGTAAGGACATTCAGAGCATTTAGGGCCATACATCTATATGGAACAGAGCAGAACTGATTCCTTGCAACTCTTTTTATCCGCTTCTTTCTAAATTCCTAGCATGACCAAAATAGAAATCACGATGCTGGGCACGACAGCAGGAAACAAGAAGGATTAGACCTTTATTACAAAAGCGATGCAAAAATATTGCATGGGCAAGATCCGCGTTATCATCGCGCTTGTAATTTTCATTATCATCCTAGCGGCAGCCATGAATCTGTGGAAGCCGCCGGAGCAGCCGCCGGCAGGAGACGGACAGGCAACAAACGAGCCCCCTTCAGCCGCATTTACATACTCGCCGCAAAATCCGAAGGCCGGAGGCGCTGTAAATTTTGACGCTTCCCAATCAAGCGATTCTGACGGTTTCATCTCTTCATACAGCTGGAAAATAGGATCTGCAATTCTCAGCGGAAAGACAGTTCAGCGTGTCTTCGCGTCTGCAGGGACATTCTCTGTGAATCTTACGGTGACTGACAACAAAGGCGCGAAGTCATCAGCAACAAAACTGATGACAGTGGCTTCGTCAGGGACGTCTGCAACAGGAACGAACGTGACAGGAAAATGCGTGCAACCTCCCGGCGGGATCATTGGCTGGTGGCCTGGAGACGGGAACGCAGATGATATCACAGGAAAAAGCAACGGCATAATCCACGGCGCAACATTCGGAACAGGCATTGTAGGGCAGGGGTTTGTATTCGACGGCATAGACGATTATATAGAACTCGGAGAAGGACCCGGCCTGAGCGGCAGCGGCACGTGGACCATAGAGGCGTGGATAACCCCGCAGAAAACGCGCTCCTATGCCACGATCATATCGCAGGGAATTGTAGACAAAAACGCGCCGTCAGCACAAATTGATGGATTTGCTTTTCAGACCAAATGGCGCGCAATCGCGACAGGCTATACCCGCGAGCTGTATTTCAGCATAAACGCAGCATCAGGATGGACCAACATCTACAATCCATTAATAGGCCGTCTGAGCCATCATGTGGTCGTAATGCGCGAAAATGACGACAAACTGGTTTTCTGGATTAACGGAAATCCGGAAGGGTATCAGATGAGAGAAATAAGGGAATACCCTGATACAAGGGACGTGCAGTACGTGCGTGGAGACGTGAAAAAGGGGCCTGTTTTCATAGGCTCGTTCGGCGGCCAGAGCATCAGCGATTCTGAAAATTCCAACGGCTTCTTTCTCGGAACCATAGATGAACTCACGATATACAACCGGGCCCTCACTGAAAGCGAGATAAAAGGCATCTTCAAAGCAGGCGGCGCAGGCAAGTGCAGGTAGG
>JACPJV010000021.1 GCA_016187395.1 Candidatus Aenigmatarchaeota archaeon
AAATAAACAGGATATCATACCTGTGGTTTCACATACCTTCAAAGAACTTTGTTCTTTGAGGTCTCGAAGAACCATAGGTTCTTCGAAGATAGTGAGCAAGGAAGTATTGTATACTGATTTACAAGCAGGAACGAAGTTCCTGCTGTACATGGAAAACTGAAAGTTTTCCAGTACATGATGAACCTTCGGTTCATCATGTACAGAATGAGCTTTGCTCATTCTTGTATTCCTTGCATCACTATAAGCTTAATAGGTTGCGTAGTAAAAATTGACAGGGTTTTCGTATGCGAAGAAAGGTTGAAAAAGTAAAGGATGTCAAGGCTGCACCTGTTGCTAAGGAGACGAGAGCGCGGACACAGATACCTGTAAAGCTCTTTGGAAGGTGGGAACCTTCTGCTGAAGTGAAGGATCCTGGCTTGAAATCGTATGTAAATACCGACCCGACGTTAATACCCAGAAACGCCGGCAGGCTTCGGAATCCGTTTCACAAATCAAAGGCTCATATAGCTGAAAGGCTTGCCTTGCACATTATTGTTCCCGGTCACAGCGGGAAAAAACATAAAATAACATCAGGTCCTATGGGCGGTTCTTTCTACAACGCACTTAAGACCGTAGAGAAGGCATTTGAAATAATAGAAAAGAAAGAGGGCAAGAATCCTGTTGAGATTTTGGTCAGGGCAATCGAGAGTGCGGCACCAAGGGAGGAGATAATCACGTATCAAATGGGATCTATAGTTGCACGTGAAGCTGTGGTCACAGCTCCCCAGAGGCGTGTGGATAAGACGCTGAGATTACTTTGCCAGGGCACGTACAGGCGAAGCTTCAGGAGCAGGATGAAGGCTGCGCAAGCGTTAGCTGAAGAAATTATGGCATCATATCACGGAAAGGAGTCCTTTGCAATAAAAGAAAGGGAACGCATCGAGAGGGAAGCGGCGGGGGCGCGGTGACGCTAACCATAGTTAACTTTAAATGCTTCTGTTAGCAATAGTTAACAGTGATCATTATGGCAAGCCAGATGCTCGGAGTTCGTTTGGCCGAAAGGGAGGAAGCTGAGGTGCAAAGGTTGGTCGAAGAAGGTTATTTTATTTCTGCCTCCGAGCTTATACGCGAAGCGGTGAGAGAAAAACTGCAGAGCATCAGGATTGTAGCTATAAGAAAGGCTGATTATAAACAAGCAAGAAAGGAAATACTGGGGTGGCTGAAGAAAAACAAAGAGGGGTTTCCTTCACAGATTTCCAGCGATTTGAACCTGGACTGGGATTTAGTTACGCGGATAATGCGTGATCTGGAGAAGGAAGGTGTTGTAGGATGACTGTACTGACCGATACCGGAGATGAAATCAGGGGAGAAACTATAGTATGCGTCTGCAGGAAATCCGGAAGGCCTGAACTTATACACGCGACAGGCGGCCATAAAGGAATAAGGCTTGCAATAAAAGGCCTTCCTGCTGTTGCGAGGATAGAAAAATCTTACAGGCTATTGGTGAGTCTGTAAATGAAATCTTAATCATAACAGCCTACTTTGTGGTGAAAATATCATGAAAGGACAAATGCAGATATACTATGATGAAGAAGGCGACTTCCTGGAGATAAACATAGGTGAATACACAGAAGGCTATTTTAGGGATGTGAATGAAGGGATATCAGAACGAATTGATGAAAAAACAGGTGAAATAACAGGGATAGCAATATTGAACTTCAGGAAAAGAACACAAGAAATAAAGGATCTGAAAATCAATCTGCCGGTTACACTGGAAATAACAGGCAATCTCCCAAAATCTGCTAAATGATTTGCCTGTGGTGAATGGAATCTTAAATCCATTCACTGCGTTTTAATTTCATGCATAAAGGGATAGATACAAAGGGTCTTGCAGAGCCCGACCTTCTCAAGATGCTTGACAGCCTTGAGCCTGGCGGAAGCATAGCGTGCGTGCCTTTTGTGGATGATAAAAACATCTATTTCGGCGCGTCTGATTCATACATTTATTCTATCGACAAGAAGCTCGCGTCAGTGAACTGGAAATTCCGCTGTCGCGGAATTGTTGGGATAAGCTCGCCGGTGATTTTCAATGGCATTCTTTATACAGGCTCTCTTGACGGATATTGCTACGCCCTGGACCCGAAGGATGGCAGGCTTATCTGGGAGTTCCGCACAAGCGGCAAAATCCTCAACACGCCCCGCCTTTTTGATAACAAATTGTTCATAAGCTCGACTGATGGAAATCTATACTGTCTTGAGAACACGAGTGGAAAATTGTTGTGGCAGAAACACCTTGGAAGTCTTGCCGTTGTTCTTTCCAGCATCGTCAACGGCAACGTTTTCGTAGGTTCCTGGGTCGAAAGAAATTACCAGTGCATCTCGCCTGAAGGCAAAGTCTTGTGGAAAGTCAATATTGACCACTGGCCTGACGAAGCTGCCTTCGCCACGCCTGACGGGGAATTTCTTTCCAACGGATGCACATTTGTCAATGCCGTAGACGTCGATGAGTTTGTCTTTATCATACCTTCGTGGAGCAGCAGGCTCTATCTCTGCGATGACAAAGGCAAGATTCTGTGGAAGGAAAGCATCGAATCCTCGCTTGTTGTTCCAACAATAGAAAAGGGAAACATCTACGCAGGCTCGCTCAACGGGAACATTTATTCACTGTCCCTCAAAGACGCCTCGCAAAACTGGAAATACACGACTGGTGACACTGTGATATCAAACACCCCGGTAATTCACAATGGAGTAGCATACACGGGCTCCTGCGATGGAAACATATATGCACTGAATCCGGAAGATGGAAGGCTTATCTGGAGATTCCAGACAGCAGGCCCTGTCATATCACCTGCTGTGTTTTCCGGGAATATCATGTACATAGGATCGTGGGACGCCCATCTCTATGCCTTCGACATCAGCGACCCGAAGAGTCCGAGGCTGCTCTGGAAATTCGCAACAGGCATCCCTCCCTCTGCACCCAAGTTCATAAACTGGATCGGCGACTTCGAGAAATTCAAGGAGAAATATTTGAATTTACAGTGGAAGCCTGAGACGTTTTCTGCTCTGCAAGAGCAAGGCAAGAAAAGCCCGTACGCAGGTCCGGCAGGCATAGGGGATGAAGCTGCATTCTCGCGTTCAGCTTATGCAGGGTTCCGTGGAGCCGAAGCCTATCAAAAGCAGGACTCGCCCTATGCAGGAAAGAGGGGTGACAAGAAAAAAGATGCATATTCGCGATAGCCTAATTTTCGCTGTAAACTTTTAGAAACTCTTCTCGTGATATTCCGCAATCTTCTAGAATTCCTTGCAATGTTCCGACGTCAAGCTCATTGTGAAGCGGAACTGTAGCAAAGCGCCTATCATTTGTTATAGTTACGTGGCTTCCCTTCTGCCTTATAGGACGAAATCCAAAATGCTTGTACAGAATTTTAATCAGTTCTCTTCCAGAAATAACAGGAAGCTTCATTAAAGCACCAGACCGTTATTAGGCTTCGATTATTTTCCCTCTTTCAATGCGCACCTTGCCGTGCTCAATCATATAGTTAACCATGGCTTCCAGATGCAATTCCACCGCCTCCTTCAGATTTCTCTTAGCATCTTCCTCTGTCTTTCCCTGCGTTGTCACGCCTAACTCAGGGCATCTCGCTACATAATATTTTTCGCCTTTTTTTATTTGTGCTGTAAGCTTCATACAATTCGCCTTAAACTAAGTATCTGATTATGTATTTAAATTAATCGCAATTAAAACTCTTTATGCAATCCTATGAAGAGCTTCTCAAGCGGGCTCTGGACAGGCTTCCAAAGACAGAGGAGAAGGGCAGATGGGAGCTTCCAGAGCCTGCCGTGCAGATAGCAGGCAAGCGAACTACTGTAAAGAATTTTGCAGACCTGTGCAAATACATGCGGCGCGACCAGAACAGCGTTGCAAAATATCTTTACCGCGAATTGGCAGTTCCTGGAAGCGTGGACAAGGGCCAGCTGTTTCTGCAGGGAAAATTCTCCGCTGACGCAATAAGGAAAAGGATGGGATATTACGTGAAAGAATTTGTTTTATGCGCCGAATGCGGCAAGCCTGATACAGATATTGTTAAAGTGGGGCGCATTCACATGCTCAAGTGCCAGGCCTGCGGAGTGATGAGATCTGTGGAGGGTAAATGATTTTATGGATAAAGGAATTTTATACGTTTCAAGGGCATGGAATGGAAACATGTATGTTCTCAGGTTTGTTAGGGATGGCGAGGAAGTAGAGACCACCTCCCCGCTTAAAGAATGTGAAGTCCTGAGGCGTGTAGGTAAGTACCGCGGATGCGAGACTTCTTTTGAAGGAAAAGTTCCTGCAGAGTTCTCCATGAAAGTCAGAAGGGCTGTGGATGTTTTACCTTAAATAAATTCGCCCAAACATAAGTTATGTTCTGCTATAAAATCCATGAGAGCGGCGGTATGCGCATACTCGCGATAGCTGACAAAGATGCCGTAGGAAAGAAAGTCATGCACAAAGGTGTCGAGATATCTGTGGAAAAAGATTTCTATTTTGAGCGCGAATCCAGCAGAAAGGAAATTCTACAAATAGTTAAAAAATTTATAAGAGGAAATTCTCACATCAACGCAATTGGCAATGAGATAGTGCAATTGCTCGTAAAAGAAAAAATCGTAGACGAGGATTCTGTAGTGGACCTTTCAGGAGTGAAGCACGTCCAGATATACAGCATGGATTAGCAATTCAATTTATAATCCCAAAACACATATAGTCATGCAAGAAAGTAGCATGCACAGAAAAGACGAGATCGTAAGGCATTACGTAGCTATACTTGCCCTGATCATTATCCTGGTGTTTGCTATTTCCATTCTGCCTGATCAAAGAGAAACAGGATTTGCCATACCGCCGCCTCCCGTTCTTCCGCCCCCGCCTGACCAGGGATGCAATGCACCTCCAAACCAGCCGCAGTGCGCTTATGGAAACGCACAACCGCAGTATGACGATAATAACTGCGTTATTGGTTACGTATGTCCGCAACCGCCATGTATCGTAGTAGACCGCGATACAACGCTAAATTCGAACCAGAACGGAAAGTGCTATGAAATAAGAAGCGGGGTGACATTTGATGGGGGGAAATATATCCTCGCAGGAAACAGCAGTATTGGAATAAAGGCTGATAACGCAGTGGGATTTACGATCAGAAATGTAAAACTAAGAGGATACAACACAGGAATAAGGGTGGAAAACTCCTCTTCGTTCCTGATTGCAAGCAACGATGTTAATGCAAGCGGTTCCGGATCCGTTGTTGATCCAAAAGCAGGCATTAAATTGTACAAATCAAGCAGCGGCACGATTACTGCAAATGCAATTGAAACAAACGGTGTGAGGATTTACGGAATTCTTGCATCTGATTCTCAGTCAACCTTGTCTTCAAATGTTATAACCACGAAAGGGGAAGATTCGCATGGAATATCTGTCGTTGGAAGAGGATCCAACGTAGAGAGAAACTATGTGAAAGCAGAGCAGAAAGGAAGCCATGGAATAAAAATCTCCGGGGCTAGCCAGTCCGTAGTAAGCAGGAATTTCATACTCACTCTTTCGTCGAATTCGCCTGCCCTGGTTATAGACCAGAGCTCTTCTGTTTCAATAAGCAGAAATGAAGCAAACACAAGCGGCTCAAGTTCGCCTGCTATAAGAATAGCTCTTTCTTCTTCGTATACGGAAACAGACGACAAGGCAAACTCAAAGGGAAGTTTCTCTGACGGTGTTTCGATAATAAGCTCGAATGGAATTATTCAAGGGGGTGTTTTTTCATCTTCTGGATTCAAGTCTGATGGAATAGCACTTTCAAACTCAGACATCGATATCACAGGAGCAACCATAACCGCTGCTGAAAACGCACTAAATCTTGTCGGATCAAAAGCGCTTGCAAACACTATAGAGGCAAGGTCTCCGCTTTTCGCAATATACGCTGACAGTGCTTCTGAGCTCAATGCATCTTCCTTTGTAACAGGAAACTCTTTGGTAGATTTGCAGGGAAAATCCTTTGCCTTAAAGGATGCTTCGTCTCCGCAGCCGCCACTGGGCTATGTAGCTTTGGATTCTGTGGAAGCTGTTTCTACAGGCACATTCTCAAAACTTCTCCTGCACATCCGCTACCCTGAATCTGCACTTGCAGGACTTTCAGAAGAATCCATAAAGATATGGAAATATTCGTCAGGCCAGTGGCTTCAAAGCGGATTTTATACCACAGCTGGGATTGATGTTAATTTGAATAAGGTTTCTGCCGATATAAACAATTTCTCAAGTGTTTTCGCTGCTTTAGCTGCTGTTAAACAGGCTCAATGTCCTGCACCGCCCGGCCAGCCGCAATGTACAGGTCCTCTGCTTCCTGTTTACGACAGTAACGGATGTGTAAAAAGCTACGAATGTGTTTCGTGCAGTGTATCGTCAAAGAGGGGTGATGTTAATAGTGATGGCAGAATTACATCCGGGGATAAGGATATTGCACTGCAGATAGTTTCCGGTCTGATGAACACCCCCGAAAACATTTGCTGTATAGATATAAGCCCTCACGAAGGTGACGGTATCGTAAATGTAAATGACGTGGGTGCTATAGAAAAAATAATTTCAGAAAATGCAACCGCAGGCACCTGCAGCAACCCCGCAGATCCAGAAATTGCAAATGTGGTGTCATGTTTTTCAGGCTCGCTGAGGGGCGATGTCAACAATGATGATGATGTAACAGAAGAAGACGTGCAGCTTGCAAAGGATGTAATTGCCGGAAGAGTTCCGATAGATAATTTATGCGGCATAGACCTTTACCCGCTGCCTTCCGGAGATGCTGTTGCAACCGATGAAGACTCCTACATAATATCGCTTATTTCCAATGGTAGCATCGGCAGTGCTGGAACGTGCGCCAATCCTAAAGATCCTCGTGTACAGGAAGGATGTTCACTTCCAGGTCCGTGGTCTGAATGTGCGCAAGCAGGCGATAACTGGAAAAGAAATAGATTAGAGTATGTTGGTGAAAGTTGTAAGCAGACTGTTGTTGAAGAGGTATGTTGTCCGTCTGATTGTGGAGAAGATGGTCAATGGAGCGTATGCCAGAGCAGCATTCAGAGCCGCTTTGTCTACAGGTGCGGTGCAGAAACCAGCTTTGCGTGTATTCAGCAGGCAGAAACACGTGAATGTGCGACATTCGCAGATGCCTCTGCTTTGATATCGCAGCTTGAAAGACTTATAAGGGAAGCACTAGCAAGCGGAGAGGACGCTACAGCTGCACAGAGAAAGCTGGAGGAGGCGCAGAAAGCCCTGATAGAAGGTGATTACCAGTCTGCCGCAGCTGCTGCCAAGGAAGGCTCGCAATCTATAAGCAGTAAGGTGCAGCCGCAGAGTGATTCGACTATAGTCCTCGCTGTTCTTGCTGCTGCCGTTGCTGTCGTGCTTGTCGGCATTTTAACTGCATTCAGGAAAAGGTCCGGAATGATGAAGAAAGAAGAGTCTCCTGCGAACCTGTGTGCAGTCTGCAGAGAATATACCACCAGCGGGTTAAAATGTGCGAAATGCGGAGGGCATGTCTGCCTCAGGCATGCAGTTAAGAGAGGGGGAAAGGTCTATTGTACAAACCATGCCGGGTGACTACGCAAAAATTCTTTATTTGCTGTTTGGTCATAATTATTCTATGCAATACGTAAAACAATACGTAAAAGGACTTTTGATTTTTGCAACAATCGTCATCATAGCGGTTCTTTTTGCGATATTTGTTCTTGGTTTTATTGCAGAGAAAGGATTTACTGAAAGTTTTTCAGTAAGCCTTCTGAAAAGCCACTACCAGCCCGTCACGCTGGAGAATTTTGAAAGCAGCGTAGTGGATGGAAATGTTGTAAAAGAAGCCGGATATGTTTTTAGCGGGGAAGAGGTTACAGCAGGTGGTTTTCCTGCGCTAAGCTATCTTGGCTTCGCCGAAGCAACCATCGCATATGATGATTTTGGAAAAGTTGTTTATGCGCATCTGGTTCTTGTGAACAGAACCGTCCCAAAATTCACCCCTACAAGGACCTTTTTATGCGGCGATAAAAAAATTACCATGTTCACAGAAGAAACGGAAGATTACAGCGTTCTTGCCTTTGGCGGCAGCAAGCTTTTTGATATCATCGAAGAAAGCATAATTGAAGACATATCCAATCCTTCAGATATTCTTATCCACAATCTTACAGACGAAGTAAAGCATGCTGTTGATCAATCCATAGACCTTACAGAAATTATTACAGAAGTTTTTCTTGTCTGGTACTATAACCCTGAGAAAAAGGAAGAATACCAAGTTCATCTCGCGCAATCGCTGGACGAAATAAAAAATCTCGGATGCGTGTAATTTTTGGTTCAGGAGACCATAATTTTGGACTTGAAATATCTACAAAAGATTTAGATAAAGTAATGGGTTTTGAAACCGTTGATGTTGCACAAGAATAAGCTGGTGTAATTGATTGCACTTAGCATATGCGATTAAAAGAAGTTTTAGCGAAATCAAAAATTTGGACGGAGCAACCTACAAGGTTGCGCAGTCTTTTAATCGCTGTTATTTTTATCTAACATCTTCTTAAGAGCATCTAAAAGCTCTGGAAATTCGTTCTTGCCAACGTCAGAACTGAAATGTCCTTGATCTTGATATTCATGATATTCCGTATTCAATTTTTCCGCTACATATCGTGCCTCTTCAATAGGAATATAAGGATCATTCAAAGAGTGAAATTGAATTATCCATTTTACATTTTGTTTTATTTTGTCCCATTGCCAAGGTTCGTCAAAATAATGGCTTGCTTTTTCATGTTCATCTCCAAGGTCAGTATGATAGGCACTAATAAGGATAATACCCTGAAGTTTATGATTTTCTGCATATCTTAACGCAGCAACTGTACCAGAAGAATGTCCGATTAGAATAGAATCTTCATCTCCAGCTAACTGTTCTTCAATAAAAGGAAGCCAATACTCTTTTCTTGCCAAATCAGCATCTGGCATATTCTTGGCAATGGGTTTTAATCCTAAATCTTCTAATTGTTTTCTTATCCAAGGATACCAGATTTCAGAATGGACATCTGCATTTTGATTTCCAGGAACTAACATTATACGCATAGTATTTAGTATTGAAGAACAGATTATAAAAGTTTCTGTGAGCCGACCCCTTAATAACATCCATTCATATGCAGGCACTATATATGTTCCTTCTCCGGTCTCTTGACAACTATCGGCAGCACGCCTGCCGCAAACTCCTCCCTTGCTATCTGCTTCGGATCGTTGTTTTTTGTGCTCACAAGAACAGGCGCTCCCATGACTATCTGAAGAGCGCGTGCAGATATTATCCTTGTATATTCAAATCTCGTAGGCTTCACCTTATCACCCTCTCAAAAGATAAAACAGTACTGCACCTTACGAAACAAGCTATCTTAAAGCTTTATGTTAACGAACTGCAGTGAGCTATTGCTTTATAAATCTTTATCAGTCTCATCAGAGCGTTTGCGCCGCTGCAACTTTGCATTTTACAGGAAGTTTGTATCTGGCTCCGTTCAATGATTTTCTTGCGAATTGCGCATGGTTTTTTGCCACACGCACCTCCATTATCGTCTGCCCTTTCTTCACCTGTGCTGCTACTCCAATGGGTTTTCCAAAACTCTGGCGCATCCCTTGCTGAAATCTGTCCGCGCCTGCGCCCGTTGCCAGCGGGTTCTCGCGCAGAACGTGGTGCGGATAAACGCGCAATCTGAAGAAAAATCCTGCAGGCCCTATGTTCTTTTCCAGGGATCTTACGACCAGCATCCTGGCAGCCTCAAGTGAATTCTCCCTGATCTGGACATTAGCCTGGGAAACAAGATGGTAAACTTCTGGGAAATTTTCAGGCCTTACTCCCCTTGACTGATATTGCTGAACCTTCGGCTTTGCCACGCCCTTCACATAGCTTTTTCTGGGCTTTGTCGTGCTCATGCGCGTGTAGGGCCTGTGGACAGTCCTGTAGCAGCGGGCTGGTCTCAGCGACATAACATCACTCACAGAATATTAATAAGCAAGGTATTTAACTTTGGTGCCCATGAAGGGTTATGATTTGCTCGCCGTTTCTACCGCGCTGCTATTAATTCACGATATGAGTCCAATTGCTCCTCGACAGACGACAACACTTTTCTGAAGGATTTCAGACTGTCCTTATTGGGAAAACCGGAGTTATCAAGACTGTCCAGAAGGTAACGGATATGGGCACATTCTTCACTCACCTTTCTGCGGTATTCCTCCATCGGGCCGCTGTCCCCCGCTATGCCCGCGCCCAAAAACGCGAATGAATACACTTTCATTCCTTCCAGTCTTCTCTCTATCTCTCTAGGATCAACATGCATTCTTTCCATTGATTGTACTCTGCCAGAAACCTTAAATCCTTTTGTCGCATTCTTTTTGTGGTTGGCGGCCATAGCGGAGGGGCTAGACCTGTTCCCATAGGCCTTTTCTTTCGCGAAAGAAAACCCCTGGGAAAAGAAAGGCTTCCAAACTGCTATCGCAGTTGTTATACAGAATGAAGGAAATGGCCGGGAAATCCGAACACAGAAGTGAATCCCTCCAGCGATGTGGGCTTTACTTGCGAACAGCAGGGAACCTCACGGCGCTGCCAACCACTTTATAATTGAGGTTTTGACATGAGAGGCATTGCATCTGTATTCGCTTCGCTTCTGGCTCTATTGCCAGGCAAGACAGAAGAAATCAGAACCATCCTTCCATCTGGATTTGCCATGAACGCATATACAGGAGAGCTCTGCGCAGCAGAAAGTAATCTAAGCGGATATGCAAAAGAAGTAAACCTGTCGGGTGGTCAAGAACCTTATAAACTTCGAACAGGCGGATCTGATTGTCATATTGTTCATTTTAGAATCATAGGAGATGCCTATCTTACTACTGCAGATGGAAGTAATATGGAATTACGATATCCATCCGCTTGTTCAACTCCTAGAGGGCCCCTGGGCCCTCTGAAGGTCGGAGATACTATCAATATATTGCCTGAAGAAAGGCAAAATTACCAAAGAGACCCGTTCTGGGGAGGAAGCCGCGATCTTCGAGTTCCTTTGCCTGAAGAAGAGTGTGAAATTCAATTGCGGGTAGATGGTTTCTTGCTGACAGGAAATCCTCCTTCATACCAGATGTTTGCAACATTGTTTATCCCTGAAAACTGCGGACAATAGATTCTATGGTGAAACAAGTTAATAATCCCGATATCATAAACTTGTTTCCCATACAAGCAGAAGCATGGCTTCTGCTGTACATGAGGAACTTCGTTCCTCATTGTATTGCAAACAACAAATATATTATCGGTATTTATTTGTTGTTTGACAATAAATCCAGTCGTCTTGGTAGAAAAGTCTTTATTTAATCATTTCTGCCATGTCGTGTCGCCAGAATCGAGATGAATGTGATAAGCTTTCTGTATAAACCACATGCTAAAGCATGTGTTTTCTTGAAGCTTATCATACCGGAGAACAAACCTGTATTACCTCTACCTGAAGGTAGAGGTTTGTTCTCCTTGTATCGGTATTGAGGTGCCTCTCCCCAAGCAGTATTTTTCGTTGTACCAAAAGGTTAAACTGCTTTCAAAGCCCTTGAATGAAGCTTAAATATTTGAGTAATCAATGAAAAAGGTCGTCTTGCCTCCGGTGGTTGCTTGAAGTGGTCATTTTCTAACTCGAATAAAATTTTAAATCCAGATGTAGCTATCTCTACCGAGCGCGTCATTTTGCCTCGTGCCTCGGTGGTGTAGCGGTCTAGCATGTGGCCCTGTCACGGCCACGACCCGGGTTCGAAACAAATCCCTTTCTTTTCCCGAAAAGAAAGGTCTTTGTATGTCCCAAAGAAAAGGGAGCGTTCCTTTGGAACGCATAATACGAAAGGGATCTGCGAAATTCCCGGCCGAGGCGCTTTCATACTTACCGGAATTAACAAAGGTCGGTGTTCTGGGCTGGCGTGCTTGTTTTTAATATGATATTTGCACATAAACCTACAAACGGGCCCGTAGCTCAGCCTGGCAGAGCGCCGGCCTTTTATCGGAAGATAAAAGATCTGAGGCGAAAGCCGCTGATGACGAAAGGAAAGCAAGCCGGGCGTCGCGGGTTCAAAGGCGTGTGAAGTTGCGAAGCAACTTCTATGCGGGACATCCCGTCGGGCCCATCAAGCGCAGCGTGCGAGTGAACTTTTGCAAAAACGATGCGAGCTAGCTGCGCGCGATAGATTCCAGCGAGCTAGCAGTTCACGATAGAGTTATAGCGGTGAAAAGTGAATGCACATTTCGCTGCAGCGAAATGTGAGGTGTGTTTCGATGCAGGAAGAAATCAATATTTTTACAAGCAGGCTTGTGCCAAAGCACGAACTTCTTCCAGAAGACGAGAAGATACAACTGCTGGAAAATTTTGGCATCAAGTCAAAGCAGCTGCCAAAGATAATGGAAGAAGATCCTGCTGCAAAGGCGCTTGGAGCGAAGAGGGGAGACGTCATAAGAATAACGAGAAATTCGCCGACAGCCGGAGAATATTATTATTATAGAATTGTCGCCTGAACGTGATTTGTGTTTTGGTGAAAGGAGTGAGGTACGTGAGTGTATGCGCGTTAAAGGCGAATGGCTCGTGCAAGTGAATGGCAAGTTGCTGCTGCAACTTGCATTTTGCATTCGCACGAGCAGTTTGCACTAAGCACGCGCGATGTGATTTTCGATGCAGGAAATGGTTAAGGCTTTTTTGCAATCTGTCAGCACGTCAGATCACCAGATAAAGTCATTTAATGACTTCGTTGAAAACCGGTTGCAGAAGATTATTGATGAAGTTGGCGAAATAGAATTAGAGATTCCGGACATCGCAGAATTCAAAATCAAGCTCGGTAAGGTCAGGCTCTTAAAACCCTTTGTCATAGAGGCAGACGGCGCAAAAAGAGAGATAACTCCAAGCGAGGCAAGGCTGAGAAACCTGACCTACGCCTCCCCGATTTTCGTTGAAATGATACCGAGCATTAACGGTGTTGATCAGGAGGCACACGAAGTGCCTATAGGCGAACTGCCTATAATGGTAAGGAGCAAGTATTGCACCATTAATGGACTGAACAGAGAAGAGTTGATAGCAGCTGGTGAAGATCCGGACGATACAGGAGGGTACTTTATCATAAACGGCACAGAGCGCGTGATAGTTCTGATGGAAGAGGTTATAACTAACAGGCCCATTATTGAGATAAGAGGCGGCATCGAAAAAGCAAGGATTAACAGCGAAGTGTCAGGCTTTGTCCAAAAACATACGGTTGAAAGAAGAGATTCAGCTATAACAGTTTCTTATGCCAGCGTAAAAAAGATGCAACTGGTTATTCTTCTTCGCGCCTTAGGGCTTGAGACAGACGAAGATATCATAAACGCCATATCAAAGAAAAGAAGGGAAATGGAAGAAATATTCTTCAACATCGTTGAAAGCGATGTGCGCACAAAGGAAGAAGCCTATGAATACATAGCAACAAGGATGAAAGTAACCCAAAAACAATACAAGAAGCAGAGAGTGGACGACATTCTTGACAAATACCTGCTTCCGCACATAGGGCAGGTTCCTGGCGTGCGGCTGGAAAAGGCGCATTATCTTGCAAAAGTTGCCCGCAAACTCCTTCGCGTATCGATCGAGGGGCTTGGAGAGCAGGATATAGACCATTATGCATTCAAGCGCATAAAGAGCGTCGGGGATTTCATGGAGATTTTGCTGCGATCACTTCTTTTGGGAAAATACGGCCTTGTGTCGCGCATAGTATATTCGTATCAGAAACTCGTACGAAGGGGAAAGATGCCGAATATAAAATCTATTGTAGAGAGCGAGTACATAACAAAGCGTATCAGTTCACATATGGCAACTGGCCAGTGGATAGGAGGGCGTACAGGAGTCTGCCAGAGGCTGGAGAGAACAAATATCATCAGAACAATAAGCCATTTGAGAAACGTTATATCACCCCTAAGCTCGACCCAGGAACATTTCCGCGCCCGTGCTCTTCATCCTACGCAATGGGGCAGGCTCTGCGCAAGCGAAACTCCTGAAGGGATAAACATAGGTCTTAGAAAATACCTTGCTATGATGGCAACCCTTTCAGACCCTGCCCAAGTGGCCGACCAGAATGAGATTGTCAATATTGTAAAAAAGGAGCCTGAAGGCGGATGGGCAGTATTCCTTGACGGAATATTTGTTGCCGAAGTTTCTTCCCCTGAAAAACTGGCAGAGAAGATAATTGGGAAGCGCCGTTCAGGCGCTTTGCATAAACATATATCGATTGGAATTGACAAAATTTTTGAGGAAGTTAATATAAATACCGATCCTGGAAGGCTGCTCAGACCTCTTATAGTTGTGGAAGAAGGAAAGTCTAAGCTTACAAAAAAGCATCTCGCTGATCTTAAGGAAGGAAAAATAAATTGGAATGACCTTGTTGAAGAAGGTATTATAGAATACATAGATGCGGAAGAAGAAAACAATGCAATGGTTGCACTTTATGAGAAAGATATAAGCGGAAAGGTGAAGTACCTTGAAGTAAGTCCTGTTGCAATATTGGGAATATCTGCTTCTCTCGTGCCGTTTGCCCCTCATAACAGAGGAGACCGGGTAAATTTCGGGGCAAAAATGAGCGGGCAAAGCCTGGGAATATACAGCGGTGATTTTTTTAGCAGAGCAGAAACAAAATGCGATGTGCTTGTATACCCGCAAGTGCCGTTGGTAACAACAACAACCGCACATCACATGGGAATATTACAAGGGCAAAACATCATCATAGCAGTAACGAGTTATTTTGGCTACAACATGGAAGACGCAGTTATATTCAATCGCGCAAGCATAGAGCGTGGTTTTGGAAGGTCTATGTTCTTCAGAACTTATACAACAGAAGAAAAGAGGTACTTTGGAATAGAGCGTGATGAAATAAAGATCCCGGACAAGTCTGTGTCCGGATATAGAACAGAAGAATCCTATGGAAATCTGGCAGAAGATGGAATAATCAACAGGGAAGTCGAGGTAAAGGCTGGAGACGTTATTGTAGGGAGAATATCACCGCTGAGATTCTTCGGCCCGCAGGAATCCAGCTTCATGATGGGCATTGAAAACAGAAGAGAAACTTCAACGGTAGTCAGATACGGCGAGGAAGGTATAGTAGATAATGTTATTCTTACAGAAACGATATCAGGCGAGCGCATAGTGAAGGTTGTGGTCAGGAATGACCGTGTTCCAGAACTAGGAGACAAATTTGCATCGCGTCACGGGCAGAAGGGAATAATTGGACTCATCGTACCTGAGGAAGACATGCCATTTACATCCGATGGCATAGTGCCGGACGTAATTCTGAATACACACGCAATCCCGTCTAGAATGACCATAGGACAGCTGATTGAGATTATTGCCGGAAAGGTCGGGGCGTTGACTGGCAGTTTTGTTGATGTGACTCCGTTTGTAGCGAGTACCAGTGAATCTGCTTTAAGAAAAACCCTGGAAAATCTTGGCTTTTCGGATGATGGAAAAGAAACGATGTATGACGGTATAACAGGCCAGCAGTTCGAAGCGCAGATACTCGTGGGACCCTGCTACTTCCAGAAATTACATCACATGGTCGCAGACAAGATCCATGCAAGAGCACGTGGTCCTGTCACTCTTCTTACAAAACAGCCTACAGCAGGAAGAAGCAAGCAGGGTGGTTTGAGATTAGGGGAAATGGAGAAAGACTGCCTTATAGCTCACGGCACCGCTTTGCTTTTGAAGGAAAGATTCAGCTCTGACTCTTCAAAGCTTCCTGTGTGCAACAGCTGCGGGCTTATTGCTGTAGATGACAAAATACGCGGCAGGGTGCACTGTCCTGTATGCAAGAAGACTTCCGTGTCATACGTCCAGATGTCCTACGCGTTCAAGCTTATGCTGGACGAATTAAAGTGCATGGGTGTCTTGCCAAGAATAGTAACTGAAGAGACAGAAAGCGAGGAGGAAGCCAAAGTTGCAGCTAAGTAGGTGTTAAAATGACGTTGAAAGGAATTTCCTTCGGCATACTTTCGCCGAAGATGATAAAGGAAATGTCAGCCATGAAGATTGAGCAGGCTGAGCTTTATGATCCGGACGGATTCCCGATAGAGGGAGGTATTTCAGATCTGCGCCTGGGCGTTGTGTCTCCTGGAGTCAGGTGCAAAACCTGCGGCAATAGTGTAGGTTCATGCCTCGGCCATTTCGGCCATCTTGAGCTTACCAAGCCTGTGATTAACCCGCTGTATGGAAAGAAAATTTACATAATCTTGAGGTCCATATGCTGGAAATGCTCCAGAATTCTCGCAAGAGACGAAGATTTGCAGCAAACACGCTCGCCTCTTGTGGATTTGTCAAAGAAAAAAATAAACAAGTGCCCTCATTGCGGCACAAAGCAAAAAGAGCTTTCATTCAGCAAGCCGACAACATTCAGGGAAGGTGCAAACACGGAACTGAGCCCCGAGCAGGTAAGGCAACGGCTTGAGAACATAACAGACGAGGATGTAACAACGCTGAAAATAAAAGGAGGCAGGCCGGAATGGCTTATCATTACGCTTCTTCCCGTGCCGCCTGTGACTGTGAGGCCCTCCATTACTCTTGAAACTGGCGAGAGAAGCGAAGACGACCTTACACATAAGCTTGTCGATATTATACGGATAAACGAAAGGCTGAAGAAAAATCTTGAATTGGGTGCCCCGGACTTTATCATTGCAGATATATGGGAATTGCTGCAGTATCATGTTTCTACATACATGGACAATGAAATTTCCACACTGCCTCCGGCAAGACACCGGTCAGGAAGGTCATTAAGAACTCTCGTCCAGAGGCTCGGCAAAAAAGACGGGAGATTCAGAGGGAACCTTAGCGGAAAGCGCGTTAATTTCTCTGCAAGAACAGTCATATCTCCTGACCCAAGGATATCCCTGAATGAGGTTGGTATCCCGCAAGAAATAGCCCAGGAGCTTACAGTTCCCGTGCGTGTAAACAAAAACAACAAGGCTCATTTGAAAAAAATTGTTGAAGCAGGAAGTACAAAATACCCCGGGGCAAACTATGTAATTCGTCCGGACGGCGTGAGAAAGAAGATTACAGAAGAAAATAAGAAAGAAATTGAGTCCGAGATAGACGAAGGATATTTAATTGAGAGGCACCTGGTGGACGGTGATATCGTCCTTTTCAACCGGCAGCCGTCGCTGCACAGGATGAGCATGATGGCGCATAGAGCGAAGATAATGCCTTATCGCACAATGCGCCTTAACATAACGGTCACGACTCCGTACAACGCGGACTTTGACGGAGACGAAATGAATTTGCACGTCCCCCAGTCAGAAGAGTCGCAGGTCGAGGCAGAAATGCTCATGTTAGTGGAAAACCACATCCGCTCGCCGAGATATGGGTATCCTATTATATGCGGCAAGCAGGATCATATAACAGGTTCTTACCTCCTTACAAGAAGCGGTACGAGGCTTGACAGGAAAACAGCTGCAATGCTTCTCATGGACATAGGAATGGAGGATAAAATTGAAGAGGTTGGAGATACGATAAGCGGAAAGGAATTGTTTTCATTTATACTTCCAAAAGGTTTGAACATATCATACAGGTCGTCCTTTGCAAGCTGCAAATGTGACCCGGAAGAATGCACGCACGATGGATGGGTTGTCATAAAGAACGGCAGGCTTATGAAGGGTGTCATAGACGAAAATTCTCTTGGCGAGATGAACGGGAAGCTGATTAATGTTATAGAACATATGGGGACGGAAACTGCCCGTGATTTTATAGACAAGATGGCGCGCCTCTCATTGGCATACCTGTACAAACATGGATTTAGCCTGTCTGTTTCTGACCAGGACCTGAGCACAAGGGCGCAAAACAAGATAAGGGAAATTATCGAAGAATGCGAGAAGAAAGCAGATGCAATGATAAAGAAACTGCAGGAGGGCAGGATAAAGCCGCTTCCCGGGCTTACGCCCAGAGAAGTCCTGGAAGGCGATCTCCAGAGGCTGACAAATGAAACATCTAAGATGGCTGCGGAGATCGTGAAGGCTGACCTTCCTTTGAACAATGCAGTAGTAATGGCGCGTACAGGCGCAAGAGGTTCTTACGTGAACTTGACGCAAATGTGCGGTTTTGTAGGACAAGAATCCCTAGAAGGCGAGAGGATAAACAGAGGGTTCACAAACAGAACTCTCTCTCATTTCGAGGAAGGTGAGATTGCATTAAAGGCAAGGGGATTCGTCGATCATAGTTACAAGGAAGGTCTTGATCCATTTGACTTCTTTTTCGATGCCATGAACTCGCGTGAGAATCTGATGGACAAGTCTCTGCACACGCGTCACAGCGGTTACATGGAACGCAGGCTTGTGAATGCATTGCAAGATCTGCACGTGGAATACGATCTCACTGTAAGGGATAGCCATAACTTCATCGTTCAGTTTGTTGCAGGTGAGGATGGGATAGACCCGTCAAAGAGCGACGGAGGGGGTATCCCTCTGGTGCTGCTTGACTCCGAGTGACGCGCGATGCGAAGGTGTATGCACGTGTGAATGAATGGACACTTTCTACAGAAAGTGTCATTTGCTTCCGCTACAGAGAAATGTGAGGTGTGTAACGATGCAGGATGGAATTTCGAGGAAAGCTTTGGAGGCTTTTGAGAAGTGGTGCGAAGAGAAAGGAATAAGCGGATCCAAGAAAGAGGCGGCTTTGAAAAGGTTCCATGAAATCGTCGCAGAGACGAAGTACGAGCCAGGAGAGTCCATAGGCGTCGTGGCTGCGCAGAGCATCTCTGAGCCGGCGACGCAGATGAGTTGCTCGCCACATGAAAAAATTATTCTGAAAAAGGAGGGAAAAGTTGGCGTTGTTGAAATAGGGAAATTTACCGACAGCATAGTAGAAAAGGTGGGGGATAATATTGATGGCTGGGGTGTCTGCGACATATCTTCAGAGGGAATATATGTTCCGAGCATCACAGACAAAGAAAAGATAGGATGGCGTCTTGTAAAGGCATGCAGCCGCCACAAATCTCCTGAAAATATGCTTAGGCTGACTACGTTTTCGGGGAGGCAAATAGTTGCAACACCTTCTCATTCCTTTGTAATCAGGAAAAATAATCAGATAGTTCCTATCGCAGGCTCCGGGCTGAGCGTGGGTGATAGAATACCGGTAATGAAATTCCTGCCGGAGAATTGCATATCAGAAATAAAGGTAGCAGACCATATGAATTCAAGATTGCTTCATGAAAAATCAGGACTTCTCTACACAACAAAACAATCAAAACCGATGCCAAATAGGATGAATCTTGATTTTCTCTTTGGATGGTTCATAGGAGCCTATCTATCGGAAGGCAACGCAGAGAGAAGCCATATCGGAATTTCGAATATCGATGAAAAATTTGTCTCAAACGTAAAGGCGTTTGCTGGAAAAATTGGCATGGATTTTGTGGATAGGATTTATGATGGCGAATTTGGCCCCGGGAGAACAATTAGAATAAATTCAAGTCTTCTCTCAAATTTCATAATATCAACCTGTGGCAAGGGCTCCAATAATAAGAAAGTTCCTTTGTTCGCATACAGCGCAAAAGAGGGATTTATATCAGGCCTGCTTCGCGGTTATTTTGACGGGGATGGAAATGTTTCTGTCAAAAGAAAAATGATAAGGGCATCTTCAAATTCAAAAGAACTTCTCGACGGGATATGCATTCTTCTTGCACGCTTTGGAATTTTTGCGTACAAGGTCGATGCAAAAACAAAAGTAACAACTCAGCACGGGCTCATAATTCCATATAAGTACGCGCCAGCGTTCTTGGAGAAAATAGGCTCTGACATTCCAAAGAAAAAGAAACGATTGGAACTTTTATCCGGGCTGTCAAAAATATTCTGGGATGAAAAATCACAGGATTTCACGGACGTAATAGGCGGTTTCGGGGATTTATTTTACAATACTGCCAGAAAGCTGGGATACCCGACAAGATATACAAATAGTTTTACAAAACGGCAGAAGATAGGAAGGACCGTCCTCGGGAGGCATATAAAACTATTTGAAAAGCTGTCTGCAGAAAAGGGTATCGATATAACTCCAGAACTCGGGATAATGAAAACTATGCTGAATTCCGACATTGTCTGGGATGAGATAGCTGGCATTGAAAGTATCGTTCCTGATTTTGACTATGTTTACGACCTCACAGTTGAAGGCACTGAAACCTTCACGACCTTTGATGGCATAATAACGCACAACACAATGCGTTCCTATACCCTCGCAACGCAGCGCGACCGTCTTAGCAAAGTTACGCAGGGATTGCCGCGTCTCATCGAAATATTTGATGCGCGCAAGACCTTCGAGAAGAATATGCGCATATACTTGAAGCGCGAGCACAACGACAAGGAAACAGCCGCTGCCCTTGCAGAGAAAATAAAGATGAGAACCATATCAGATACGATAAAAAGCGATTCTCTTGATGTAACGAACATGCGCATTGAATTAGAACTGCAAAATGCTGGTGATGCTGACAAGATAAAGGAAGTGTTTGCAAAAAGCAAGCTGGATGTCTCGATAAGGGCGGATAAAATATTCATGCAGCCAAAGAAGGGTGACCTGAGGCTTCTCAGAAGATGGCGCAACAAAGTTCTATCGACGCAAATATCCGGAATAAAAGGCATCAAAGCCGTGGTCGTGTCGAAAGATGGCGAAGATTGGTTCCTTCAGACATCAGGCACAAATCTGAAAAAAATAATGCAGGTTGAAGAGGTTGATCCTGCAAGAATATTCACCAACGATGTTTATCAGGTTTATGAAGTTCTTGGAATCGAAGCAGCGCGCCAGTCAATACTTGAAGATGCCAAAAACGCGCTGGATGAGCAGGGACTGGAAGTGGATGTACGCCACCTGCTTCTTCTTGCCGATATCATGACACTGGATGGAACTGTAAAATCCATAGGCCGGTATGGAATTTCTGGGTCCAAGGCATCTGTGCTTGCACGCGCAAATTTCGAGGAGACAAAAAAGCACGTGGTGAATGCAAGCTTCTATGGGGAAGAGGACAGGCTTCAGGGAGTTGTAGAGAACGTCCTTATAGGAGGAATAGTTCCCATTGGTACAGGAATGGTAAAGATAGGAATTGATCTGAACAAGCTGATGGGTGCGAAGAAGGGCTGATTTGCGTATATATAGTCGTCCGGGAATAAAATTGTGATCGTCATGGAACAAACAGACAGGTTGCCAAAAGGGGAATTCATGATCGGAGCGCGCGAAATAGCAAAGGCTCTGAAGAACGGCGTGATAGAAAAAGTCTTTGTGGCATCCAACTGTCCTGATAATCTGCTTTCGCATGTGTCTGGCGCCGAGGTAATAAAATTTACAGGGGATCAACGGGAGTTGGCAGCAAGACTTGGAAAGCCGTTTCCCGTAGCAATGGCTGCAATGAAAAAAACGGTGTGAACCAGAAGTCTATAAGAGCTGGTTAGGCACTATATGGTCAGACAAGCAAGTGATTGAATGAAAGTAACGTTGGACATGTCAGCAATAAAAACTATAGCGCTGTTTCAGGAGGTAACTCAGGCGAATGTTCTCGACTACTATGAAAACGATGACGAAATATTTTTCGTTGTTCCCGAAGGTCAGGTAGGATTTGTTCTTGGGAAAGACGGATCCAAAATTAAGCGGGCAGAGAACAGGTTCAAAAAAAGAATCAAAATATTTGAATACAGCGACGACATGGAACAATTTATCCGCAACATGATTCCTGAAACTCAGGACATTTCAATAAATGATGGCAACGTGCGCGTCAGAATCAAGCCTGCAGACCGCTCGCGGATTATCGGCAAAGGCGGCATCCGCGCCCGCGCCATGGAATATTTCATAAAAAGGTTGCATAAAGCAGAGAGCCTTAAGGTTGTGTGAATTTTAAGGTGATGCAAGAAAATGTATAGGATTACATCACACTTTCTTTCCTGCTTCACTGTATTGCCCCAACCAGTTCTTCTTCGCTCCTGAAAATTTTGCAAGTAGTGCCAAAACAATCCTGCATTTTTTCTCCGCGCAGCTGCATTGCATTGTACGGAAGCAAAAACCATTCTATTTTTTCCGGGCTTTCTATAATATGAAAATTGCCTCTTGTGATGAACGCAAAGAGATTGTAGAAATCTCTCTCCAGAGAATGCCTGTATTCTTCCTGCGCATAACTTTCCCGCAGGATTATCTTTGCCCTCAGCAATGCAAGCTCTGCCAGAGAAACAGATGAAGGAACAGGATGATCAAGTGTCCGGGCAGGTATTGCAGAAAAATCCCTTGTTTTGTTCTCAATCCAACGTGAATTTTTAAACTCCATGGTTTTTTTCAAGAGTTTTTTTATTATATCTTCTCTGCTTGCATCTTCTTCATGGAGATATGTTGCGAATAAAAGAAGAGAAGCGTAATCCTCTAAAAATTCTTCGTTTTGTTTTCTTTCATCCAGCGAGCTATGCATTAATTTTTCATCCAAATAGTGCCTCTCCATAATTTTTTCAAAAATCCTTTCAGCCTTTTCCTTTCCTTTAATTATTCCAGCGTAGCGATGCGCGAGAAGCAGCGCAATGCCAGCAAGACAATTCCAGCTCGTGATAATTTTTCTGTCTGTGAAAGGCTGCTTTCTTTTCTTTCTTGCCTGCAATAGCCTTTCTTCTGTCTGTGGCAAAAAAGAAAGTCTCTTCTTTATCAGGTGCATTTTCCCTTCAAAATTCTCCTCCATTAAATACAGATCCTTGAAACTTTCCATCTCTATCCTATCAATGATTTTTTCCAATTCCTCTTTCGTCCACAAATACGTCTTTCCTTCCTCATGCTCCGTATCCGCATCATGCGCAGAATAAAATAATCCTTCACCGTTATCAAATGTTTCCTCCAGGCATTTGATAATCCTCTCAGCAATAAATTTGTACTCTTCTTTTCCCAGAACTTTATAGGCAGCAGAATAGCTCCAAAGGCACAAAGCCTGATCGTAGAGCATCTTCTCGAAGTGCGGAATTGTCCATTCTGCATCCGTGCAGTAGCGGAAGAAGCCGCCCTGAAGGTGGTCGTGAAGACCGCGTGTTGCCATTGCGTCCAGTGTTTTTTCCAAAATCTTCCTTACTGTCTTTAATTTTGTCTTTTCATAATAGCTCAGCAGGAATAGCAGCGTGTTGTGCGGCGGGAACTTTTGCGAAAAGCCAAAGCCGCCGTAAGTAGCATCAAAAGAAGAAAGGATTTTATCTATGAGAACTTCCTCTTCGGTTGATTCATCTTTGGAAACAATAAGAGTGAAAGGCGCAATCCTATCCTTGTTTTCCCTGTAATGATTTTCTGCTTGTTGAAGTACATCAAGAAGCGCGGCAGGCGGCAGATATGTGAATGCGGTTATCGGCTTCAGGTCTGGAGTCAGAACAGCATTCAGAGGCCATCCGCCCTGCCCTGTACTTTTCACGAGAAAAGACATCAAAAAATGGTCTATATCTGGTCGCTGCTCCCTGTCTATTTTTATCGAAACAAAGTCTTTATTGAGCGTTTTTGCAACGTTTTCATCTTCAAAACAATCAGAAGCCATCACATGACACCAGTGGCATGTTGCATAGCCTACAGAGACGAAAAGAAGCTTTTTTTCGCTCTTTGCATAGCTTAAAGCATCAGCAGACCACTCCTGCCACCATACTGGATTTTGCTTGTGCTGCTGCAAATAAGGCGAAGTTGCCTTGTCAAGGCTGTTTCTGCGGAAGTCCGTCATGATAATCACTCTTCAAAGATCGCTTCTTTATCTGAAAATATTATGTTGTCCTTTTCCTCTATCTCTGAAGTCATATCTCTTGCAGATTGTTTTGATACTACCCTATGCCTCCATAGCTGCCTTATGACAGAAGGCAAATCCATTACATCAATATTTTCTTTTATTGCTTCCCGAACAGCGATCCTGTCGTTGGTAAGTAAAAACATTTGTCTGGCTTTGGCTATGACTATTGACTCTGCCTCGCCTTTGCCCAAAGTTCTATGCAGCAGAAGCCGCACAACTTCTTCCTCTTCTTTTTGTGTTGGCGCAATCACATCAGTGCTCCTGAGAACTTCGTCTACGAATCCATAACCTCTTTCTTTGGCATTTGAAAGCTCTTCACCAACCGCTGCAGAAACAAATGTCCTTGAATCAGGAAACAATTTCCTAAGAAGATCGAATTTTCCTATCTTTCCGAACGTGCTCGCAATGTCTGCGTCAATGATAACATCTCTCATCTAATCCTTTTCATTACTTTATCAGAGCTTTTAATTGCTTCCCTGTCCACGCCAGCAGGGATCTTCACACCTCTGTCCCTGAGAACCTCCTTGAATTCCACAATGTTCATATCCGCGATTTCAGCCGCCCTCCCAAGGGAAACATTCCCCTTTTTGTACATCTCCACAGCAGCCGCTGTCCGCAGGTTCCGGTTTTTCTCCAGAAGCTCCCTTATCGCGTCTTTCACCACGTCAGACTTGCTGGAGTAGTATCCTGCCTCTATGAGAGCTTCAATCTCCTCTTCCATTATTGTTGGAAGGCTGTAGCTGCTAGGCATCAGATTCACCGATAACTATTATCAATAGTTATCTATTAAAAGGTTGTTTCTGCGGAAGTCCGTCATAGAAGTAATTAAGACCAAGAACTTTATAGCCTGATTACAGCAGGTTCCCCGTAAAACCTTAGAATTCCTCTATAAGCCTGCATTCCTTGAAATTCTACGATTTTCGTATAATGGGTGTTATGCTCAATTTTCGTGCAGATATTAAAGTACTTCACAAATAATAATCGTATGAGATTGTTCATTGCTTCATTATTTACATTAATTTTATTATCGGGATTCTTAATTGCGATTTTGCTTTCTTTACTATATTTCACAGGTTTAATAGATATTTACCTCTTATTTGGATTGACTATTCTCATTAATTTTGTTTTATGGCTTGTATGTCCAACAATCTCAGACTGGATTTACAGATTTTTCTACAAGTTAAGATGGGTAACTATTGATGAACTTAGAAAAACAAGCCCTGCTTCTGCTGATTTTCTTGTAAAGACTTGCAGAAAATATAATTTTAATGTTCCTAAACTCGGTATAATTCCTGACAAAAATCCTAATGCCTTTACTTATGGTTCTGGAAGATGGAATGGAAGAACTGTTGTTACTGAAGGAATATTCAAATATCTTGATGAAAATGAAAGAGTTTCTGTTTATGCACACGAACTAGGCCACATCAAAAATAGAGATTTTATGATAATGACTATTGCTTCTACACTATTACAACTTCTTTATGAAGTGTATGTTGTTTCGAGGCGCGTAGCAGTATCGTCCAAAGGCGGTGGGAAAAAGAAAGGTGGTGGATTGCCTTTTTTGGTTATAATGGTTGCCGCATACATATTCGATTGGATAGGGCAATATGTTGTATTGTACCTTAGCCGAGTAAGAGAGTATTATGCCGATGAATTTTCAGCAAAGGAAACGAATCCAAATTACTTATCTTCAGCATTAATAAAAATTTCTTATGGCATTCTTGTCAATCCAGACGACGTAAGATTGGTTAAATCTACAAAATACATCGGGCTGACAGATTTCAAATTATCAGAGAATATAGGTCTAGTTTATTACAATTGTCAAAAACTTAAAAACTTTGAGCCTCTGAATAGAGTGCTTTTATATGACATTAAAAACCCTTGGGCCTTTGTCACAGAATTAAAGTCCACTCATCCCTTAACAGGCAAGAGATTGAGAAGACTGTCTCAATTTTCAACCAAACCATTATTTAATTTTGATACAATTGAACAACGCAATCCGATTGATAAAGGAAGGATGTACTCCATTTTCTTTAAAGATGTGGGTATTCTTATACTGCCTACATTGTTGGCAATAGGATTTCCTGTACTTTATCTACTTTCAGTATATTTAGGTTACCTTGCATTATCGTTTCAGTTCTTTATTGGAGTTTGGTTCGCTATTATAGGTATTGGTGTTATTTTGGCTACACTCTATCGATACCCCGAAAAAACACCCGAAAATTCAACCGTAATAGACCTTATGTCCGACTTGTATGCCTCGCCTGTAAGAGGAAGAGCTGTCAAACTCAATGGGAAATTGATTGGAAGAGGCGTTCCAGGTCTTATTTTCTCGGAAGATATGGTTATACAGGATAGAACAGGATTAATGTTTTTGAATTATGAAAGCTGGCTTCCATTGATAGGAAATCTTATTTTCGGATTAAGAAAAGTGCCTAAACTAGTGAATAAAGATGCTAAAATTAGTGGGTGGTTCTTGCGAGGAGTTTCTCCACTAGTTGGATTAAAAATGTTGGAAACAACAGAAGAAAAAATAAGAGGTTTCGTAAAACTTGGCGGATTAATTGGCGGCTTGCTTTTAATCATCATTGGTTCTATATTCTTTTTTGTGATAGGATTTGCTTCCATATGACCGCAGGCTACAAGCAAGAGCAAAGCTCTTGCGGTACAGGTGAACCTTTGGTTCACATTGTAAAGCCTGCGGTTTCTTGAAGCAAAGCATCTCGAAAGAACTCAGTATTTTACAAGAAGGAGCTAAGCTCCTTCTGTACATGATGAACCGAAGGTTCATCAGTACTGGAAAACTTTCAGTTTTCCATGTACAGGAGAACTCTTCGAGTTCTCCTTGTATCCTCTACCTGAAGGTAGAGGTTTTAATTGGAGTTCTTTCGACGATAAAATACAGTCTTTCATGATTTGCTCCGTATATTACCCACACCTAAAGGTGTGGGTTTCTCAGAGCAAAGCATCCCGGAAGCCTTCCGTATCTTATCCTCCACCTAAAGGTGGAGGTTTTAAGAGGAGGCTTCCGCGGATAATATATTCCAGCTAGATTCTGATAATGATTCTGCCATAAATCGCTATTGGAAAGGAATTACGCACTTTCATCATATAAAATGCAATTGATTCTTCTAAATAGATAGGTTGAAGATTGAGAATGCTTATATATAGATAAAGGGTTATAATTAGCCTGTGGGGGGTGCCTGAAGAACTGCTATTCTTCGGCACAAGCATGGACGGGTTTCGTGCTGCTTTATCGTAAGCTATCTAGTCCGATTCGTGGGGTGTAGGTCTATGGCGAAAATGAAAACCGCTAAACGACTCTTTGGTCTAAAAGGCTTCAGGGGCATAAGGCATTGCTCCAAGTGCCGGGAAGGCAGGCTTATCGAGCTCAAGGCCAGAAGCGTTATTTTCTGCGGCTTCTGCGGCTATGAATATGCACTAAAACGATAGAAATAGGCTTAAATATGATCATGCCTAATAAGAGTAGGTGTTTCTATGGGACTTTTGAAAAAACTTGGCAGTTATCTCAGAGAAGTGACGTTTGTTGGAAGCAGGGATAGAGCCAGGGATGCGCGGGAAAGCGGGGGCTCTAGGGGCGGTGTTTGGGAAGACCCGGCTATATATGATGACGGTAGAGAGCAGCCTTCATTAACACACTGCTGCTCCTATGCGAGCGGGCACCTGCCGGAATCGACGACAAGACGACCTAGAAGACCAGAGGCAGCCAGAGAATTGTAAGTGGGATAATCTGCCATTCAAAAAAGGAAGGTCGTATCATTCTTCTTTTTCCAGAAGTTTGTCCACCTGGACGGTTATTTCCGGGTTTTTACTGTATCTTTCCCGCATGGACTCAAGAAGCGCCCTTACATCCTGCTCCCCGCTATATGGCGCGAGCATCTCCAGCACCTTTGGTATCTGTTTCTCGTCTTTCAGAGCCCTAAGCAGTTCTTTTATCGAATCCTTTGGCCTGAAGCAGTCAGGAGAATCTATAGAATAGCTGACATCGCCTGGCGGGTCATATTCCAGGCGTAATGCTCTGCACCCAGGCTCCATGTCCCTAATGTCTGTGTCCCATTCTGCCACAAAGGCGCTTCTGAGATATCCGAGAATCCTCTCTCCAGCCTCACCAGCACTCGCAGGCGTCAGCCTGTCATAGACTGGATAAGCTGAAGAGCCTTGCTGCGTATAACCTACCTGGAAGAAGAACGGCACCATCAACAGGACTTCCTGATAAGGGGAAAGAGGAACCGCCCTGTCCTCTCTTCCAAAGCGTAAGTCTGTTGCCATGATAACCGCCTTTGGCATAACCCTGTCTATACCCAGGAAAGCATCCAGCGCTCCCTGGAGAGCCTGATTGTGATACGTGTCCCCTTCAGTGGGCGTTATCTGCGTTGCCAGAAAATAATCCAGGGAATCATGCAGAAGTTCCTGCGCAAGCCTCGTTGAAGAGCCGTTGCCTCGGTCCCCGTCGTCAAGGATTCTTTTCATGAGCTTCCTTCCTGCCCTTGTGTTTTGGGCATACTCACGCATGACAGCGTCCACGAATTCCTCTGTGTTCACGAATGGTGCGTGTTCAGGATCTGCATTTAAGAATGTGACTGGGTAGTGGCCGCTTTCAAAGGTTGTGACGTATAGAAGATCGCCTTCATGCAACCCTTTGCGACAACTGCGGTCTTTTGCGGTTCGCGCCTCGCCGCATACTATGCTATATAGTAGTTCCCGCTGTGCCTCTATAGCGCCTCCTGCCCTTGACACGCTGGCGCTGTTGTCCAGCACAACTGAAATCGCCACAGGGCCTTCGTATTTATACACTTCAACGTTGTTTTCTTCGCCGTTCTGTTGCAGCCATTTCCCGTCATTCTTCTCATAAATCCGCAGATAGACGGGTTTTATCTGCTCAAGTGGAACTCCGTCATGCCCTCTCACAACAAAAGGAATTCTCCTGTGATACGGCCTCTCGCCAGTGACTTCGACCACCTCTTCCCCTGCCCTTGGCATCTGCGGCTGCCCGACGCTTGCTGGTTCCTGGGCAGTTGCAGCTGAAGAAAGATAAAGCGCAAGCCCTGCTGCCAGACTTGTCAGCATGCCAGACCTTTGGCGAGGTTCTTCCATCCTTTCCCGTAGGTTATACATGCACGGTCACCCATGTACTGTTAAAATAAAGATAAGGAAAAGAATAAAAAGAATTCATCAAACTCCAAGCCTTGCAAAATCAACGTATACCTGATAACTGTAGTACGAACCCCGCCACCGGTATGGCACCAGTAGAACGTATCCCAGCTTGACCAGATAGGGTCAAGCTCCGCACAGTTGATGAACGGGTCCACGCCGATTGGAGGAAGTTCGTCTGCAAATGCTGCGCCTGCAGCGAATGCCAGCGTGCCTCCGAAGATGACGGCAAGCAAGGCTAGTTTTCCTACGTCCATGAAAAGCCTGTCCATCGAATCACTGCCATTATTACGCAGGAAAATAATTTAAACCAATATTCCCACTCTGTTCCCATTCTCAGACTAGCGGAGTATCCCGAGAAGAATCGATTGAAAACATAAAAATTAGTTGTTCAGGCATAATGAATTCGCGTTAAGGTGTTAATGTGAAACAAGAAAATAATACCGATTAGTTCTTGTTTCACTTATAGTGCGCAAGGAATTATTTTATCCTGATTTATTCCTTGCAGCACTATAGATAAATCTCATGTCTGTGTGAAAAAACTCTAATTCAGAAATCAATTTGAAAAAAGAAAAAAATGAAAGAAGGCAGGGGCAACCAGCAACAGCTTCATGTATGAATACGTTGCCAGCTGCCCATGCTTCTTGTGGGGTGTGGTCAGCGTGATATTATCGGTTGCGTCAGCAACCGTTCCTTTCTTTGGGGTTCTCCAAGACCTTTCTTTGGAAAGAAAGGGATTGGAGTGGGGTGTGGTCAGCGTGATGGTTAATTTGCCGATGGTAATGGCTCATAGCGACTTCTGCCGTGTATAGCGTTGATTTCACGTATTTTGTTAAACATCTGCAGTTCTTCATGCCGTATCCAGAATTCTCTGCCAGCTCTTTCCGTATTCAGCTTCCATTTTCCTGCTGTCATATCAATAACCTCTCTATAGCTCTATAGAGCCTTTTCATTATTATTCTAATCTAAAATAAAACAAAACTGCCTTTTCTTTGGGATTGATTTTTAATCTCCGATGACTTCGATTCCGAGGTCTTTACTGACATTTGCGTGTGGAGTGTCCTGCGTATCTTTGCCGAAGACATACTGCGATTTAACGCCTGTCATAATGGAAATCACCTGCAATTTTCCGTCAAATTCAGGCAAGGTGCGAGCTCCCCATATGACCTGAGCCCTCGGGTCCAGATAGTTCTGGACGACTTCGCCTATTCGGCTCACCTCGTCTAGAGTCATGTCGTTTCCGCCGATTATCTGTATCAGCGCACCTGTCGCTCCCTGGTAATCCGCCTCAAGCAATGGGTGATTCAATGCACGCTGTATCGCCTCCTCGGCCCGGATTCCTACCTCACTTTCGCTTACGCCAACTCCTATCAGTGCAACGCCTCCTTCGCGCATCACTGCACGAACGTCTGCGTAGTCAAGATTCACCAGCGATGGCACGGTTATCGTCTCTGTTATGCCCTTTATCATCGTGGCTATAAGGTCGTCAGCTACTGCGAAAGCAGCCTTTAGAGGCATATCACCGGCAAGTTTCAGCAAACGCTGGTTTTCTATTACGATTACCGTATCGCATAACTTTCTCAGCGATTGCAATCCCTCTTCTGCCTTTCCAATGCGTGCGCCCTCGAGCTTGAACGGCATCGTCACCGTTGCAATCACGATGGCGCCGGATTCCTTGGCAATCTTTGCAGCGACAGGAAGTGATCCTGTACCTGTTCCTCCACCAAGCCCGCACGTAAGGAAAACCAGGTCTGCTCCGTTCATGATTCTTTTCAGTTCGTCCTTTGACTCGTTGGCAGCCTGCTTTCCAACCTCTGGATATCCTCCTGCGCCGAGTCCCTTTGTAACGCCCTTTCCTATAAGGATGCGTCTCTCAGCCTTGGTTATTCCCAGATGCTTCGCGTCCGTGTTTATGGCTACGGTAGTGGCTCCTTGTACCCCGATCTCGGCCAGCCTTGTTATTGTATTGGAACCGGCTCCGCCTGCACCGAGAACGACGATTCTAGCCTGGTGTGCATCGAAATCTTGCACGTTGTCGAAAAAAAGCCTCGAATTCTGTCCCTGCACAGCACTTACTACGTCCATTTTATTACCTCTACGATATATATTTTCTGCCAGCGAAAAGCTTTTTTAAGCCCCGCCGGCATAGTTTCTTAGCTAAACACGAAGAACAATTGCCAATTGCCAATTTTCTCAACAACGTTGCCCGCGTTGTTGTTACACATCTAAAACGTTGCCCGCGTTTTAATGTGCTTATTGCTTTTCTTCTGTTTATACCTGTATAAAAAGATTTCTGCGATTGAGAATAGCTTTTTGCATTGCAGATCTGAGTTGCTTTTCAATGATTTTGGGGTTTCATGCGGCAGAAAAAGAAAAATTTTTCGGAATTTTGCCCGGCAGAAATCCTTTTAATCCATGAAACCAAAGAATCCTCATGAAATTAACCTACTGGCTTATCCTGCTTATGTTTGTTGTGTTTTTCCTGCAGATTTTTTTCATTCAAAGCGCTGAATCTTTTGCATTTTCTTCTATCTCTATGATCGAAAGGCCCTGGACAATCCTTACATCTGTATTCATGCACGCGAATTTGCTGCACCTGTTATCAAATGTGTTCGTGTTTTTCTTTTTCGGCCTGGCTGTGGAGGAAGAGATGGGTAAAGGGAAAATGCTGTTAGTATTCCTGCTTGGAGCGGTCTTGGGGAACATTGCCTCTATCGCAGTATATCCTGCAGGCGTGCTCTTCCTGGGGGCAAGCGCCGGCATCTTCGCCTTAGTAGGCACAGGCATGCTTGTAAGGCCTTTGGACTGGAGCGTGGCGCCATTTTTGCTCCCCCTTCCTCTCATCTTTCTAGGTATAATATACGCTGTATTGAACATCTACGCCTTCACGTCAGGCGTAGACGAAGGCATTTCTTATGCCGGTCACCTTGCCGGACTCGTAATCGGGCTTGCCTTTGGCTTCAGATATACAGGATTCAGGAAAGGGGCAAAGAGAATAGTTTTAGGCGCAATCGCGCTGATAATATTGCTGATGGCAATAATCTTTGCGCTGTCTTATTTTGGAGCTGGAGTGTAGGCATTTTCTCATTTATGAGATTACGCAGAATTCAATCCCTTCTCTTGCTTCTCTTTCATATCCTATGCCGCATCCTCGTGCCCTCTCCAGAACTCCTCGCGCCTTGGCAGCCCCTCACTTTTCCATTCTTCAAGAGCCTCGTTATAAACCTGAAATGCCACTCCTGTCGTCCGGTTCATCGGGATTCTGAACCTCTTCCTCCTGCTGTCCGCCTCCTCTATTGCGCTCATTCCGATTCCCATGAAAAATCTTCTCTCGTTGTCCTGGGCGTGTCTCGCCTTCCTTATCATAAGCTCGCCGTATAGCGCAAGGTCAAATGCAACGTTCTTCTGGCTTCCTGCCTTGTCAAAGCATCTTACAGCGTGCCTTCTCATCTCGAGGTTTGTTCCCCTGCCATTCATGTGGAGTGCCATCTGCGCAGCCCTGCTGTAGTTGAACCCCGCATCTTTGCAATTGCCTGTCTCCTCAAAAAGCTCTGCCGCCCCTCTTCGCAGGCTGAGTATTTCCGCCTCCTTTTCCCTCACCTCTTCCAGAGGACTGGCGTGGAGCATTTCTCTCCATTCCTGTTCGACCTTGCCTGCTGCGTGGTCCATCCTGAGCGCCCATTCCCGGGAATCCCTGCGTGGAATGCTGCCCGCAGCTCTCGGGTAAATGTCTTCAAAAATGAATCTTGCCGGTTCGCGCAGCGGAATGCCGTATTCTCTGAATTTTCTCTGCGCCTCCTCTACAGCGCTGATACCGAGATATATAAGGGACTCTCTCACGCTTCCCTTCCTCGTTTCTCCGGTCTTTATGAGCATCTCGCCGTATAGTGCAAGGTCTTTTGCAGCTTCGCCGTGCATGCCCGCCCTGTCAAAGCACCTTGCTGCGCGCCTGCGATAGCCACGGTTTGCCGCGTTATCGCGAAGGTGAAAAGCCATATCCGCGGCCCTTCTGTAGCTGAACCCTGCATTTCCGTAGTTTCCCAGATGCTTGTAAAGCCGCGCTGCTTCTTCTCGCAGTTTCATCGCTTTCCGCACTGCATCGTGATTTTTGAATCCTTCTCTTGCCGCATCTTCGGCCAGGTCTTTCGCCTCAAAATCTATCTGGTCAGCCATTTCCCTGGACGCTTCCAGGCTTCCGGATGCAGTAGATGCAGCACGCATGTCTAACTAATGGCAGAAAGATATTTATGGTGAAACAAGTTAATGATTCCGATAGCATAATGAATGTCAATAACCATCGTGCCCTCTCCAGAACTCCTCGCGGGGAACAAGGCTTTGATCGCCGTCCCACCTTTGCTTCTCCTCGCCATACATATCCAGAAGCACCCATCTTCCCCTGCCTATCTGCAGCCTGTGGCGTATTATCCTTTTCCCTGCCTCCTCGATCGCACTCATGCCCGTTCCTGTATAAAAATCTCTTTCACGTTTTTCTTTCGCCTTCCTTCCCAGCCTGATTGCCATTTCGCCGTAGAAGATAAGGCTAAACGCGGCGTTTTCCTGCGAGTCTATCTTGTCGAAGCACTTTAACGCCTTCCGTCTGTTCTCCAGCGACCTTCTGCGTTCAAAAAGGATGTACGCGTCCTTGGCAGCCTTGCTGTAATTGAACCCGGCACTCATAAGAAATCCTGCGCTCTCGTATCCGCGGGCAGCCTCTTCCCGCAGGCGCATAGCCTCCCTTCCCCTTTCTGCATCCATTCTTCCCCGGGATTCCAGCTCCTCTGCGCGAAGCTCTGTTATGCTTGCAGAATCCCGGATTGCGTTGATGTCACTCTGCCCGACTTCAATGGCAAAGCCTCTTCGAATCCCTGCCGGCATGTCATACCAAAGAAATGAAACTTTATTAATGGAAATACTTAACTTCGCTGGCGCGCGCAGCTTGCTCGCTCACGCTGCGCTTGCCTATTTCCCTATCCCGAATTTCTGCTTGAGAAACCCTACAACAGGCACGTACATGCCTGTGGCCATTTCCTTGAGGTAAAACTTTGTTATGCGGTTTTCAAAGTCACGCTCATAAGGCCCTGACTTGAAGAATTTCAGCCATGATCCGGAGCTCTTTCTTGGCTTTATAAGAGGCTGCTTTCCAGGGCCTGGTTCCGGTGCAATTCCCAGAAGTTCGCTTATATAGCGCTCTAATTCCTGTTCCTTTGCCTTTAGCTCCAGCATCTTCACTAACAATGCGTTCTGGCTCATCAGCACTGCATTCACCTCAAATGTTCCGTCTTCGATCATCTGGCCATCCGCTGTCCTCGTGTCTCCGCGTATGAATTTTATTTCCATAAACCCGTAGTAATGGACCCATGCATCCATCATGTTTTTTCTTATATCCTCTGCCGTTGCACCGACCCATTCCTCTGTAAGCCAGGGAAATTTCCTTACAAGCCCGTATTTCGTGTTCCAGATAAGCTCTTTTCTGACAAATTTATCGTAAGGATTTACGATATTTTTTGGCATCGCGTCAGGCGATGGCCTTCTCAGCCCGGGAACCTCAAGGCCTTTCCACGTCCATAGCGTAACCTTTGAAAGAGATGTTGCCTGTCCGCCTGCTGCTATGTAATCTGACATAGCTGATCTTCTTTCATCCGGATTTTCAAACGCCTGCTTTATGAGCTTGAATCTGGTGATGTATGGCTTCAGCCATTCCCTGTACTCGTCTATGCTCTTCTTCCTGCCCTGCACAAGGCTGGTGATGCGCGTCAGGCGGTCCTGCACCTCGGACATGAACAAATTTTTCCACTCCTGGTACAGCTTGTTCTTTGTCACGAGCACTATCGCCTCTGCTTTTGATATGTCCAGATTTTTCTTGACCTTGTCCGCGTCCAGGTCTTCGTCAGTCAGCCTGAGAAAGTCCGCTATCAACGTAGGCCACCTTTGTACGATGTTGCGCATCGCAATATCCCCTGTATGCACGTCAACCTGGTCTATGAACACAGAACGGAGCGAATGCTCGTCCTTTTTCTGGAAATAGTCCAGGAATTCCCTGTATTTGCGCTCGTCATGCTTCACAAGTTCGTAGTCTGCTACGGATCTTGCAACGTCCGCGAGCCCTGCTTTTATCCTTGCCTCAAGCTGTTCTTTCTGCTGCATCGTCAGCTGGTAGTATTGCGCGTGCACAGGGCTCACTTCTATGCTTTCGTCAAATTTCGTCACCCTGAACCTCCACTTTGGCAGCTGAAAAACAAGCGAATAGTAAACCTCAGAGGTCTTTCCTGCAGTTGACGTGAAATTAAGCTCCGTGTGGCTCTCGAAAGGGCCGAGGACGAGTATCTTGCCTACGTTCTTACGCGACCACGTTCCCAGGCTTGTGCCTTCAACAGCATGCTTAAATATGTCTGTCTCGTGGTCTCTGCTGAAGTCGTTCAGAAGCCATGTCATAGCTAAATAGAGCAGAGTGATGATATAAAATTTTTGGAAGTATCATTACGAGCTGTAGCGAGCTATTTATAATGACGGGGCATTGCGCAACAATTTCGAGCTATTTGTCATGACGAGCCGGAGCGAGCTATTTGTTGTCAGATGAAGAAGATCAGAAATATTCCTATAAGGAACATCGCTATTCCTATGATGATTCCTGTTTTGCCCAGGATCGGCTCCTGAATCTCCGTTGCTCCGGGAAAATACGCTATCAGAAAAACCGCTATGATTATGAGCAATATCCCAAGCATCTTTGCTGCCAGTGAATAAGCTCCGAAAAGCAGAAATGCAACCATAAGAATGACAACGAGTATCGTGATTCCTATCGCGATCTCCGCCCCTTTCTCCATGAATTAATTTGGCTTCAGCCTAATTAAGCCTTTTTTGTACAATTCCGAATACGAGATCGAAACAATAATTCTATCCACAATCATCACCAATAGTGCCTTAGCGATAATTATATATTGCGAAGAAACAGCAATAGGTGTATGCACGTTTTCCTGCAGGAAAACGTGAGGTGTATTCGATGGTCTGGGCAAGAACGCGCCTGCTTATATGGGATTATGTCTTCGAGCCTGTCAAGCAGATTACCGTTAGTTATTCCGGCAAGAATCCGAATCTGCTCTACAAAAAACTGCACGAGCTGATAAGGGTCACTTTCAACATCCCTGAAGGATACATCCAGGAAAAGGAATACCGCTGGGAAAAGCACAAGGACAGCGAGCACTTCGAGGTGGGATGGGAGCTGACGAAAATCTTTGACGTCTTCTCTTACCTGAATGTGGAAATAGATCTGAGCGGGTTTGTAATGGCCGAGGGCGACGGCAAAGCCTCTATAAAGATAAAGCCGCGAATGATAACAGAATACCCGCAGGATACGGTGTGGCAGCAGTCAATTCTCTACGAAATGTTCAGAAGGTTCTGGCACCGCGTCTATTACCACAACAAGCGCATGCAATACCTCTATTATTCCAAGCAGCTCATAGTTGAGTTTGAGAGAACCCTGAAGAAGTTCATGGACGAACTCAGGGAGAATAAGCATGTTACTGCGTAGTTAGTTTCTGTTACTTAGCGCGTGATTGTGAATCAAGGAAGTAGGGGGCATTTTGTAAATGCCACCTCACGGTGCAGAATGACTGATGAGTGAATTTATAAGATTGCTCATCAGTCCAGCTGCTCCTTTGGCTGTTTCCTTTTGCGAATGCAATTTCAAGATCTGAAATAGTCCGTTCTCAAGCCCGCTAATTTCACAAAAGACTTCCTATCCATCATCCCTTAAGTGAACGCAATCTATAGTGAAACAACAAAATAAACCCGATTACATTTTGTTGTTTCCCATTTCCCAAAGAAGCTTTGCTTCTTTGGGACCTCGAAGAACTTTGCTTTGCAAAGTTCTTCCAAGGTAGTGAACCAAGTTTCTAGCTGGTATTTTTAACTTGGTTCACTATAAGCAAAGGTTTCCAGCAATCTTTAAGACTTTCGGCGGAAAATAGATTCTATGCCGAAGATCGAGATGCGTGAAGACCTTTTTGCCCCGGGCCGTGAAATTTCCATACAGTTTAACGGGAAAAATCCCTTATGGATAGTAGGCAATGCGATGCGCCTGCTTAGGGATACCCTGAAGGTATCTGCCGTCAATCTTCGCGAAGACAAGATCAAGTGGGACGTGCTCGGCGACCCCGCCTCCTTCTATGGCGAGTGGCGCGGACTCCGGACAGAAGACCAGTGGACAAGGACCCTCCTGAAAATACGCTGCCAGGGAAAGCACGGAAAAGACGGGTATGGCTCTGTCACAGTCTGGCTGCGTGGATTTATCCTTACCACATACGAACACAATAACCCTATATCGTTGCTTCTGTGGAAGATATACAATTATTCGTTTTACCACAAGCAACGCAGGGCGTATTTGGAAGGCTCAAAGGGCGACCTCCTTTCCATCCGCACCCAGATCCAGGAAGCTTATGGAATATTGCAGGAGGCGTGAGCAAGAAAGAAGGTATCATGGACCGAGAGGTTCAGGAGAAGGCTCGGGATTGCCCACCTCATCTTCCAACTCTTCGCATAGGTATTTTCTTACCTCATCTGAAATATCACCTATGCTGGTTACGTGTTCTGGTGCAATTTCGACATTAGTAGAGAAGTCAACTTCCTCACCTCTTCGCTTGTCTGCTATGTCTGCTAAATAAGAATCCAGATCGCCACCTTCATATACACTGAATAAATGTCCCTCATCTATGAAGTACCGACCTCTGTCTCCCCTCAATCTTCCGAAAAAACATGTTCCACAGGAAAGTGATAAATCAACATACCTGCCGTCGTATCTTGATAGTTCGATAGCCATATTACCACAGTGTTTTGGGGGTAAAACTTTATAAACCTTTTTATATCGCATAGCCAAAATATACATCATGGGGCTTTTCTCGAAGATATTCGGTTCCTTTTCAAAGAAAAAGGAAAGCGGAATTCCTGACGAAGAAATCAGAAGCCACGTCCTTGGCGAGTATCCGCCTGCGCCGCCTGAAGAATTTCAGGGGGGACCTCCGCTGCCTCCGGAAATGCCGTGGCAGGAAACGTATGCAAAAACAGCTCCTAACTTTCCCATGCCTAGGGAAGAGATGGGCGACGTACAGGAATCGCTGAGAATAATAGAGAACCAGCTCGCAACCATAAGAGCGCAGACAGAGACCATTAATGAAAGGCTAAAGAACATGGAATTCCTGCTGAAGAACAGGCAGGCTGTGCGGTATTGAATTCACTTCTCAAAGCTATTTAAGTTTTCATTATATTGCAAAGGCATGGAGTATGAAACCACACTGACATTTAACCTCTCAGATAGCTATGAGAAATTAACAGGACCTCTATCGGAACTGAGGCAAAAAGTAACCGAGCTCAAAGAAAGAGCAGGACGCGAAAGAAAAGAACATTATTCTCTTGACGAGCTAAGGCAGGGACTTTACGATTTCAAGGAGCGTAATCGCGGCAATGTTTTCGAATTCACCTCAGACTGGAAGTTCGATATCCTTGACGGCTCTTTCACATATTTTATCGGGGTGGACACTGGATCAAAGACCCTGACATTCGAGACGGAATCTGATACTATCTCTTATGAAATTAATTTAGGGAATGACGACAAACTGGGAGAATATGAACGGATTTTGGATGAAATAGCTGCGATAGAAAAAGAGCTTCGTGAAGTTGTAGACCGGCGTGATGAGATAGATATGCACCTGCGCAGATGGGCATTCACGTACAGATACACGTACGACAGCCCGATAAGCTTCGTTCCTGAAGGCCAGCGTGAACTTCCTTTTGAAGAAGCAGCGTGATTTCTGTTATTTCATTTGGAAATGCCGATGATCGCAGAGCCTGTATAAAGTTGCATTACTTGGTTCGTAAGTCCTGGTTCTACAGGACTTCCTTACCGCTATTTTACCTCTTATGAATTACAATTTCCCTTTCCGAGACGACAACTATATTGTTTTCCAGCTTGTCTGCTGCCTCTGATTTGAAAAGGGCTTCCAGTACATTTATCACGTTTTGTGGTCTCTGGTCAGCACACCTGATTAGAATGATGCCAAACCTCTCTATGGGTATCTTGCCTAGAATATCACCGAAGTTTTTGTCATGTGTCAGAACTATCCTGCTTTCCTGCCGGGCAATACCAACCAGCTTTTCATCTGCCGTTCCTTGAAGACCTTCTTCTCTCACGTCTTTAACATTATGACCTTTTTTTCTCAGGTAGTTGACGACAGAGGGAGCTATATTCTCATCCGCAAGAATATTAACCATCATGAAACACCGAGCGGATACACTTCTTCATGCCTCAGGGCGCGGGTCGCATATTCAATAGCGGCAAGAACATCCTCTCTCTTGAGGTGAGGGTACTCCTTGACTATCTCTTCAACGCTCATGCCTGAAGAGAGAAGTTCCATAATAAATTCCACTGAAATGCGTGTCCCTTTTATGATGGGCTTCCCTGCCAGTATTTTTGGGTCTGTCACTATTCTCTCGCTTACTCTTTCCATTATAAACACCTGTGTTAATCGTGCATGCTTATGTATTTAAAAGCTGACTTCTTGCGCAGCTGTTGCATTCCTTAGTTCGTATCTACAAAGAAGCGAAGCTTCTTTGGGACTTTGAACTTGCACATTCACAAGAGTTCTGGTTCTGCAAGACATACGCATAGCTTTTAATACTTTAATAGTAATTTAATAGTAAAATGATATCAGGTTTTAGGGATGAAAGCAAGAGGAAAGGAAGTAGTGTACACTTTGCATGTGCTGGACAAGCTATTCCGAGAGGATCATTTAGACATAATTAATAACATACTTAGGACAGGAAAATGGGCGGCAAAGCGTAAAGGAATCTATAAGGTCACGTCCCGTAACGGAGTAGTGCTTGTAGTGAAGGAGTTGCCAGACAGATTCAAGGTGATAACAATAGGTGGGAAATATGAAGAAATATATAAAATGTGATTGCAGCGGATATATGAAGCCTTCAAATGTGGAAATAATGCACGGCTTGTTTAGCGAAGGCTATAAGTGTGAAAAATGCGGCGAAGTAGAATTTAACGGGGAGCAGATGCGCAAGGCTCTAAGAAAAAAAGAAGAAGCCATAAAGATGGTTGTTACGAGAAGACTTGGCATGGTAGGAGGATCTCTTATCCTGAGAATACCCAAACATGTTGAAAGCGAAATGAAATTCAAGGATGGTGAAGAAGTGAGGGTTATAGTGGAAAAAAACAAGATGATTATAGAACCTGTATAGTTCGTAAGTTCTGGTTCTGCAAAAAGAAATACGGAATTCATGAATAGAACTCATATACCTCCATGATTTCCGCTTTTCTATTTTTGGTTTTGTCTTGAGCAAATATTATTTCCTGCGTTTTTATCCCTTCCTTTCTTCCTTTATCCTATGCATGAATTGGCATTAGTCGGCTGCCCGTCTGCGGGCAAAAGCACCTTTTTCAAAGCTGCAACACTGAAGGACGCGAAAATTGCGCCATATCCTTTTACAACCGTGCAGCCTGACAAGGGCACTGCATTTGTGACAACAAAATGCCCCTGCGCCGAGTTTGGAAAAAGCTGCAATAATTGCATTGAAGGCACAAGATTTGTTCCCATACTTCTCTGGGACATCGTCGGCCTTGTGCCGGATGCGCACAAAGGCAGGGGGCGGGGCATAGCGTTTTTAGATGACATCAGGCAGGCGCAGGCGCTCCTGCACATTATTGACGCTTCAGGAAAGACAAATCTGGAAGGCAACCCTTCAGAAGGATTTGACCCGTTTCTGGCAGTCCAGATGCTTGAGAAAGAAATAAGCTGGTGGCTTGTGAATATATTCAAGAAGCTTCATGCGCGGAAGCACGCAAAGGAGCCTTTTATTATGGCGGTGGAGAGGCAGTTTTCCGGCTTGGGCATCAGCACAGATACAATAAAAAAAGCTGCAGAAATCTCGAATTTGGATGAAGACGGTTATATGAGCTGGAGTGACGGGCAAATATTTTCCTTTGTCAATGAACTGCGCAGACTATCAAAGCCCTCATTAATAGTCGCAAACAAGGCGGATATTCCGGAAGCAGAAGAAAACATCCGCCATATGCAGGAGATTGAAGGAAGTGTTGTCATCCCGGCATCCGCAGATTACGAATTAGCATTGCGCGAAGCTGCGAAGGCGGGGATTATAAAATATCTGCCAGGCTCCCCTTCCTTTGAAATCCTCAAAGAAAATTCATTGACAGCCAAGCAGAAGTCTGCGCTGAAAAGAATATCTGATTTTTTGCGAGAACACAAGAGCACCGGGGTTCAGCCTGCCCTCAATAAGGCTGCCTTCGGCCTTCTCAACCTGATTGTCGTATATCCGGTCGCCGATGCTCACAAGCTGTCTGATTCGAAAGGGAGAATTTTGCCTGACGCCTTTCTGCTCAGGCGCGGCGCAACTGCAAAAGACCTTGCCTTCGCCGTGCACGAAGACATAGGAAAGAAATTCATAAGCGCAATAGATGCGCGCACTGGATTGGCGTTGAGCAGCCATGAGCCGCTGAAGGATGGATCAATAGTCTCGATAAAGGCGGGAAGATAACTATACAACCGCATGCTCTGCCCTGTAACCCGGCCTCCACGAAATAAAATTCTCCCGCCAGTATTCCTCGAGGCGGCGGTTGAATGAATCTTCCATTTCTTCCATGCGGTTCCCATCTATTCCGTAACAGCCTCTTTTTCTCTTAAGACCAAGAAGCTTTGGGGTATCTTCTTGTGTGACCACGAATATTCTGCATGTTCTATCCCCGTCAATGGCGTATCCGTCGCCTCTGAAATCAATAAAACCGTAAACCGCTCCTTCGCTGATTCCCTGCACCTCAGGCTCCTGGAGAAGCGTGGTGACTGTATAAATCCTGAATGGCCTTCCTGCTATTTCTGTGAATCTGCTGTTCCTTATGCGCTTCAGAATTTCCTCAAACTCCTCTGTTCTTCCATGGAAAAGGAGCGCCGCATTCGCAGGAGTGAGATAAACGAGATGATGTTTCCTGAATGTTTCATGATGAAATGCCTTTCCTTCCAACAATCTGTGCAGGGTTTTAAGGCTCTTTGCACCAGGCAATCGGACAACAGCTGATATCAGCATCGGCAGAACACCACCTTCGTACCATCTGTTTTCTTCAGCTTCAGTGCCTGCAAAACTTATGGGTGATTTTTTATATGGACTGCGGAAAATGCTGGGCATTCCTGCCCTTCGCGCGGCTTCGCTATTGACCTTTATGTCCTCGATTCCCAGCAAGCCGCCCTGTTTAAGCACAAATCCCCTCTCAATCATGTTCCTGAGTTCCCTGGCATTTCCAGGCAATTCATATTCTCGAAGCCATGCAAGCGCTTCCGGTGTCACTCCTGCAACATTTGCATGATACGCCTCATTGAATTTTCCTACGAAGTGTTCAATCAGCGGCTCTACATCCTCCCGCCTTTCCCTCAATGGCGGTATTTGCAGCGGAAACACGTTCAGCCTGTAAAACAAATCCTCCCTGAACCGACCTTTTTCCACTTCAGTTTCCAAGTCTTTGTTCGTTGCAGCCACGATTCTTACATCTGTTTCTATCGGTTCGTTTCTTCCGATAGGCGTTATCCCTCCTTCCTCAATTGCCCTGAGGATCTTTGCCTGCATGTATAGTGGCATATCTCCGATTTCGTCAAAAAATATCGTCCCCCCGTTTGCGGCAAGGAATTTTCCGTCCCTGTTCCAGCGCGCATCTGTGAAAGCGCCTCTCCTGTACCCGAACAGCTCTGATTCAAGCAATTCGCTCGGTATCCCTCCGCAATTCACCGCAACGAATCTTCCGCCTTTCCGCGAACCGTTGTGGTGCAAAGCCCTTGCAAAAAGCTCCTTTCCTGTTCCTGTTTCTCCGTAAAGAAGAACGCTTGTCGGTCTGCTTGCCAGGACGTCAAGATAATCGAAAAGCCTGCGCATCTGGGAAGAAACGCCGACAATGCCATGCTCGTATTCTTTAATTTCGTATGGGGGTGGCATGTCGTGCCTTTTTTCAGGCGCCGGCTGCATCGCTCCTGCTCCATCCATTGCAATGTATATTGGATTCCCAGAAATAAATATCTGCTATAGCTCTCTGTGAGGCTTCCACGAAACAAAATTTTCTTCCCAGTGTTCCCTCAGCCTTCGGTTGAATGGCTCTGCATTAAGGCCGAAAAACATCGGGGAATTGACCTCAGTCACGGCAAACATCATGGAAGGGTGGTATCCTGTCTCTATCTTGTAAATGCCTGCATTTCTGCGGGCAGTTTCTGCGAAATGGTCTCTGGCCATTTCCTCTGCCTCAGGCTCGCGGGAGAGCGTCTCCGGGTAGTATATTCTGAAAGGCCTTCTTGCAATCATTGAGAAAGTTCCGTGCCTGATCCTGTCTACAAGCCTGTCAAATTCCCTCGTCCTGCGTTTGAAGAAGAATGCCGCGCTTTCAGGCGTCAGATATATTAGCGGGAATTTCCTGCTCCTTTCCAGGCCGACCCTTTCTACATATGCCGCCCCTTGTCCGAGAAGGTACCTGAAAAACGTATAGTAATCGTAAGTCCCGTCCATTCTGCTCAGCACAAGCGGCGTTATCGGAAGAACGCCGTGCTCGTACCATCTTCCGCTAGGCATTTCCCGCCTTTCCGGTTCTGCCATGAAACATTAGTATGGATAAAATTATAAATCCTGATTCACATCCTCTCAGGCGCAGTTTGCATTCGCTAGCCAATCTCAGGGTAGAATTTCTTCAGGATTTCCCTGATCTTTCCTATGTTTGCAAGATTCAGCTGATATACATGTTCCTTTCCGTGAGGAAATTTTCTCAGTAACCCTTTTCTTGCCAGGTCATCGGCAGCATCAAGAATAAGTTTATGCAGATTAGGAGGGAATCCCTTCGGAACATCAGATCTGTATATGTGATATTTGACACCAGCACGCATATACCAGAATTTGTAAAGCACCGCTGCCGCCAGCTCTTCATCTGTTAAATCCCGCTTCTTGATGTCAACAGCCATGCAAATTATCG
>JACPJV010000012.1 GCA_016187395.1 Candidatus Aenigmatarchaeota archaeon
AGGAAACTCTGCGTGCTTGTAAAGTTCTATTCCGTTCACAATCTGGGTGTAGCTCATGCCATCAGAAAGCCGCAAAAATTTATAAATCAATTCGACTATTCAGGTTTCATGTGCCTTTTAAGCTCCATTCCTGCGGATTTCTCAAAGCCAAATTTTCCGTAGAAAGGAATGTTGTTTGGATTTTTATCCCATGCAAACAGTCCGATTGACGCGTATTTCTTGCCCTTTACCTGATTGATTAGATTGTCCATTATCATCTTTCCGAGACCCGTTCCCTGGCGTTCCGGGTGCACGGCAATGTCATAGAACATGCACATTATGCCGTCCTCGACAATTCTGCCAAAACCTACCAGTTGTTTTCCATCCCATAATGAATAGACATGCCTCGATTTAGAAAGAACCTCCCTCCATTTTTTGCTGCCTCTCCGTCTCCATCCTATTGATGCCCAGAGGATGTCCAGTTGCCTTGTATTCATTTTCTTTTTTATAGATTCCTGTACCTGCATAATAACTCCAAGAAATATTTGGCTTAAACAATTTAAATCACACCTGCCTCTCCACGCCGCCCGTCGTCACGCGCCCTCCCTGCCATTGCCCCCTGTAGCTGTTTACAGCACCTTCCACAAGGGAGAACTGCGCGTGCACGATTCTTGTGCCTAATTCCAGTGTGACAGGAACGGGCCCGTCATTTTTTACTGCGAATATCAGCTCGCCCTTGTAGCCCGGAGCGACGTTGCCTGTCCTTATGCTCAAGCCTGACCTGAATGTTGTTGTTCGTGGCTTGAAGTTTATCGTGATATTTTCAGGCGTGTTTACTTTCTCTATGGTTTTTGCCAGGTAGTACTCGCCTGGCATTATCGTGAATGCTCCGGCAGTTCCGTCATTGAATTTTGCCACCAACTCTATGTCAGGCGTCTTTCTCTCTGTTACTCCCAAAAACGCCTCGCCATTTATTCTATACAGCTCGCCAAGGCGCAGGTCAAATCCCGCGCCCTCAGGATTTTCCAGCTCGCGCTCGGACAATCCTTCAACAAGCTTCCGCTCCCTCACGAGCTTCAGAAGAATGTCTGTTCCCAGTATCATGGTGAAGAATTCCCTTCAACTTATTTAAGCTTCTCTGATCTTTCTCGCAGCTATTGTGTCGAACAGATGAATTACATAGCCACGCACAGCTGTTTCAAAATCTGCCGAAGGGCTGTTTCTTGTCACAGATGTTTTGAATCTGTGCCTGTATCTGGTCTTTCTTTTCCCGTCCTTCAGGCGGTAAGTATAAGTGCGATAGCTGTAAGACGGGCTGTAATTTATAAGGCTCCCTGCACCGCGCTCTGCGGAAAGGCATTGGTCTGTAAGCATCCAGTGAACCACGTGGTCGAGTCCTGTGGATTCTGGGCATTCTTTCTGAACCGCTTTTTTGAGTATTTTATCATAACAGGAACCTGGCAGGCATCCGCCAGGCGCTTTATCAATCTCGCCCAAAATCCTGCGCAGAATTCTGGAAAACGCCTGTGCGTATCTTTCCGCTGTTTCATCGTCAAAATCAGGCAACAAAACCCGCCACTAATTGGATTGTCAAGGATATAAATTTAATCGCTCAGAAAATTCCTGATCATTTCTTTTGCTTCCTCCAGATTTTTGTAAGCACTCACTCGTACATTTGGATACCTGTCTGGCGTCATCCCGCGTATCATGGGAGATGCGAAGAATTCTCTGTCTTCTCGATACAAGCAAAGAACTTCTGCCGAAATCTTTCCAAATCTTCCTTTCATTCTTCCATATTCTATCTCCCGTCCAACTCCCGTGCTTTCCCACGATATCTCTGCAACTACGTGCGTTGCTTGATCAAGCCACTCTATATCCGACCTTTCTATAGCTTCTGCCGTATGTTCTTCTTTTGTTATTCCCAATTTTTTTGCATGACTTTCTATAGGATCATCGGCGCCAACATGTTCTGTCAGCACAGGGTACCCTAAGGATTTGATAAATCTGACAAGCTCCTTCATCGTATTCCTGTCAGGATCGTTCCGTATAGAGCCTGCAAAATAGACCTTCTTCATCAAATCACACAACATCCTTCATCATTTCGTTGAAGGCAGGCCTTGTTATAAGAATTCCTATCAGCACCCCTATTATTGTCGTGATTGCAAAGCCGCGGAGAACGCCAAGTCCTATTCCCATCAGGGGCAGCATCGCTGCAATCACAGTTCCCCCGGATGCAACGATCATAAATAGTGCCCTCTTCAGCCTTTCCTTCATGCCGTATTCCTGCCTCTTGCCCTTTATCGCCTGATCCACGATGATTATCTGCGCGTCCATCCCTGTTCCCAGTATTGCGATGATAGCTGCCATCGATGCCAGGTCAAGCGTCCACCCTATCAGGACGGACATTCCGAGTATGATCAGCACTTCAGAGAACGCCGTGATTATAATCGGCACTACGACTTTTATCCTTCTGTATCTTATAGCTATCACGATCGAAACCGCTATTATCGCTGAAACTATGGCTATCATCATGTTGCGCAAAAATGCCTCCCCAAGCATCGGAGACAATGATTCACTTCTGACTATCTCTATGTCTGTCGGCAAAGCGCCGCTTCGCAGTATCGATTGCAATCTCCTCTGCTCTGTTACCGCTTCGTCCAGCGTGTTCCCAAATCCCGTAACGCTCGGCTCTCTTATGACCTCTCCTTTCAGCTCGCTTGAAATCCTGAGCGTTTCCACAAGCTCTCCGTCAAGATAAAGCTCAAGCGGGGAGGAAAGCCCTCCTTCTCCTATGCCGAATACCACGTCAAGATTCTGCGTGATCTTTGCAAACCTATTTGCTCCATCTTCTGTCAGCCTTACCTGAAAAAACCACGAGTATCCTTCGTCCTGCGGCTGGGCTCCTGATCTCTGCGGGTCAAAATAAACAAACTCTATGTCATCGCTCGTGAATACTATTGTCGTCAGGTTTGCATTCAGGGAATTGAATTCCTCAAAGATGATAGGTATCCCGTCTATGGTTTCCTGCTCTCCTATTGCAAGCTGGTGATCTCCTATATGAAGAATGCCGTCTTCCACTCTTACCGCATATTTTTCATCAAGCGTGAAAGTAGTCTGGTTGCCTCTGATGTCCAGGAGGATTGGTATCGTCGCCTCAAAGCGCCCCTGGCTTTCCACGAGCTTTGTTATCTCCTCCACGTCTCCGCCTGCCATTGTTATTTCTATGAACGCCCTTTGCCCTTCCCTTATCGAGCGTATGTTTGCCTCCCTGAGTCCGAACAGGTTTATCCTCGTCTGAATCGTGGATATGCTCTGCTCCACTGTTGCTGGATCGCTGTCATTGAGCAGCAGCACCGTGCGAACTCCTCCCTCTACGTCAAGCCCGAATTTCAGGTTTGTGGTTGCAGGCGGCTTTCCTGTTATTCCAAGCGTTCCGTTGGTCCTTACAAGCTGCGTCCCTTTGCTTGTTTGCAAGGATACTATGCCTTCGTATCGCCCTTCCAGCAGCTGCTGCGTAGCCACGTCTCCGTTTATAGAATATACTAAATCTCCCTCTGCGAGCTGCACAGGCGAATCAGGAGAAACATAATCTATCTGCAGGCCTTCAGATCCGAATCTCGGGGATATCAGCGCTATCGATCCTAAGATGAATAGTATCCATATCAGAATCTTCCAGTTCTTGAAAAAGCCTAAGTTCATTCTATCACCAGCTGTCAAATTTCATTAAAGGGAAAAGGAAAGAAAGGCTGTTCTTATTTCCAATAGTCATCTCAAACAACCTGCCTGTTTCTTTTCTCGCTTTTTGCAGCCTTTCAATTTCTTCCCGATAATGACCTGATTTTTCTCTGTTCAACCGATTTTTCTTCGCTTTAATGAATTCAGTTGCTTTCATCTTCTCGAATCTCGTAATCAGTTTAGCCACCCTTTCCCTTGCCATACTTATTTTTCTATTATGCATGAACATCACCCCCCTGTCTTCTTCTTCATCCATGAGATTAGCATGCCTGCGTTCCCAAGCCACGTTACCGGCATGTCTATCAGCAGTCCTATTATGAGGACAGTCGCTATATCCTGTATCACAGCAGACCCGCTTGCGAGGTACATAGCTATAACCGCGATCAGCGCCGTAGTCGTGATAGTTATCCCCGTCTTCATTGCATCGTGAGCTCTTTCAGCTACCGTGCCTTCTGTCTCTTTTGTGACATTGGTTGTAAGCACGATGTCCGTATCAACAGAGTATCCTATTATCATCAGTATTCCGGCAATCGCAGCCAGAGAAATGTCTATGTTCAGCAGTGTCAACATAGCAAGGACAAAAAGCATGTCTGATAATGCTGCAAGTACTATCGCAACAGAAGGTACAAAAGACCTGAATATGACGAATATTATGATCGCCATCGCAATGAATCCAAGAACTATTGCCATCTGCGCCTGGCGCCAGAAAACTTCTCCAAGGACAGGACCGAACGTGCGGACTGACGTTTCTCCGCTTATCCCTGCCTCGTCTAAAGATTGAATTATGCTGTTCTCATCTGCCTCGAACGAAGTTTCAATCAAAAGCGTTGGATTAACCCCTGGAACGATCCTTGCTTCTGCACCCTCTCCTATCGCTTTCTCGATCAAAGCCATGTCCGGCTGTTCATCCAGAAATATTGATATCTCCTTTCCTCCTGTTAATTCTACATCCAGCGGCAGCAAGGTTCCTGTTGATGCAAGGTTTGTAAATATAACCAGAAGAGAAATTACGATCACGACAGGATATACTATCGAAAGCGTCTTCGGCCTTCTTTCATAGAGAGATTTCAGCATATTTCACACCATTTTCAAGACTGATTCCAGAATCGATGGCAATTCTGTTATCCCATCCTCTTCTGTCATATGACCCTTTTTATTTTCGATGATTATATTTGCCCCTAACTTTTCCTTGAAAATTCCTGATTCTGTCATTGGAACATAAGGATCATTGTCAGAGAATATAGCTGTGAATTTCTTTGCATGCATAAGTATCTTTTTCCACAATATCGGGGTTTCTATCCATGGCATTGCAATTCTCCTTGTGCTTTCATCTTCCAGCGTTTCTTCGTTTAAATTGGTCCATCCTGCTACTAGAACAGCACCTCCAATTTTCTCATCATCGGGCAATTTTTGTATGAGCCTTAAGATTGCCTGGCATCCTATGCTATGGCCGACAAAAAACGTGTTTTGATTTATCTCTCCGGCTTGTTCCTCCAGGAAGTGTACCCACTTCTCGATTTTTGGCTTGTCAGTATCTGGCATCGCAGGAATTTTAACATTCAATCCTTCTTGCTCTAACTCTCTCTTCAACCAAGGATACCAATCGCTCTCAGGAGTTCCATCCCACCTGTGAATGATAAAAACATGCTTTGCCATTTTACACCAGCCCTTTCTGTCTAAGCTCTTCTGTTGCAACATCAGACCTGTCCTCTGCCTGCTGTCCTGTGCTCCATTCTGCCAGTTCTGCCATGCCCTCCTCCAGATTTATTTCAGGAACCCACCCGAGCCTTTGCCTTATCTTTGTATTGTCTGCGTAGCAGTGGCGGAATTCTGCCTGCATGTTCGCATGCCTAGGCACCTGTCCTCCATGCACCTGTTCCTCCAGGCTGTCAAGAATGCGCACTTCGTCCCCCTTTTCCAGTAGGGCGTCAGCGATAAAAGATCCTATGAATCCTGCCCCGCCTGTTATCAGGTATTTCTTTGCCATGTGGGTCTGCTTTATTTCCACGAAAACAGTTAAAAAGGCACGTTGCTGAAAGCAGCTTTTAACCCTTCCCTTCCAATTCAAAGTCATGGCAAAAACAACCATCCTCATCCCGATTTTGAATTATGAAGAAACACTTGAAGACGTCTTGCAGAAGACAAAAGGGCTCTCTGACGAGACTCTGGTCGTATGCGATATTACAATGCCTGAGATGGAGGAAAGGATAAGAAGCTGGCTGGGCGGTCTTGAAAGCAGTTATGGTTTGCATGTTTTATACCGCACAACAGAGCGCGGCTATGGCTCTGCAGTCCGCTTCGGCTTTAGCCATGCAAACGGCGATATCGTGGTTGTGATGACCGGAGACAGCAGCGACGAGCCGAAAACCGTGCCGAAAATGATTTCAGCAATCGAGAAGGGCGCAGATATTGTCTGCGGCACACGCTTCTCAAAAGGCGGTGGCATCGTCGGCAGCATTTTCAAGGAGCGCATAGCGCGGAATATATCCTTGCTGATGAGGATGCTAAGCCGCACGCACACTTTCGATGCAACCAACGGCTTTCGCGCCTATCGCACAAAGGTGGCGAGGAGCATCAAAACGCGGGAAAATTCCTTTGCATTCAACATCGAAATGCTTGTCAAGGCAGCAGAATCCGGCTGCAAGATAGGCGAAGTGCCGGCAATATGGTACAACCGCCTCTCAGGCAGGCCAAACTTCCAGGTCAAGAAAGAAGGCAAAGCATACGCAAAATGGACCTTTTATGCAATATCAAAAATGCCTTCAACAGCCACAAAGCTGCTGTGTCTTCTGATCATCCTCGCGCTCATATCTTTCGGCCTTACTTAGAACTAATGCCTTTCTTGCATTGCCGTCATACCTTATGCTTTCCGCTGCCGAATCTCATGTACTTGAACCCTCTTTTCTCAGCGACAAGAGGATCGATCATTCCCCAGCAGTCAAACAAAATGCAGTTCTGCTTATAGCCCTGCAATGAATTCTCTATGCCCTTGAACTCGTTGTGGTTCACGGCAAGAATTATGGCATCTGCGTCCATGACAGACTCTTCCAGCGAATGCGAGCCCTTCACGTGAGGGTCATGTGCATAAATATCCGCGTTTTCTGTTTTCAGAATCTCGACTATATTTTCCGCCGGCGAATAGCGCAAGTCATCAATATTTGCCTTGAACGCCCTTCCTAGCACTGCTATTTTGCTTTGCCACAACTGCTTGCCGCTTTTTTCCAGCTCCCTTTTTACCTTGTTGACGACGTATTTCGGTATTGATTCGTTCAGCCGCCACGCGAAAAGAATAAAATCCGGGAAATTCAGGTGGGAAATCAGGTAATATCCGTCTTTGCTCAGGCATGGCCCTCCTGTCAGGCCAGGCCGGGGCAGGCCGCCGCGGTGGTACTTGTAATTGAGCATGTTGATTATCTCATGTGCATCCTCGCCATGAAATTCTGCCAAAAGTCCAAACTCATTTGCAAGCGCGAAGTTTATGTAGCGGTAAACATTTGTGAAAAGCTTGCCGAGTTCAGCTGATTTCGGAGTTGTTTTCAGTATAACCTTGTCCTTGTTCAGAGTCAGGAAAACTTCCTTTGCCACTTCGAAGCTTGTGTCGTCCTTCACGCCGATAAATTCCGGCAATATCCACAGCTCCTCCAGCGCCTTTCCTTCTACTATGCGTTCTGGGCATACAGCTGCCGCAAAATCCTTTCCGCATTTCAGCCCTGTCCTTTTTTCTATGTTAGGGATTATTATGTTCTCAAGAGTTCCGGGTGAAGATGTGGAACGCATTATTATGATCTTGTTCCTCAGATCTACCTTTGTTATCCCGTCCAGGACAGCGTTAAGCTGCGAGTAATCCTCGCGGGTGTGTTCCGTCAGAGGAGTGCCTATTGTCAGTATGATAACATCGCTTTGATTGACAGCTCCTATGCTGTCGGTGGTAGGAATAAAGTTTTCGTTGGGAAAGAACTTCTCTATCAGGTCTTCTTTGAAAGGAATTTTGCCTTCGCGCAGGTTTTGCACGTGCTGCGCGCTGACGTCCACGCCATAGACGCGCACACCGCGGCTTGCAAAGGCCACAGACAGCGGGAGCCCGACTCTTCCAACTCCAATAACGCTCATCACGTACCTTCCTGACTTGACCTTTTCAAGCAACTCCTGCAAAGCCATGCTAGAATAGGAGTGCAAATGTTTTTATCTTCGAAAGAACTCCAATTAAAACCTCTACCTTCAGGTAGAGGATAAAATACTGAGTTCTTTCGAGATGCTTTGCTTCAAGAAACCGCAGGCTTTACAAGAAGGAATCAAAGATTCCTTCTCTACCGCAAGAGCTTTGCTCTTGCTTGTAGCCTGCGGTCATATGGAAGCAAATCATAGTGGAACCACAAAGTAAACGGTATATCATACTTGTGGTTCCACATACAAACAGGAACGAAGTTCCTGTTGTACAGCAGAAGCCTCGCTTCTGCTTGTATAGTGAGCAAGGAAGTATTATTATATCCTGATTTATTCCTTGCATCACTATAACCTCTCAGAAGCCGCAAGGATAAAAGCTTTGTCACCAATCTTACTTTCATGAATGATGAAATTCTGCTCGGCAAGATAAGCAGATGCCAGATCTGCGGCGGAAGCATAGAGGAAATAGTTTCTTTTGGTCACCAGGCTCCTGTGCAAAGATATCTTACGAGAGAGCAGCTCAGCGAGCCTGAAACTACCTACCCGCTCAACTGGCATTGGTGCAGCAGCTGCGGCCTTGTGCAGATAGATTATGCAGCAGATCCGCGCATCGTGTTTCCAAAAGAATATCCGTACCAGAGCAGCATGACAAAGAATCTGCGGGAGGATTTCGCTGACCTTGCAGAGAAAGCGGCAAAAAAGTGTGCCTTTTCCAAGAATGCTCTTGTGGTGGATATCGGATCCAACGACGGCACTCTCCTGGGCAATTTCAAGAAGCGTGGGTTTCGCGTTTTAGGTGTAGAGCCTACCAATGTAGCTTCGATTGCAATAAAAAACGGTATACCGACCGTGAACAAATTCTTTAGCGAAAATGTGGCAGAAGATATCGTCAAAACCCACGGAAAGGCAAGCATAGTCACAGCCGCCAACGTATTTGCGCATGTGAACAACCTTTTTCCTGCAATCAGGGCAATCCGTGGCATGCTGGAAGATGACGGTTTATTCGTCTCTGAATCTCATTATCTCCTGGATCTCGTTCAGAAATCAGAGTACGACACTATATACCACGAGCACCTGCGCTATTATTCGTTGAGGCCTCTCATGCGCCTTCACGAGATGTTAGGCTTCCGCGTAATAGACGCAGAGCGTATAGTCCCGCACGGCGGCTCCATACGCATCTATGCCGTCAAGAAGGAAAGCCCGACGGCAAGCCAGCAAAGCCCGAGGCTGCAGGAGCTTTTGCATCTGGAAGAGCAGGCAGGCTTGTACAAAAAAGGAACTTTTGAGCAATTAGGCAAACGCATCATTGGCATAAGGCACGACCTGCTCTCCATTCTCATTGGCATAAAAAAGAGCGGCGCAAGCATAGTAGGCATCAGTGCTCCTGCACGCTCTTCCATGCTTTTAGGCTACTGCCACATCGATGACAAGATCCTGGATTATGTTGTAGAGCGTGAAGGCTCTCTTAAGATCGGGTTGTACACGCCAGGCACTCATATACCGATAGTCAACGAGCAGCGTCTTTTCGAAGACCATCCCGAGTACGCATTGATTTTATCATGGCACTTCGCAGACGAGCTGATGAGAAAGCTCAGGCAATTAGGCTACAAAGGCAGGTTTATAATGCCATTGCCGGAGCCGGGAATTGTTGATGGGATTTGATCATGCGGATTTTCTATAACATGTCTTTGATTATCTTGAAAGATTCATACGTGTCATCATCGTTTACTGTTTCCAACGTCAAATAAACTCCCAGCGTATTCAGAGCTTTTATAACGCTCCCCATATCTATATTTCCTTTTCCAATACATAGATGGGATTTTTTACCATCGCTATCGTGTATATGTACATTGCTTATATGTTGGCCGAATTCCTTTACATAATCAAGAATGTCTTCCTTGTTTTCAACTACATGTCCTATGTCAAGCGTGAACTTGATTTGGGGCATGCTTGACACCATCCGTTTCACTTCATTGAATATGGATGGATAACCGATTCTCGTTTTCATCATGCGCGGAAGATTTTCTATGGAGATAGAAATTCCATTATCTATTCCTGCTTCCACCAGTTCGGTCATCGAAGCATTAAACGCGCCCTCTATAACATTCATGTCGTCTATGTAAAAGGGATAAGATCCTCCGTGAAATGTAACCAATTTTGAATCTAATACTCGAGCAACCTCTATCACAGATTTGTAGACTGCTACGCTTGCCAGTCTAAGTTTTTCATTGGGATGCACGATGGAAATATTGACAAAAGGGGCGTGTATGATATTTTCCCAGTTTGCAACTACTGATTTTAGAAGCAGCGTCTCTTTATTTGAAGCGTTCAGAAGTTTGTAGTGGTCTAGCAGTATCTCAATATGATCGACTTCCATCTGTTCTATTCTTTTCCTTTCCCTAAGCAAAAAATCCTCAGTAACATGAAATGGATTGTAAAAAACCCCTAGTTTTGTGTTCATGTGCTTCTACCTTGTCTCAATCTCCTAAGAATATAGTATTAAGGCAGAAAGGACTTAAAAATGATTCCAGTTCCATTCCATGACAACTTAAGAACTTTACCTCTCCTACCTACTTCTATGAAAACCGCTCTCATAACAGGCGGCGCCGGCTTCATCGGCTTCCACCTTGCAGGCTATTTGCACAAAAACGGCAGGAAGGTTGTTATAGCGGATAACCTTTTCAGGGGAAAGATGGACGATGAACTGAAAAGGCTTCTGGACAGCGGTGTGCATTTTGTGCAATGCGACATCACAAAGCCGGAAGATTTTGAGCAGCTTGGCAGCGGCTATGACGAAGTCTACCATCTTGCAGCAATACAGGGCACGAAACATTTTTATGAAATTCCGCATGAAGTCCTTCGCGTCAACGTTCTCGGCGTAATCAATATCCTAGAGTGGTTCGTAAAATCAAAATCAAAGAAAATTTTGTTTGCATCTTCATCCGAGGCATATGCAGGAACCTATAGAAAATTCGGCGTTCCTATTCCCACGCCTGAAGACGTGCCTTTGGCAATCGAAGATCATTTCAATCCTCGCTGGAGTTATGGCGGAAGCAAAATTATTGGAGAATTGTTCTTCATCAATTATGCTCGTATGCATAAATTCCCTATGTCCATTATCCGCTACCATAATGTCTATGGTCCGAGAATGGGTCATGATCACGTCATACCTGAGTTCTGCAAAAGAATTTTCGCAGGGGAAAATCCCTTTCTTATCAAGGGCGGTGAAAATACACGAGCCTTCTGTTACGTAGACGACGCAATAAGAGCAACAACCGCAGTCATGGAAAGCGAAAAGACTAACGGTGAGATCGTCCACATAGGCAAGGAAGAAGAAATTAGCATACTCGATCTTGCAAGTAAGATGCTTTCAATAGCTGGATCGCTCCCTGAATTGAAAATAGAGCCTGCTCCAGAAGGCTCTGTGCATAGAAGATGCCCATCTACTTCGAAGCTGAGAACCCTAACAGGTTTTGTTGCCTCTATCCCGCTGGAAGAAGGCCTGAGAAAGACCATGGACTGGTACAGGAAGCTGTACTCGCCAGAACTGCCCTCAAAATAGCATTTTAACATTTTCGCTTCCTGATATTTCCCATGAAGATGCTTGTAACCGGCATAAGCGGCCAGCTTGGATATTGGCTTGCTGAGATAGGAGAAGAGAGTTGTGAAATTTTCGGGACATATCTGACCCGCCACGTTGAAGGCAATAATTTCAGGATAGACCTGTCTGAAAGGGATTCTGCTTTCTCGCTGGTTGAAAGAATAAGGCCTTATTGTGTTGTCCACTGCGCAGCTGCCAGCCGCGTTGAATTCTGCGAGCAGAACAAGAACGAGGCGTGGCGCGTGAATGTGACAGCAACGAAAAACATCGCAGATGCGTGCGCAAAGTATAGTGCAAAACTTATCTTTATCTCCACCGACTACGTCTTCGGAGGCAGGGAAGGCGGCATGTATACAGAAGATGATATTCCAAATCCCGTCAACTACTACGGCAAAACAAAGATGGCAGGCGAAGAGATTGCTCTTTCCCTTCCTGCCTCGCTTGTAGTCAGGCCAAGCCTCATCTTCAGCCTGTTTCCGGGAAATTATGCCTACTCAATTCTGCAAAAGCTCAAAAGCGGCGCTGTTTCTGTTGCTACTGACATGCTGGCAACCCCGACCCCCGCCCCCGAGCTTGCCCGTGCAATACTTCATTCAGCTGAGAAAGACCTCGCAGGTATAATCCACTTCGCAGGCGCAACCAGAATCAGCAGGTATGAATTCACAAAAAAGCTCGCTGAAACATTCGGCTACGACCCTGCCATGATCAGGCCCGCAAAGGCATTTGAGATCGGTTTCACAGCGCCGCGGCCAGGCGACACTTCTCTTGACACTTCAAAAGCCGCCGGGCTGGGATTAAGGTTTCCGTCTGTTGATAACGCTCTCGATGACCTCAAGAAGCAGAGAATGCAGATTTAAGCAATGCTGTGCAAAAATTCCTGATGGAAGCTCTGGATGCGGAAACAAAAGTAGAAACCTCGCCAGAAAAGAAGAATCTTAAAGTCAGTGCCGTGTGGATTTACCCCGTTCTTCTTGCCGTGCCCTTTCTCATAGCAGAATTTCTAGTATTGTCCTCATTTGCGCAGCTGCCAGGCCCCATTTATGGCGGCGACATCTACTGGCACTATGGAGAAGCGCTTTCCATCAGCCTGGGCAATCCGCCGTGGAGCAACCCCCAGATTCCCGGCGAATACGCGTATTATGGCTGGCTAACGCAACTTTTCATCTCGTACGTATCCAAGATAACAGGTTTGGGCATTCTTTATGCCTATCTCTACTTTGCCCTCATAGAAACCTTTCTGACTGCAATAGCAGCATTTTACATGGGTCTTGTCTTCTTCAAAAACAAGTATGCTGCCCTGCTCGTCGCACTTCTTTCCCTGAGCATCGCATATCAGCCAAGTATCGGCGGCCTCGGCGGCTATGTCTTTCTGCCGCTGTTTCTTGCATTCTTCTACAAATCACTGGAAGGAAAAATTCGCGATAAAATCCTTGCAGGCATGTTTTTCGGGCTTGCAAGTCTCAGCCACGTGACCTATTTCCCGGTACTCCTTGTCTTCGCTGTGATTGCCTTTTTGTATCTATGCCTGTTCAGGAACTGGCGCTTCCGCTTTCGCGAAGGCTCCTTTTCAGTAATGCCTTCAAAGCCGCGAAAGGCAGACATGTTTCCTGCCTTGAAATCTGTTATTCCGGTATTAGCCGTCGGCATTGCCATCTCGCTGCTCTTCTGGGGCCCTGTTCTTTTTGTTTACAAGGCATCTGTTCAAAATCCTGTCGATGTCTATGCGAACGTCGATCTGGCAAAGTTTGGGCTGCAGACCGCGTATGACATGATAACAGGCACCTATTTCAGCCTAGGTTCCCTCTTCGCCCTCGATATCCGCAACTTTCTCTTTTCCGTTGCTATCATTCTCGGTCTCTATCTCGCATGGCAGAGCCGCTCGGAAAAGAGAGAAAAGCTGTTCCTTGCTCTCTTTCTCACCTCTCTTATCGTCGGTCTTCACTACTTTGTTACGCTGCCGCTGTTCGGCCGTGCAGCCATCCCGCCAAGGCTCTACGGCGCGATAACGCAGCCGCTTATTCCGCTGCTTTTCACCCTTTCCCTTGCCTTTCTTTGGTCCTTTATCAAAAATAAGAACATGCAGAAAATATTTGCCCTGATTGTCGTTGTGGCGCTGGTCTTTCCGATCAGCCAGGGCATTGCCAATGTCAACAACGACCAGTGGGTGAATGTCGGCAGGAATGAGCAGTTTGTCTTCAGCGAAGTAGAGTTGTGGCTGAAGCAAAGCACAGAGCTGAATGACGTCTTCCTCTGCCACCAGGAACTGTGTTTCGCTGTCAACGGCATCAGCGGCCGCAAGGTGATGATATCGCGCCGCACTCACCTGAGCCCTTACGTCAACGTTGACCAGCGGCTCGCCGATGCGGCAGTTATACTTTACGGAAACAGCACCGAGGCGCGCAAAAGCCTGCTGCAAAAATACAACGTGAAATACATCTACTGGGATGTAAACTGGCTGCGCTTTGCTGCAGAGAGCGAGCCTATCCTTGTTTTCCCTGATTATGCAGAATACCTGCAGCAGAACGGCGTCTCTTTCCAGCGCGTCAATTACTACCTCGACCCTGCCTTCAGCTCGCAACATCCGCGCTACGACCTCCTTGCAATAGGACCAGCCAGAGACAACGCAGAAAAGCCCTGGGCTGAAGGACTTGATGCGCACCTGGAACTGGAAAAGGAATTCCAGATTCAGGGGCAGCTGTTTGCGAGGGTGTATAAGATAACGAACCTTAGATGACATGCTTCCTGTATGAACCACTGGCTACAAGCAAGAGCAAAGCTCTTGCGGTACAGGTGAACCAAAGGTTCACCTTGTAAAGCCAGTGGTTTCCTGAAGCGTGGCATGCAAGCAGGAATTACGATTCCTGCTGCACAGCATGAATTGCAATTCATGCTTGTGCCAAAGAAGTTCGGGTATACTCCTCCACTCACTGAAGTGAGTGGTTTCCGAACTTCATTTGTGCATGAGCAAATGGGGTAAAATTTTATAGCAAACCAATTAAATAAACGGCATGCCAGAATTGGTTTGCTATCTGCAAAGAAGCTTTGCTTCTTTGAGATGCCGAAAAGCTCCGCTTTTCGAGCATAGGGGAAAGCACAAATACATGTCCCGTTTCATTTGTGGTTTCACTATAATCTGAAAGGTGAAGTAATGCTGGAAAGGAAAAGGAGGATAAGAGAACGATATCAGTTTGACTTTGGCGCAGAAAAGAAATTGTACAATGCCTTAGTTGCTGATATGCTTTCATACTGCGGTAATTGGCATAAAGGAGAGGTGCTCGGGAAAGGGAAGAGGAGAGGGCTTTATTTCACAATAAACCGCTGGTCGCTGCTGTCTGGTTGGTATTTTGAAGGAATAGAACTGGGTGCATATGATGAAGACCGAGTCTCCGCCGCCTAAAGGCGGCGGTTTCCCGAGGTCTTCAGCATCTCGGAAGCCTTCCATATCTTATCCCACGGCTAAAGCCGTGGGTTTTAAGAGGAGGCTTCCGAAGATAAAAGGGGGCCTGTTTCACTGGTTGCAGAAAGAGAAAGGCGTAGAAAACCTAGGCAACTTCGAAGAATTATACAAAGGTATGGCGGAAAAATACGCGAAAGAGAAACGAGAGTATTTTTCTGTCTGAATGAATCATAGCTTGAATTCAAAATATCGCCTGTAGCCCTGCTTTTATTATCGCTGTCTTCGGCATCTGCATGAATGTCTTTGACAGCAGGTCGTAATCCTTCACCTCCACGCGCTCTGCGTGCGGCCCGAGTATGTCAAAGATTTTATCTATCTGCTTATTTGTCATGCGTCTGTAGATCTTTCTGGCAAGAAGCTGCAGTTTTATTTCCCCGGCGAATTGCATCCGCCACCTGTCGTACGAAGAAACGATGAATTCCCTGCCGAAATTTCCCTGCTGCATGCACAGATCCGCTGTTTTTATAGCATGCCTTGCGCACTCCAGACCCAGGACATAGCCGCCGCCTGTTAGCGGCTTTGTCTGCCCTGCTGCCTCGCCCACAATCATCGCTCTCTCGTAGGAAGTCTGCACTAAACCCATCGGTATAGGGTAGCCGTGAACCTCGCCTTTTTCCAGATTCTCCTTCTGCCCGAAATAATCAAAATGTTCCTTTGCATTGGTGCCGCTCATTATCCCCCATTCCCCTGTTTGCGGGATAATCCATCCGAAAAAATCCGGGGAATAGTGCTTATTCAGGTGCACCTGCACGCTGCCTTTCTGCATTTTTGTGCGCGTAAGCATGCCAAAAAATATCCTCGGGTCCTTCCCTCCAAGCTGCCTTCTGACAGTTGAGAAAGTGCCGTCGCATCCTACGATCAGCCTGCATGAATACGTGTTTTCATCTGTTTTGACTTCTGCGCCGTTTTTTCCCGTGTTGACGGATAGTATCCTCTCGTAGCTTGTGTTTTCTTTGCACTGCTTCCGCAGGTGCGAATTCACTTCATGCCTGCTCACGACCCATGCGAACGTCCTGCCCTTCAATGAAAATGTTTTCTTTGAAGGGGAAACGAACTGCATCCTGTCTATCCTGTGCATTGCAAACTTTTTTGGAACGTGCCTGAAAAACCTTTTCGACACTATGCCTGAATCTTCTTTCATTGCCTTTGACTTTTCGAGAAGCGTTACGCTGTAGCCCCTGTCAGAAAGCTTTTTCGCTATATAGCACCCGACCATCCCGGCTCCAGCAACAATTATGTCAGCATCAGGCATTTGACAACCTTGTCATGAAAACGATAAAAGCAGAGTTTTTATCTTCGAAAGAACTCCAATTTATCATAACGAACAGCAGTGAGCAATTAATTTAACGAACAGCAGTGAGCAATTAATTTAACGAACAGCAGTGAGCAATTAATTTAACGAACAGCAGTGAACAGCAGTGAGCAATTAATTTAACGAACAGCAGTGAGCAATTAATTTAACGAACAGCAGTGAGCAATTAATTTAACGAACAGCAGTGAGCAATTAATTTAACGAACAGCAGTCAATTCTCTTTCTTGTGGGCAGCCTTCATGACCCCGAATATATCGACCTTCCTTCCCAGATAGATCATCGACATCACGCCTATAGCCACGCTCAGCCACAGTGTCATTATCCTGAACAGGAAGACCACAGGCACCGCAACTGCAGATGCAAATCCTACGACTCCAAGAAGCACGGTTGCTATGATCTCAAAAGACCCTATCCCCCCTGGCAGCGTGCTTGCTATGGCTATGATTATCGAAATGCCGACAATGCCTGCGAGAATGAAGATAGAAGGCGGGCTTATTCCAAGCGCAAGAAATGCAATATAAAAATTAATGCTGTCAAGGATCCACGCAAAAAACGTCCACAGAAAGCACTTGCCTATGCTGCTTTTGCTTATCTTTGTGCTGTAGAAATTGTCTATAAATCCCTCGTGTATTCTGTTTAAAACTGGGAACTTTCTCAGCAGCGAGAAAAGCTTTCTTCCAACCCTCTGGCTGTATATTGCAAGCAGGGCAAACAGCGCCAGAAACCCGAATATCGCCATGCCGCTGATGCTAAGCAGCCGCAGGTTGCCGCCGAGCTGTATAGAAACGAAAACAAACAGAGACAGTATCATCACCACTACAAGGTCGATGATACGCTCCCACATTATGGACGGCAGCGAAGATGAAACGTCTGTTTTTGACGTGGCTTTCAGGATGAAAGCCTTCACAGGCTCTGCCAGCTTTCCCGGGGTGAAGTTGCTTATCATGACTCCTGTGAGCTGCACGTGTGTTATCTCCAAAAAGCCTTTTTGCATAAGCACTGCCCATTTCTTGACTCTGGCTGCAAGGCTCACAATTCCCACAAGGAAACCTAAGGCAATATATAGGGGGGTGGCCTGCACAAGCGTTGCTGCGACCTTGGCCGGATCCGCATAATAGACAAGCCCTGTCAGGATGGCGACTACGGCCGCGATATAGGCTATATGCCCTGCAAGCCTCATTCTGAGCTTTTCGAAAGCTGTGCTTTAATATCTTTATAGGAGCGGTTTGGTTATTCCTTGCATCACTATGACATGTTTCTGTTAACTTAGCGTATGATTTCATTGAATCAAAAAGCAGGGAGGCATTTTGTAAATGCCTCACGGTGCAGAATGACTGATGAGTGGATTTATAAGATTGATTGATTTGACAGAGGCTTCCTATTTACCATACCTTAAGTAAACGCAATCTACAGAATGAGCTTCGCTCATTCTTGTATTCCCTGCAGCACTATAAAAGCAGGGATTTTAGAACTTTTTTGAGCATAAAAGGATTCTGTTCGTTTATCATGATAATGTTATATTTTCACAGAATAGTGAACAGCGGGCAGTCTGAACCTGCAGGCAGTGAGCATAAAGCAGAAAAGGGGTTCATCATAAAACTGCCGAAAAGGGAGACCTTGCTTGTTGTTGCTGCTATCGCGATAATCCTTGTGTTCTCTTACCAGGTCCGCATCATCGGCTTTTACAATCCTGATGGCACTCCCAAATGGCCGTTTTTGCGAAACGTGGACAGCTATTCGTATTTCTCAGAAGTGGAAAGTATGCTGGATGGCAGCGGCTCTTACACGCTTGGAAGCAGGCTTTACCAGCACGTGACTGTCGCGGCGTACAGGCTCTTTGTAGGCCAGGAAGTCACAATGGAATCTTTAACCCAGTTCCTTATCTGGTGGCCGGCTTTCCTTATTTCGCTGGCAGCCATACCGGCTTATTTTCTTGGCCGCTATATCTACGACCGCAAGGCGGGCGTGCTTTCTGCCTTTTTTGTTGTCATGTCTCCCAACATTGCATCACGCACCCTGGCAGGAGACCCTGACAGCGACGTCTTTGTGATTTTAATGGCTGTGCTCAGCCTGGCGCTGTTTGCAATCGCGCTGAGAAAATTTGACGCCTCAAAACCTCTTGGCGTAAAGAGCCTGCTTTATGCCCTCCTCGGCGGTCTCGGTGTTGCGCTGTTCGCAATCACCTGGCCAGGTTACTGGTTCGTGTTTTTCATTGCCGCAGGGGCTATAATCGGAAAAATAATTCTGACCGTGGCTCAGTTAAGGCTCGAGAAAAAGCCCGGTTCAGAAGCAAAGGCATTTGCAAAGGCTTGGTTCATTCATTTCATTGTTTTCATCCTCACATTCTGGATATTTACCGCCCCTGTCATGGGAATCATGTCAATAGAGAACCCGTTCTCGCAGCTCGGCATTTCTGCCGACCTGTTCGGCGGTGGCGGAATAAAGTCAGAGGAAGGCTCGTTCCCGAATGTCTATGTTTCTGTCGCAGAGCTCCAGCACGGCGGCCAGGCAGGCGACGTCATAAACCGCGCCGCAGGCGTCGAGTTTGGCTCAGCATCCACGCAGATAGACAGCGGTCTGCTCTCGCTCATATCCCCCTTTGCCCTTTCTGTATTTGCCGTCGCCTACCTCATCTATTCGTACGTAAGACGCAGAGACCATCTTGATACGCTTCTTGTAATCGGGTTGTGGATGATAGGGATGGTTTACTCTTCTGTTTCTGCGGTGCGCTTCGGAATATTCCTTGCCCCTGCCATTTCGGTAGCAGCTGCCATTGGACTTTCGAAGTTGTGGAATATCACTTTCAAAAGGGGTGGGGGGAAGGAACACCTGAATTATGTGATTGCGTTTTTTGGCGGCCTCCTTGCACTCGCCCTGTACAGCGTTAGCAACCGTGCAGAAGTTGCCATGTACACATTCTTTGCCCTTCTTGTTGTCCTTGCCGTCATGGTTTACCTGAAAAAAATCGTGTCGCGCCATGTGGCGCTTGGCATAATATCATATTTCACCGTATTTGGTGCTCTGGTTTTCTATGCAGTGCCGACGCAGGCTATATCTGTAAGCACAGGAACGATTCTCAACGACAACTGGTGGGCTGGCCTTAACTGGATAAGGGAGAATACTGAAAGCTGTGCCACAATAGCAACGTATTGGGACCCGGGCCATTTTATCCGCGCCATTGCGAAAAGGCCCGTTGTTTTTGACGGCGCGAGTCAGAACGCGCAGATAGGAGTGCCTTACGACGGAGAAAAGCGCGGGTTTGAGATTTTGCCTTTAGACCATGGAATAAAGCAGCTTGTTCGCTACGATGAAGATAGCCTTGTTCGTGCGCGGATCAAGGATATTGCTGCCGCCCTCATGACCTCGAATGAAACCATGGCCACAGAAATACTCAGGGATTACAAAGGCGATTGCAGCGAAATGTATTTCCTGGCGTCACAAGACCTCGTGTTCAAGAGCGTCTGGTGGTCTTATTTTGCAACATGGGATCCTACTGCCACGGATCCAAAGGGCGTGCAGATGCAGTATGCGTTCTTGCAGCAGGCGCGCCGAACTCCTATACAGAGCCTTGGCCTGATAGGGTTTGAATATCCTGCGGGTAATGAACAGTCCTTTATCCTATGCCAGAATAACGGCACAATATCCACGTGCTCTGACAGTATCATAGGCATGCTGAAGGCGGGCAACAGCTTCGTCCGCCTGAGCAGGATTATCTACCCTGTTCAGGATGGTCTGCAGATTGTTGAAGACCGTGACGGCGAAGTGGGTGGCACTGTGTTCATTCCAGAGCCTGAAGGAAGCTACATTGTTTATATGCCTGAAGAACTGGAAGGTTCTATGTTCACAAGAATGTTCTTTTTCAACGGCCTTGGAATGGAGAAATTCGAGCTTGTCGGAAATTGGGGCGGGGAATTCAAGCTTTACAGGGTTCTGTTCGATGCACAGGGGGAAGTATGATGTTATCGCCGGAAGGCTATGCTCCAAAACTAGTTCTTCTGGTATTTGATAGAAATACAGCAGTTTTCAGAGATTTTGCCTGTACCATTCTACAGACATTCTTAGCCCTTCTTTTATTGAAATCTCTGGTTTGTAGGAAAGCTGCGCACGCGCCTTTCCTGTATCTGCCACGAAACTCATGATTTCACCTTCCCTGTTTTTATCTACTGTAACAGGGCTTTTCGAGTTCAGCTGGCCGGTCACAATCTTAGCGACATCCGTAAGCTTTGTGCCTGTGCCGGACGCTATGTTATAGGCATCGTTCTTCGCCTGGCTGAAGTTCTGCATTGCTTTCATTATACCCTGTACAGCATCGCCGATGTACGTAAAATCCAGAACCTTGCTGCCGTAAATTACTATAGGCTCGTTTTTTATGGCGCGCCTGATAGTAAGCGGCACAAACCTGTCGCTGATATCGTATTTCCCGTAAACGTTTGAGAACCTGAGTATGATGTAGCTGATTCCGTAGCATTTGCAATAGGACGTTGCCAGAGATTCGGAGAGGATTTTAGACGCTGCGTAGGGGTTTTCGCATCTCTGGAAATCGGCATCACTTTCTTTCCGCGGATATCCGCCTTCTCCATAAACTTCCCTTGAACTTGCCAGTACGATCCTGCTTATGTCGTGCCTTCGCGCAAATTCAAAGATGTTGAAGGCTGTGATGCAGTTGTCCATTGCCAATGCTGGATTTTTCACCAGATTATAGACGCGTGCATTCGCAGCCAGGTGAATTATGATGTCTATATCATTTGAAACTGCCTTTCCAAAATCCCTTTCCAGCAGGTTTGCAATCAGTGTTTTTTTGTTAAGCTCTGGGACGAAGCTGTTCTTTCTGAGGTCGATTCCCAGAAAGTTTTCTCCAGCCAGAAGAATTTTCTCGCTGTAGGCGGTTCCTATCATCCCCGAAGATCCTGTCACTAGTTGCATGGCTAGTATCAGTTTAAAATACTTAAGAAGTTTCCGTTGCTTCTACCATTGGAGATTAGATGCGCATAGCGGTTATAGGGCTTGGTTATGTCGGTTTGTGCTCTGGCGTTGGGCTCGCGCTGAAAGGCAATGAGGTTGTTGGGGTTGCGACAACAGAAGAAAAGGCAGCCCTGATAAATGGCGGTAAAATCCCTATTTATGAGGAAGCCCTTGAAGAATCTTTGAAAGCCTGCCTCAAAGGCAATTCTTTCAGAGCCACTTCCGGCCTCGCCAGCGCCGTTGCATCCAGCAGCGCAACCTTCATATGCGTTGGCACGCCTTCTGCAAGCGATGGCTCCATAGACCTTGCGCAGATGAAATCCGCCTCCGAATCCGTAGGAGCTGCCCTCAAAAAAACAGGCGAATATCATGTGGTTGTTGTGAAAAGCACTGTGATTCCCGGGACAACAGAAGACGAAATTGTGCCTATACTGGAACGGCAATCAGGGAAAAAATCCAGGAAGCATTTTGGAGTTGCAATGAACCCGGAATTCCTGCGCGAGGGAAAGGCGCTGAGCGATTTTCTGCATCCGGACAGGGTAGTTGTCGGGACAGGAGACAAGAAGGCTGCGGAGATGCTCAGAAAAGTGTATGCGGATTTCGGCGCGCCGATAATAGAAACGGGGATCAGGGAAGCTGAGATGATAAAGTACGCGTCTAATGCGTTTCTGGCAACAAAAATTTCCTTTATTAACGAACTAGGCAATCTGTGCAAGAAGCTTGGCATAGACACGTATAAGGTTGCCGAAGGAATGGGCCTTGACAAGCGCATTGGCAAACACTTTCTGCAGGCAGGAATCGGGTGGGGTGGCTCATGCTTTCCGAAAGACGTCAAAGCGCTTATTGCCAAGTCAAGAGAGGAAGGAGCAAGAATGAAAATTATGGAAGATGTTGTTGATGTGAATGCCAGCCAGCGGAAGCTTGTTATCGAGATGCTCAAAAAGAAGGTGCCCCTTGGGGGGAAAAAAATTGCGATATTAGGCATTGCATTCAAGCCCGGAACAGATGACATGCGCGAGGCGCCTGCTATTGACATAATAAAGCATCTGCAGGCCGAGGGTGCATTGGTGCAGGCATATGACCCTAAAGCCGGAGATAATGCGCGGAGGCTGCTGCTGGATGTTAATTGCCATGCAAGTGCTAGAGACGCCTTAAAAGGCGCGGATGCGTGCCTTATACTCACAGACTGGCCCGAGTTTGCAGAATTAACGGATAAGGACTTCGCATTGATGAAAAATAAGATTATTATAGAAGGCCGCCGCATTTTAGACCCAAAGAAAGTGGGTGGCTACGAAGGTATATGCTGGTAGGTGATGCGAATTGCACTATAGTGAACCAAATAAATGATGTGCACCTATACTCCCCTGCCTGCAATGCGAATCGAAGATTCGCATGTACAGGAGGAAATTTGTCCCTCCTTGTATCCCCCACTGAAGGTGGGTTTTTTAAGAGGAGGCTTCCGAAGATAATCAGGATACAAGCAGAACTCATAGAGTTCTGCTGTACAGGTGAAACTTCGTTTCACCTTGTATAGTCAGCAAAAAGCGTGAACAGAAAACGTGATTTGATGAACGATGAATATAACATAAAAGCAGTTGTGCTTGCGGCAGGGATTGGAACAAGGCTGCAGCCGCTGACTTACGCGATACCGAAGGAGATGATTCACGTGTGCGGGAAGCCGCTTGTGCAGCACGCCATAGAGCTTTTGCGCCATGCCACCAAAAATATCATAGTAATAGTTGGAGAGAAGAAAGGCGCACTCATGGACTTCCTGAAAGACGGTAGATGGCTTGATGTCGATATCTCATACCGCTTTCAGGAAGAGCGCACAGGCAATGCAGCTGCCCTGTATACTGCAAAGCCCCTGATAGACGGCACATTTTTCGCCATGTATGGGGATGAGATAATAGAGCCAAAAGACTCTGTCGCCAGGGAGATGATCAGCCTTCATCGCACGTCAAAGGCAGCGTGCACAGTAGGTGTTTCTACTGTTGATGATCCAAAGAGGTACGGCGTAGTAAAATTCTCCGACGACAGAATAAACGAGATGATGGAAAAGCCGCAAACGCCGCAGGATCTGGAAAGACTGGAAGTGAATGGAAAGCATTACGGCTCTAACGGACTTTTCGTCTTCGAGCCTGTTGTATTCGAGTACATAGAAAAGCTGCGGCCTGGGAGGAACGAAGAATTGTGGATAGCAGATGCTGTCAGAAACATGATTCTGGATGGGAAAAAGTGCGTGGCGCATGTGCATGAAGGCATTTACAGGGATGTAGGAACCTTCGAGGCTCTTCTTGAAGTTGAAAGGGAGCTCCTGAATAGAATGATTTAAGCTTTGTTCCTTCTACTCTGTTCATGCGTGTCACCCATATCATATCCGGAAATGCAGGCGGCTCCTTTTCCGCAGGAGAGAATATAGCGGATAAACATGAAAAAATATACTGCAAAAGTTCCGGGCTTTTTGGTATTCTGCGTTCTTTTTTGCTTTCGCTGCGCCTGCATTTTTCGCCTTGCGGCATAGTGCATTTCCACGATGCCCTTCCAGGATATTTTTACACACTCCTTCCGCATTCGAAAAAAGTTGTATATACGAGCCATGGGCACTGGTCAGGTTTTTTCGCTGCCCTTCCTCCAAAAGGCTTTTTTCAAAGGCTAAAGTCGCTCCTTTTGGTGCATACGCAGAACAAGCTTATAGAAAGGGCTGATGCCGTGGTCGCTGTGTCAAAAAAGGTAGAGGGCATCATAAAAAAAGGCACTGGCCAGAAAAATGTTTCTGTCATCTATAATGGAGTGGATTTGAAACTGTTTTCAGCTGGCAGGGAAGAAAAGGTCGCAAACAATGCATTGTGGGTCGGAGATAATCCGGAGATGAAAGGCCTGCAGAAAGCTATAAAGATAGCGCAGGGTAAAAGAATGAAACTTCTGGTTGTTGGTATTGATGGCAAAAGCACGCCTGAAATACA
>JACPJV010000018.1 GCA_016187395.1 Candidatus Aenigmatarchaeota archaeon
TACACCTTCTCTTTTCATCCTGCGATATTCAAATACAGCAAAAGCACCGGCAATAACTGACAAATATGCAAGCGGATTGAGAAATTCAATAACAGCAAGGTACAGAACGATTAGTCCAGCCAAGGCAGGCATTACTTTCGCAAGCTTTAATGCAGGCAGCCCTCCAAGCACCGTAGAAGTTGTTTTCACCTTTGCTTTTTTGTCGTCCTTTATATCACGTATCTGCAAAAGCACGTGGCCGGACATTGCAACGAGGAAAGGCACAAGGGAAAACAAGTGCATATCTGAGGTTATTGAAATATCCGATACGAACAGGGCAAGATAGTAAGGCAATAAGCCATAACCTAAGCCGTTCCATATAAGTCCTAGCAGAGGGCGCTCCTTCATGCGAATTGGAGGCATTGAGTATGCAAGAACAACGAAAATGCCAAACAAGATAAGATAGAAGGAATTAAGGTCCAGAAAAGACAAGGCAAGAAGAACAGGCACTAACATAAGAAGAGCGCTTAATCCAAACGCAAAGTTTGGACTGATGCTTCCATCTGCAACAGGAAACCTGTATAATTGCTTGGATTTCTTATCATACTCCCTGTCGAAGTAATGATTGACGGTAATGGAAGCGAGGCAGAGGAGCGTGGCGGAGACAATACCAGCTATATGCGCGACCGCAAAAACGCCTGATGCAAGCACGCCTATTATATAGATGGCTACAAGGTACGCGCATACGCTCGGGCGCAGGAAATGGCGCCACTTTGAAGGGGGCATGGAATCACTCAATAATAATGCGCTGAGGGAGGGAAATTCCGCATAGAAGCCTTTCAGGCTTCGTACACCTTCGAACCCTCGCTCCCTTTCGGGAACTAGCTTACAACCCTTTTTGCTAGCGCAAAAAGCGCTGGCGGAAAAGGCTAGCAGGCTAGCGCCTTAGACCACTCGGCCACCTCAGCATGCCATTATTTCCTTCAGGCATCATTTTAAAAGGCAATTATTAAAGAAAGAGTTCATGTGCTTGCATCTGCTACCAGCATTCTAAGTGCAACCGTGTATGTTACAAGCCTGTGCGGGCGATAGATTTTGCTTATTCCTGTGTAATCCACAGCTTCGCTGTTGTATAAAATATGAAAAGCGTCATCATCGTGATGAGAACCAAGTATGCCATTAGCAACCGGTCTCTGACCTCTGTATACGACATTCAGCATGACTTCTGGTTCCTCCTTTTCCGGATCTTCTATAGCTGAATATTGTTCCGGATCGGATTCTATATCAACAAACGATGCTTCAACTCCCGGATGTGGACCATAACCCCGAGCACTTATTTCCAGCCCTTCTGGAAGCTTTCTTTTTGGCGGTTCTATTACCGGCGGCATATCGTATACTTCGTCTCCTTTCAGGGCCATTCTTGCACCGCAACCACCCTCGCCCATATGATAATTATAAGCTACCCACACGTATCCGCTCCATGAATAAATTCCAACCATGGACATGTCTCCATGAATCAGAAATCTGGTACTCTCGCTTCCAGCCAGCATCGGATCCCAGACTATGCCGGGCACAGTTGCCGAACTCAGCGGAAGAGAAATTATCACCCCTGCGATTCCTCTGTCTTTTGCTTCAACGCGGTTATACCTGCCCGGGTATAGCTCGCCTACCGGTTTCCCGACAAAATGTGTAATTTCATCATCAGGATCATCTCGTTGCCTTGCAAGCAATACATCGCTGTCCCTGAGCTCGAAGTCATTCTTACTATTGAGACAAAGGCAGAGTCGTTCCCCGTCAGAGGCCATGCTGCTCAATTCCCCGGGCCTGAAATGAAAGTCCGAAACCTTTTTTCCGTCTCTCAGGTCGTAAACTCCCAGATTGCCGTAATAATTCTTTGCAAACAGCCTATCGCCGAGAACCATGAAAGCCCCATCCAGCCTGTCGGTCGGGGGCAATTCTACAATCCTTGTTTCTGCAAGCTCAACAACTGTTTTTTGAGGGTTTATTTTTTTAGAGTGCGTGGCCAGCATGCAGCGTATCTAGGATTGAAATTATTAAAGCTCGCAATTTACATGTTACTCTCGGGCCGGTAGTCTAACGGCTATGACGTCGCCCTTACACAAATAGCTGCATTTCGTAAGCATCGCAGTTATGATACGAAAGGCGAAAGCGGCAGTTCAACTCTGCCTCGGCCCATTCTTATCATTTCTTAGGAATAATATCACAACAGCAAGGGCAATGACCCCGACAATCACAAAGATCCAGATGCTGCTGTTGGCAGAAATAAAACCCGTAATTTCATCAGGTTTCCGGGAAGGATAGCGACCTTCAAAATCCGCCTCGAAAAACGGTTTGTAATAGTTGCTTATATCCCCTCCGCGGACAACCAAGCCAATCTCACGGTTGTTTTTTGCAGAATTTTCGTTCCAGTTGATGCTGCTTATGAAGGAAATCTCATCGGAAAAGAAAACTTTTGAATGTATTTTTTCGTATAAATTTCCCTCATAAACCTTTGCTTCGAGATCTAAGCTTTCATTCTTTGCTATATCATTTGCATAATCAGCTGCAACAAGGTTGCTCTTAGGGTCATTATCCTCCACGTTATACCAAGTGCTATCTAAGAGGATTCTTACTTTCGCATTATTTCTTGCCGCATTTATTGCAGATTCCAGAAACGGATTCTTGCCAGCGCCCCACGGGTCTATGTAGAACTGCTCTATGTACAGGTAATTATTGGCACTTGCCAGCAATGAAGATATTTTATCTATTTCTGAATTATCAAGAGGGGAAGATACGATTTCAACAGAGCCTGCATGAATTTTTTTAAGGGCATATTCAGGCACAGGTGTTTTTTCGAGAATAACTTTTCCCACTCCTTCACATTCAGGTTGTTTTGAAGTCTGCATGTCATCATTGAAAATTTCCAACAGATTGCGTGATAATTCTGGATCTTCAATGATTATGCCGTATCCTTTGTTGCCAATCTTATTGGGAGGAAAGCTGCTTTTGCCGAAATTCTCTGTGCTTACTAAGGAAAGAATGCCATCTGCTATCGCATACTTGGCGTGCATGAAGCGCAGCTTTCCGTTATACAGGCGCACGTCAATGTCTGCATCTGCAAGGGAACACAGCAGAGGCAAATCTTCTATTCCGCCGACAGGGCCTCCTTCGACCATTATGCGAACATCTATCCTTCTCTTTTCCAGATCTACGAGCATGCTCGCAATATCGTAGCTTGTAAACGTATAGACAGCTATCGTGACATTGTTATGCGCTGCTGTCAGAAAATCATAAACAGCCGGATAGCTGTTATAGGGCGAGACGAAAGGAATAACATCTATAGCATAGGCAGTTGATGAAAAAATAAGCAGGATAAAAAAAGCTAACGATTGCACCCTCATCTTTCAGATTAGAAGCTCAGAAATAAAAAGCGATCCGATCATTTATTCCCTGCTTTTTCCTCTTTTTTCTCCACTGCTTTTTTGATGCGCTCTTGCGCAATGGCGAGCGCAGCTTCTCTGGGGGCGACATTTTCCTTTTTCGACTTCTTCAGAACAAGCTTTGTATTCTTTGAAATCTTCTTTTCAACAAGCTCGAACATCTTTGTAGGATGATGACCCCTGTATTCTGCGTAGCTGCTTATGACGCCGCCTGCGTTTGCTACAAAGTCAGGGACGACAAGAACGCCGCGCTGATGCAAAATCTTTTCAATATCATCGTGCATCGGAATGTTGCCGCCTTCCACTATTATCTTTGCTTTGACATTGTTGACATTTTCTTTTGTTATAACATCAGGCACGGCAGCTGGAATAAGGATATCCACGGGCAATTCAAAAACATCACTGCCCGGAAGGATCTTGCCATGTTGATAGGAGGTAACAGAACCACTCTCCTGCTTTACTTTCATGAGGGTTTCGTAATCTAAACCGTTTTCATTGTAAATCGTCCCTTTGCTGTCGCTGACCGCCACTATTTTTGCCCCCTTTTCGACAAGGTATTTCATTGCGAATGTCCCTACATTTCCAAAGCCTTCTATTGCGATGCTTGCACCATTCAGATGCATGCGCCTGTGCTCTAATGCGATTTGCGCGGCTATCGCAACGCCGTAGCCTGTGCTTCCGAACTCGTGCGGGATGCCGCAGCGCTCGCCGGGCTTGTAGCAGACATTCTCAGGTTTGCCTGTGGCTGAATTCCACTTGCCGTTCGCTTCAGCGAACCACTGCATTTCTTTTTCTCCTGTGTTCATGTCAGGGCCTGCTATGTATAGTTTCGGGCATATAGGCCTCAGCGCCTTTGCAAAGGCTTCTATCATCTGCTTTTTCTTTTCTATGCTCATTCCTTTTACATCAGCTATTATTCCGCTCTTTGCGCCTCCGAAAGGCAAATCTGCGATTGCATTCTTCCACGTCATTGTGCGCGCAAGGCGCCATACTTCTGTGACGTCTACTGTAGGGGTAATGCGTATGCCGCCCTTTCCAGGCCCTCTTGCCGTATTGTCTATCACCGTGACAGCACGCAGGCCCGTCTTGGCGTCGTATACCTCATAAACAAGCTCAGGACCCCACTCATCGGCGTATTGGGATATTTCCATGATTATCGGCAAATAATTAGAAACAGCTCTTAAATAGGTTGCGCTTTTCCCACGGCGAAAGATTAAATCTAGAAAAATGCAGATGTTACCATGCTAATGAAAAAATATCTTTTGGCAGTAGTTTCTTTGATGCTAATAGCAGGCTGCGTGGGGCAGCAAAAGGAATTACAGTATGAAATATCCGAAGTGAATCTTTTGCAAGAAAATGCCCCCCACAACCAGAGCGTGCAAATGTTTGTCACTGTAAAAAGCTCAGAAGACAGAGACTTCAACGTCTCTGTCAGGATTTCAGCAGCAAGGACAGAGGACGCGAAGTATCTTGTTTTTGATCCTGACTCCATTGACTACGGGCAGCTGAAAAAGGGAGAAGAGGTGCGGAAATCATTTAATGTGAGAGCACTGATAGCAGCAGGAGAAAGAATTACCTACAAGTTTAAGGTTGAGTTAATCGCCAACAACACGGTTATTGACATGAGAGAAAAGCTGATAAATGTCAACAGAGAATGAAAAGGAAATGAAAGTCATAATCTTCGGCGCCCCTTGCTTCCTGAAGGTCTTCTAAAATCCATGGCAGCTGCCTGCCTCCTTTTCATTCTGTATGTTTCCGGCATCAAAACCCTTTTTGCCAGAAATCTCTGGACGGTGCAAATATCTGATTCATCGGCAGGGCCTTTCTCGCTGATGTGAGAAATGCACGGAGGTTTTTTTCTTTCTTCAGCGTCTTCCAAACTTTTTCCATCGGTATCGCCGTTGTAGACAAGCACGAGAGGGACATCACCTGGTATGCGGAAGGTAGACGAGAGAATATTTCTTAATAATTCCTTTGATGGGCGTCGCTGACATGCCAGATACTCATCTCCGTAATCGAATTCTCCCCAGCTCACGTTAACTATATAGAAATGAAAATTTCCATCTTCACCTTCTTTTCCATCCTTGCCATAATTCACCGGCCGAAGCGACGATGAAACAAAACAAGGAATTTGCATGCCAGTAAGCCTGTGCAGCACCGCCAGATCTTCACGGCGAACAGGGCCTCTAGGCTTCACAACAACTTCGTAGTCATGGCTTGAAGGACCATCAGGAGAATAGTTAGAATGAGATATTCTGACACAACCTGCCTTTCTCAAACGTTTCCAAGGGGCCTGAAAATCATCGTGCAGTATGCGGCTTACAATCCGTCTTTCAGGCGCCTGATCTGATGCAACGTATACCCTATCGCTTCCTTTGATATCAGGAAATATAACATCAAGGATGTAGAATTGAAGCGGAGACATAAAAAACACCAAGAATTTACCCCCCTGTTTCTGCCTTCAATTCCTCTTCATGATCTTCGTAATCCTTTGTGCTCCACGAGAGGCCGAGGAACTTGAGGAACTCAAAAGAGCCTATCTTCTTGCGGCCGCCTGTGTATGGCAGAAGCTCTTCTATTTTCTTGCGCATGCTTTCATCAGCTTTCGCCTTCATCAAGAGAACATCGATAAGGTGCGGGAAGCGCTTGCCTAGTTTCTGCAGCCTGTAATTTGTCTTTATTTCGTCCCCGATCTCGCTCCATAGTTCTTTGTCATAACGCTTCAAAAAGCGCTCGCTGAAATCATTTTTCTTTAATGCCTCTAATGCAGTTTTGGCAGCAACCTTGCCTGAGATCATTGCGTTGCCTACGCCTTCGCCGCTTAACGGGTCTATAAGCGAGGCAGCATCGCCGAGAAGCATAAATCCATTTCCAAAGCATCTGCGATGATAGCTGGCAACAGGCAGGTTCCACCCACGTATTTCATCCAAAAGCTTTGCATCCTTGAATCTGGGGATAAACAGCGGGTTGTTTTTTATTTCATGAAGCAACGCTTCTTTAAGATTGACTTTTTTCTCATTCTTGTCTTTTACGATCATTCCCAGTCCAACATTAGCCTCGCCGTTTGGAAGCGGGAAGATCCAGAAATAGCCGGGAATGAGGCTCTTTATCATGTGGATTTCTATGCGGTCGGTCATTCCTTCGACATTTTTGTAATACGCACGAATGGCAACGATAAAATGCTCGGGAGGGTTTGTATTCAAATTAAATTTTCTTGCCACCACGCTGTTTCCGCCGTCTGCTCCCAGAATCATTTTTGCCCTTATCTCTTCCTGATCTCCTTTCTCGTTGATGCCTATGATTCCGCGGACAAAGCTGTTTTCAATCAGAAGATCGGTTACATTGAAGACGCGTGTCTTGCATCTTTTCTTTGCGCTCTGGAAGAGGAAGTTATCAAAAACAATCCTCGTGTGGCAGTAGCCGGGTGCAGGCTTGTTCCTTTTTTCAACATCCAGCTCCACGACAGTACCGTTGGGCGAGCTTAGCGTAATGCCGTAAATCTTCTGGCCGGGCAGTCGTTCATATTCCCCGTAAATCCCAAGCTCCTTCATTATGCCCGCAGCTTTCCTGCCCTGGGCGTCGCCACAGATTTTATCCCTTGGGAATGATTCCTTGTCTATTAGAAGTATATTTGCGCCCGCGTCAGCGAGGTACATTGCAGCTACTGTACCAGCAGGGCCTGCGCCGATGACGATGACGTCGTATTCGCTTGCATCAGAAACGCCCTTCGGGCGTTCATTAATTTCCGGCATAAAGTATCATCCCAATAACTAAAATTAAAGCATTTAAATCAGTTGAACCCCAGCGTTTTATTTCTTTGTCACTCCTTGCTATTTAGCCAGTGCCCTCAAAGCCTCGTTCTGGTACGCAATTGCGCCGCTTCCTGCAGGCGGATTTCTGAGAAGGTATTCAATTCCATCCCTGCCATGCCGTTCTATGACAGGCCTGACCAGATCGTAGTATGGATCATATTCCCAGTTCCCTCTGGATCCATCAAACCTACTAAAATATTCAGCTATTCCTTCATTCACAGCCGTTTGGACAGAATGGCAGTCACCCAGGCTTTCACAGAGCTTATCTGCGTAGAAATGTCCAAGCTCGTGCTGAAGCACGCCGCTTACATCCTCAGAAGAGCCAAAGCGAAGAATCCTTTTTACTCTATTTCTTATAGGATGACCCGGAGTTTCTGCACTGGAAAGGGAGATGAATATAGTATCATTCCTGCGGTCGTATGCGCCTGCAACTGAAAGCCGGAAGGCAGGATTGTATCTGTAGGCTTCTGATAATTCGAATGTTATCTCCGGCTGGCCAAAATGGCTGATTCCAATGGCATCTTCCTGCTCTTTCATTATCTGCGTTGCGCTCGCCTCCACATAGCGGCGGGCATCGCCCCGCCCTATCATACCGCCTACTCCCGGTAAAATCAGCAGGGATGAGAGTATGTAAGCAGGCAAACCCCCAAATCTTGATCTCATATCAACCCTGACGCAGGCAAAACCTTATAAAATATCATAGTCCTGCATCTTTATGCAGATTATCGCAAGAGGCGCAGAGGCTGTGCTGAAAAAAGAAGGGGATAGGGTCATCAAAGAAAGAACAAGGAAAGGCTACAGGCTTCCTCAACTGGACGTGCGCCTGCGGAAGCAGCGCACGCAGCAAGAATTGAGACTGATGAACGAGGCGCGCAGGGCGGGCGTGAATGTGCCGATGGCGAGGGAAATAAATGAAAGCACACTGGAGATAGAGTTTGTGGAAGGCAAAATGGTTAAAAATATTTTATCAGAAAAAAATGCAGATGAAATAGGAGCTGACATAGGAAAAGAAATTGCAAAACTGCATGCAAACGGCATAATCCACGGCGACCTCACAACGAGCAATATGATACTTGAGGATGACATAATATTCCTTATAGATTTTGGCCTTGGCTTCTTCAGCCAACGTATAGAAGACAAGGCTGTGGATTTGTACCTGCTTAAGGAAGTCATAACGTCTACGCATAATTCAATAGAGAAAAAGCCGTGGAGCGCCGTCATAAATGCATATAAAAGCTCTTTTGATGAAAGTGATAAGATTATTAAAACCCTGCACCAGATAGAGAAGCGGGGAAGGTACAGGAAGAGGGATTAAGGACAAAGGAAAGGAATGAAGGCTTTTAGAATTTGAATAAATTATAGTGAAACCACAAATAAAACGGAACATGATATTTGTGCTTTCCCATATAGCAAACCAACTCTGGTATACCGCTTATTTAGTTGGTTTGCTATAATGCATTTGGCACATACGAAAAGAGAAAGTCTTCCTCTTTTCCGCATTAATGAAAATAACGGCAATTGAGTTTACGAGGTGATTTGTGAAATGGCAAGAAAGAAAGCTGCGCAATGGGTTGAATATGAGAAGGACGAGATAGAAAAGATAGTTGAAAAGCTTGCAAAGGAGGGGCATGAGCCGGCAAAGATAGGTCTTATACTGCGGGACAGGTACGGAATACCGGGAACGCGCAAGTACGGGATAAGAATTCTTCCGCTGGTTGAGAAAAATGCGAAGAAGGAGGTTCCTCACGACATGTTCAACCTTATGAGGCAGGCCGTTGAATTGAGGGATCATCTGGCTCAAAACAAAAACGACGCGAAGGCAAGACACGCGCTGGATAAGATAGAATCAATGATAAGGCGTCTTGGAAAATATTATGCAAGAAGCGGAAGGCTGCGATCAGGATGGAGATATGATACAGGCGAGGCAAGACTGCTTGTAAAGGGAGTTGGGAGATAAAGTGAAACAAGAAAATGATACCGATTAGGAATTATCCTCGAAAGAACTCCAATTAAAACCTCTGCTTTCAAGCAGAGGATAAAATACCGAGTTCTTTCGGGATGCTTTGCTCTGAGAAACCCCCGACTTTAGTCGGGGGAGTATAAGGAGCAAATCATCATACCCTGATTTATTCCTTGCAGCATTATCGTAGCTTATAAGTAATTGCTTATTCTTTGAATATCAATGAAAAAAGCAATTTTTATCGTATTTCTAGTGATTGCAGTTATAGGGGTTTTCTATGTTTTCAATGAGGATATGGATGAGAATAGCCAGAAAGAGACGACAGTATGCATTGAATACACCTGCTTTCAGGTCGAAGTAGCGGAAAGCATATTTGAACGTGCACAAGGTCTTATGGGAAGAGAATCCCTTGCAGAAGACCGCGGCATGCTTTTTGTTTTTGACGCGGGGGGCTTATACCCGTTCTGGATGAAGAACGTGCAAATACCACTGGATATTATTTGGATAGATGACGGTGGTAAGATAGTCTATATAGAAAGGAATGCGACGCCATGCGAAGAATGCGAGAGCATAAATCCCGGTACAGATGCGAAGTATGTGCTGGAAATAAACGGAGGGCTTAGCGAGAAAAAAGGATTTGGAGTAGGAGATGAAGTCAGGACAGATCTAAACTTATCGTCAGAAACCTCCTCATAAAACCTCTGCCTTTAGACAGAGGATACAAGGAGAACTCGAAGAGTTCTCCTGTACAGAAGGAGCTTATCTCCTTCTTGTATGATACAGGAGGTTTCCGCGATGCTTTGCTTCAAGAAACCGCAGGCTTTAGCCTGCGGTTCATATAGAAGCAAAGCATAAAGATTGAGCTATTAGTTTCTCAAGGCGAAGGAAATACTAAAAATCCCTATAAAAATTCTTGCTGCGCTTTCTAAGCATGCATCCAAAGGCGATAGAGGAGTA
>JACPJV010000019.1 GCA_016187395.1 Candidatus Aenigmatarchaeota archaeon
TATAACTCCGATCATGATCGGCGACAACAATAAGGCGCAGGATTTTGCAAAATTATGCTTTGAAGCAGGCGTCATGGGCGTGCCGATAGTCTTTCCAATGGTCGCCAAAGGCACGGCGCGCATCAGAACAATCATCACAGCAGCGCACACGAAGGAAGATATGAACGAGGCTCTATCTGTTTTTGAGAACTCCGGAAGAAAGCTTGGGATAATTTAATTCCACATTATAGTCACTTTCTCAAACGGAGAATCAACATGCACCTCGCCGCGGCCCTCGAATACTTCTCCTATTACATCCGCAGGATATGTTTTTCTTATTTCTGCAAGCACAGCATCCGCATCTTCAGGTCTGACAGAAAGCACGTACCCTATTCCGCAGTTGAACCTTTGCAGCATATCCTTGCTTCTCACGCCTTTTTCTTCTGCCATGAAACGGAAAATCTCCTGCGGCTTAAGAGAATGATCGCTCCTTATCCATGCGTTTGTATTCTTCAGCATTCTCTTTGTTTTCGCAAGCCCTCCGCCTGTTACGTGCATTAACCCATGCACGTTAAATTTTTCAATAACCCCGGATAGCACGCCATAGTATATTCTCGTAGGTTCTACAAGTTCCCGTTGCCATCTTTCAATCTCTCCATCTGTGAATTCCTTTCTTATGAACGTATAGCCGTTTGAATGCACCCCGCTGCTTTCAATTCCAATCAGGACATCATCAGCACAGGCGATATTCTCTTTGTGCTCATTGACATAACCTATACAGAATCCTCCTATCTCAATTCCGTCAAGGGTATCAAGTACGGCAGTTTCCCCTCCCGCAGGCATGAGTATATCGTGCTGGCTGCACAATTCTGCGCTTTCCCGAATCACTTCTACAGCCGCCTGCGTGTCATCTTCTGGAATGATAATATGTGTCACGTAAAGAAACGGCATTGCCCTTGCCATAGGAAGATCGTCTACGTTCATTGCAAACGCGTCCCGCGCAGCATTCGAAAATGTCCGGTATCTCCAATGCAGCTGCCCCTTTGTTCCCACACCGTCAGCGTGTACAACCATCAAGCGGCTGGGAAGCCCTGACAAATCCACTATTCCGTAAGGCTCCCTGGCTTCATAACCAGCAACAGAGCTCTTTCTCGCCTTCAGCAAAGCCTCCCTAATCTGTTCAGTCCCGGGCTTCAGCGGGTCATACACCATAACGCCCATTTTGCACATAAAAGCTTTTATTCAGATTTTTGTCATGCAAAAAATGAAAGCCGTTGCAAAGATGCAGAAAGCAAAAGGATTGGAGATGACAGAAGCTGAAGTCCCGCAGATAGGACAAAATGACGTTCTCGTCGAAGTCAAGGCATGCTCCCTGTGCGGCACAGACGTGCATATTTATAACTGGGACCATCCCTGGCCTGACAGAATAAAACCGCCACGCACCCTTGGCCACGAAGTCTGCGGCATTGTTGTCGAGAAAGGCAGCAACGTGACTGCTGCGGAAGTCGGTGATTTCATCAGCGCAGAAAGCCATATCGCAGATAATACTTGTTACCAGTGCCGCATTGGCAACAGCAACATCTGCATGAACATGAAGCTGCTCGGCGTGGATATCAATGGTTCCTTCGCAGAATATGTTTCCGTCCCCCAGCAAAACATCTGGAAGAACCCCAAAAGCATGCCATATGAAATTGCCACGTTGCAAGAAAGCATGGGTAATAGTGTGTATACCGTCGAGGAAAGCAATGTCAATGGAAAGAATGTCGTGATATTCGGCGCAGGGCCGACCGGCCTTTTCGCAACAGGCATAAGCCGTGTTTTGGGAGCCAGTCAGATAATGGTTGTGGTTGGAACAGAATTCCACGCACGCATAGCAAAGCAGATGGGTGCGGATATCATCATAAATCGCCACGAGCAGGATGTTGTAAAGGAAATTAAATCCGCGACCGATGGCATCGGCGCTGACGTTGTTTTGGAAATGAGCGGAGCAGGTGATGCTATAGACCAGAGCCTGAAAAGCCTAAGGCAGGGCGGCCAGCTGACGCTCCTCGGCCTTCCGCTCCGGCCTATAAGCATAGACTGGTCAAAGGACATTGTTCTGAAGGATATCAACATCAAAGGCATTAATGGAAGAAAGCTCTGGCAGACATGGGTCACAACCTCGCGCCTCCTGCATTCAAAAAGAATAGACATCACCCCGATTATCACGCACAAGCTGCCCTTGGAGAAATACGAGGAAGCCATAGCCGTGGCGGCCGCAGGACAGTCTGGCAAGGTCGTGATGTTTCCTAAATGAATATTTGTCCTACTTATCTTTCCTTTCAACTTCATATGTTCGCAATCCTACTGACAGGCTTGCAAGATTTTCTACAGCCCTCTCCATCATCTCTGCTGACTCTGAAACAATAACATAAATTGTAAGTTCTATTCCTGGAACATGATGCACCCCCTTCTCATAACAAAGACTCGGGCAATTGGAATTAAAAGGAATTCTGTTTCTTCTTGCCCATGAGAAAAAAGCCCTATGCGCATTGCTTTCTTCTCTTCTTGTGGATTCCGGGGTCTGGAATTCTGCTACGTACAATGTCATACATTTCTTTCGCGGTAATCGTTTTAAAAACGTCTTGTAATTCTTCTATTAAATCCCTTTCTCTCAAATGCATAACATGTTCCTCACAAACCACCCCGCCATGTTTTTGGATGGGTATCTTATCATATCAGACGTTCATCTGGGCATCACCTATGAACTTTATAAATCAGGCGTGAGCATGCCAAGCCAGGTGCGTTCTTTTTTGCAAAGATTGCATGCCCTGCAAAAAACCACAAAAGCAAAGTTCCTAGTTATAAATGGTGATTTGAAACACAAAGTCCCGGGCACAAGCTGGCAGGAATTTAAAGAAATACCCTCATTTTTAGAGCAGCTGGATTTCGACAAAATCATCCTAGTAAAAGGCAACCACGATGGAGGAATTGAGAAACTTATCTACGGAGAAATAAAGAAAAAAGTGAGTATCAGGAAAACATTTCACATCGGTTCCTGTTTGTTCACTCATGGGCATAGAAAGCTTTTGAAAAATCAACTAAAAAACATCCGCACCATTGTCATCGGCCACAACCAGCCTGCCGTGCTTTTTCGCGACCGCATGGGTGCCTCTTACATTGAGCAGGTATGGGTGAGAGGCCCGTTAAAAGGCAACAAAAAATTGAAATTAATAATCATGCCTTCGTTTAATGAATTGGCAGGCGCAGGCGTAGTGAACAAAGGCGAGCTTCTCGGCCCAATCGCAAAAAAACTCGACAAGAAGAAGGCGCATCTGTTCCTTCTGGACGGCACAGACCTCGGAACGATAGAGGATTTGAAAGTTGAAGAATAATCTAATAGCCATTTTTTGTCATCACAGCTCTCCAGCTGTCTGTGGGCACAAAATCTTTCATACCTCTTTCTTTCAGAGCCCCATAAATTTTCCCTGCGTGTCCTGACAATGCAGACAAATCCAGATTCGCCAGCCACACTCCTTGCTGAAACGTGATTCCAGGAGATCCTCCCAGAAGTCCGTCCAGAACGAACTGCATTGTTCTTGGACTTAGATGAAGGTTTAATTGCCTGTCATCAGGATCGTACAAGGGAGGAGGCGTCCGCACAAGTCTTCGCATCCTGCTTCCCCCTTCATCATATTCGTGAGTATACCTGCTTATGAAAAGATATGGATCAACATCCTCGAATACCCAGCGGGTGAAATCAGCGACCGCGCTGTCATTCCTGACAATCCAGCCGTGGCGATACGCCGGGATTCCGGGAACGTAAAGAGCACTTGTCGGAGAAACAGGTCCGTAGTAGTGGCCAAAAGCAGCCCTTCCTCTCATCAGGCCTTTCCTGACAACTGCGTAGGAAACTATATGACATTTTCTTGGCCATTTCTCCAGCTCAATGCCGATGCTATTCGCTACTTCCATCAGGTCATGCGCCTCTGCTATCTTTCGCGCCATTTTCAGCGTAATTTTCAAAAAGTATTTAAAGACTCGTGGAATACCTTCTCAATCGTAAAGTGATCGCTGCGCGTCGCGCGATCAGAATGAAGGATGGTTCTGGTTGTAGTTCTCGCAGCTATCAAAAACAAAGGATAAACCTAAGGTGATATAATGGCATTCGAGCTGTTTTCCAGCAGGCTTCAGAACCTCATCCGCGAGAAGGGCTTCATAGAGCCCACGCTGGCCCAGAAGATAGGCATTCCTGAAATAATGAAAGGCTCTAACGTCCTCATAATCGCCCCGACCGGCATAGGAAAAACTGAAGCCGCCATCTTGCCCTTGTTCGACAAGATCCATTTAGAAAATGCAAAGCCGATTAGCGTTCTTTATGTTTCTCCTCTTCGCGCGCTCAACAGAGACCTTCTCGACCGTCTCGTCTGGTGGGCCGAGAAACTAGAGCTGGATATCGCAGTCCGCCATGGCGACACCACGCAAACAGAAAGGCAGGCGCAGGTCGAAATTCCGCCGCATATACTCATAAGCACGCCTGAAATGCTCAATGCCATGCTGATAGGAAAGCGTCTGAGGGAACACCTGAAGAACATAAAGCATGTGGTTATAGATGAGATTCACGAGCTCGTGGAAAGCAAAAGAGGTATTCAGTTGTCATTGGCATTGGAGCGCCTCGCCGAGCTTGCAGGACCCTTCCAGCGCATCGGGTTATCAGCAACCGTAGGCACGCCCGAGCTTGTGGCGCAGTTCCTCGGCGAGAAAGTAAAAATCATCCGCGCCGAGCAGGAGAAGAAGTATGACATTGCGGTGGAAGCGCCGAAGCCAAAAGCAAAGGACCATGCCATAGCCGACGATCTTGTGATAGGCATCGAGACCGTCGCAAGGCTGCGAAGGCTTTATGAATTAATCACAGGCGCAGACCGCAAGTCCGTTCTGGTATTCACAAACACCAGAGAAACAGCCGAAGTGCTCTCCTCAAGGTTGCGCCAGCTTGATAAAGAGCTAAAACAGGAAGTGCATCACGGTTCCCTGTCAAAAGAGCGCCGTATAAAAAGCGAGCAGAAATTCAAGGCGCAGGAATTGAAATCACTGATAGCCACAAGCTCGCTTGAGCTAGGAATTGATATTGGTTCTATTGATTTAGTTGTTCAGTATTTATCCCCCCGCCAGGTCAGCCGCATCATCCAGCGCGTCGGCCGTGCAGGCCATAGCGTGGGCCAGACAAGCAAGGGCGTGCTCCTCAGCGGAGATGAGGATCTTTTTGAAAGCATCGTAATCGCCGACAAAGCCATGCAAAAGAAATTAGAACCTGTCAAGATTCACGAGTCTGCTTTTGATGTTTTAGCCTCCCAGATCATGGGCCTTGCCATGGAGTATGACGACATCAGCGATGATAAGGTCTTCCGCATCGTGAAAAGAGCCTATCCTTTCAGGAATATTACAAAGAAAGAACTGGATGAAATTTTGCAGTTAATGTCCGACTTGCACCTAATCTGGCTCAATCCCACGCCGCTTGGGCAGAAGCTGCGCAGGAAGCGCAAGGCCTGGACATACTATTTCGAGAACCTGAGCATGATTCCTGACACCGTTCAATATAGAGTTATAAGCATCATTGAGGGCGAGCCTGTCGGCATGCTTGACGAGGAATTCGTGGCAGAGCACGGCAAGCCCGGCGAGCGCTTCATCTGCGGAGGCAGGGCGTGGAAAGTTCTGAGCGTAGACAACCGCGTCGTGCGTGTCGAACCAATAGAGGACATAGAAAGCGCCATCCCAGCCTGGGAAGGCGAGCTGATTCCTGTTCCTTATGACATAGCGCAGGGCGTGGCAGAGCTGAGAAAATTTATAGCGCAAAATCTCGGGAAAAAAGATTTGATTGAAAAGTTAAGGAAGAAATTCGAGATAGACACGAATGCAGCAGAAGAGATTGCCAAACTTATAGAGAAGCACAAGGAAAAACATCTCGTGCCTACTGATGAACAGTGGCTCATCGAGAATTACAAGGACTTCATTATCATCCATGCCTGCAACGGCTCTCTTGTGAATGATACATTAGGCCGCTATCTTGCCGCCCTCCTCACAGCAGAAACAGGCGTTTCTGTGAATGTCAAAAGTGACCCATATCGGATAATGATACAGACGATGGCAAAGCCCGATATGATACAGGAGATTTTAGAAAAGGGCGATAAACTGGAAGACGTCCTGAAAATTGCGATAAGCCGCTCAATGCTCTTCAAGCAGCGCTTTCTCCACGTAGCGCGAAGATTCGGAATCTTGTCAAGACAGATAGAGTACGGAAGGATAA
>JACPJV010000020.1 GCA_016187395.1 Candidatus Aenigmatarchaeota archaeon
CGCTACGCGAACCTTTTCCCTGCAAGTCATGATCTTGTACATAATTATTACCAGAATACTTCTTCATTGATTTGATTAAAAAGCTTTATATAGATTATATTCTGCCAGCTCACTTAAAATAATTTCTTTAGAATGGAAGAGCAGAACTATTTTTGCGCAGCCTGTTGCACCATGGCCCACCCGCACTTTCCGCAGTATTTGCGGTTTGCATATGCGGCCAGAAAAGTTCCAGGACCGCATCTCGGGCAGCTCTGATTTCTCCGTTCTATCTTATCATTTTTTAACGAGTATAGCTTCCATACCTGTATCTTCGTATGCTTTTTCTTGGAGTGAGGCCTTTCCTTTTGCGAACGCTTCTCTTTTTTCTTTTTAATCTCTGCCTCAGCAGGAGCTGCCTCAGCTGCTGCAGCTGGTGCAACTGCAGGTGCAGACTTCCCCGCCTTTGCAGGCTTCTCTTCCTTTTTTGCCATATCAACAGTACCTCATTCAGACTATTTCCTATTCTTTCTTCTCTTCTGCAGGGGATTCTTTTGCCTGTGATAAGTTCTGTATTCTAGGCTGCTCCCATACGTATACCTTCACGCGCGATTGTGGTCTGCCTTTGAGTGAAAATATGCTTTTTATGTCGACCTTCTCAGGCTCAACACTCCATTCTTTTGAAAGTAAAGACTGAATGCCTGATCTGGAAGGGGTCGCTCCTGCTATATGTTCCCACAAAAGCATAAGCTCCTTCCTTTTCATGTGAGGATTGTTTTTCTCCTTCAGAGTCTGAAACATAGCCATAACAATGCATCAAGCATTTAAAAGGTTTGCCAAATGCCGGTTCAGAATAATTTTCCCTCTTACCAGACCTTGTCAGCAAATATCCCAAGGCCGGCCAGAGACAATAAAATTACTGCCGATACAAATACGGTGCCTATTATAGATATCAGAATAATCTTCCAGTCTTCCACGTTTATCAGCTTCCCTATAAATGCCATTGAAACAGATCCGGTTCCCTTGAACGGAAGGATAAAAAAGATGAACAACGCGAATATGGTGGCATGACGTGTAAGATGGTTCTTCTTCACGAATTTTTTCATCTTGTCGCGGAATCTCACAAACAAAATTCCTACCCTCGGGAGATGAAAAAGCAGATGGTAGTTCCACGTTATGAATAGTGCGGCCATGACATTCTGGAATGTAAGGGCGATTATGATTGCAGCATAGCTCAGGCCGAGGAAATGTCCTATCGGAACGGCAAATTCTATGCTGGATGGCGGGAAGAATTCCGCAGCCATCGTAGCGAGAAGCAGCGAAAATGTATGGTCATCGAGCAGAACACGAAGAGTATAAAGATAGACAGCCGCTGCAATCAGAGGGCCGAAGAATCTGAGAGCAGTTTCAACCCTGTGTTTGGCGGCAGTCCTGCCGATTAGTTCCGGATGCTTTGGATTCATTTTGCTATTCTTACGATTCATAGTAAAGATTGGATTAAAGAATTATAAATGAATAAAAACGAAAACAAAATCCTATGGAACCACTACTTAAAACTTCTTGTGATTCTGCCAGCAGTTGTTGCAATAAACTGGTCTTCCCTCTGAAGGCTGGAAAGGAACTTCGCACTCAGTGCCGCAGTCGCTGCACGTTGCCTTGTGCATTTCACGCGGGCCTCTGTCGAAGCCTCTTCCACCTCCGCCTCTATCCGGACGCATTCTTTCACCCCTTTTAGAGCGTATACTGCGGATCTAGCAGGAGCGTCCTGCCGACAGAAAAAGTATTTCTGTGCCACTGCACCAATCGAAAAAATGCAGCCATATATCCCGTATACTCTAAAATTATTTGCAGCAAAGGGATATAAAGCCTTCAGTTTTATTGAGATCATGCAGGAAAAGCTGTTTTTCAGGAGCAGCAGCGGCGCAAAGCTATCTGCTATTTTGTCAAATCCAACAGGAAGCAAAGACAGTCCCATCGTAGTCTTCGCACACGGACTGGCGTCAAGCAAGTACAACCGCACAAATCCAAGATTTGAAAAAATCCTGAATGAAAAAGGAATATCCACTTTCTTCTTTGACTTCTACGGCCATGGGGAAAGTGAAGGTCTTTTTGAAAACATAACCGCAGGCGAGGCTGTTGATGACGTTTTAAGTGCGATAAGGTTTCTGAAAGAGAGAGGACACAGAAGGATAGGTCTGGTAGGAAGCAGCTTTGGAGGACTGGCAAGTTCCATAGCAGCCTCTAAGACGCAGGATCTGGTTTTTCTTGCGCAAAGATGCCCTGTTTCAGATTTCGAGGAGATAGAATTGAAAAGACTTGGAAAAGAAGGGATAAGAAAGTGGAAAAAGAACGGCTATAGAGAGCACGTATCCTTCGAAGGAGTAAAGCGCAGGCTGAATTATTCCTTCTTTGAAGACGCCGGGAAGCACAAGGCATACGAAGCTGCAAAGAAAATAAGAATCCCGACGCTTATCGTTCACGGAGACGCGGATGGTGTGGTGCCTCTGGAGCAGTCAAAGAAATTATCATCGCTGATCAAAAACTGCAGGCTTGAAATAATAAAAGGATCAGACCACTTCTTCTCGAAGCAGGAGCATTTTGAAAAGATGTTGGAAATAATCTCTGAATTCATCATTGAGCAGTCAGAAAAGGCAGGGTAAAGATGTTTTAAGGGTTCCTCACAGATTTTCGCCTTCTGGGTTCCGGATCCGGTTCAAGACACTGCGCCTCCCACAGGCGGTTTTTCAAAATCCTGCGAGGATTGTGAGTTCCGGGAATTCCTGAATGGTGTGGAAGTGTTATCCCTGTCAACTCGGATTTACCCTTAACCATGTAATGTTCATCTTCCCTTCCAAAACTCCACATGACTCTTATCACGCTCATATCAGGTATAATGTATCCTTCATCCCACAGTCGCCTGAAAAATTCATAGCCCCTGAACAGCGGGAACGTGGAACCGTACCCGAAGTCGCGGCTCGCGAGATATTCACGAAGATCTCCATCTCTTTCAGCAATATACTGTGGATCTCTGTCAAAGCCCGTTACCATGTTTCAAAATGCGCAGAAATCCTTAAAATCTGAGAAATAACGCCAGAACAAAGTAATTCGAATCAAACGTCAGCCTTCAGATTCCTCTCTTCGATATATTTCCTGATGCTTTCCAGAGCCTCGCCGGCAGGAACAGGTTCAGGCACAGGAATGCACGAGAAATAGCGCTTTCTCATATCTTCATCGACAGGATTGAGGGCATCGATAGCATAGGAAAACCTTCTTTCCTTTTTTCCTCCGAAGCTAAACAAGTGGATTCTAAGTTCCAGTCTTCCATCCGGGCAATTGAAAGCACCTCCGTATTCATCCGTGTCAAACGGAACATCAAATACGATCTCTCCTCTCAAAGTCGCAGGAGTTCCTTTCGGATCGGAACGGAGAAAATCAAAACCCATTTCTTCCAAAGCGTCCATCAGTTCACCTGCCACAGGATAATCTTCAGAAGAAACACGCAAATTTTTATACATGTCCCGGCTTTTTTCCAACAACGGCTTTAGTCTGTCTGCAACCGGCCGGTATTCCGGATGACTGTCTAGAAATTCTTGAGGGGCGATGTCTTTGCGAGCCAGCATATCGTTGTATCTACCCATACCTTCGGTGACAAGTTCATCTGCCGTTTTCCTTTCCATTTTAACCAGTAACAACTAGATGTTTAAACTTTTAAAGGCAGCTTTACTCAAAGAACTTCCTTAAGGCCGGATGCATGTCTTCCATGTACCTCGCTGCAATTATCTCGTAGAAGTTGAATATTATCATCACTGTCAGCAGAAGGCCTGTGCCTGTTCCGATGGCATTGGTCAAATCCGCAACGGCAGCCAGCGCCCCTACAGTGATTCCGCCGAGTACAGAAAGCATGGGTATATACCTGTTGAGAATGTCACGGATTATGCGGGGATCCCTGCGAAAGCCCGGCACCTGCAGTCCGAGATCCTCTATTTGCGATGACACAGAATCCGAATCCATGCCCGCAGTAGATACCCATATTACGGAGAACACCGTGCATACGGCAGAGAAAAAGATGAGGTACGTTATTGCACGTATCGAGTCAGGCAGGAGAGGCATGCCCAGCGTCATGGCGCTTACCACCAGAGCAATCACAAACCCAAGAATTGCAGAAGCAATGGATATTTTCATTATTTTCGGGGATTTTGTAAGGTATGCAGCGAACGATCCAATGAAGGTTATTCCGATAAATATTATCACGAACAGCTGCAGTTCCACGCTTCTTGGAGGAGAAATAAACGACATAATGCCGCTTATTGGAATGCCGTTTGAGTCGTATTCTCCTATGAACGAGAACCCGCGTGCAGCCAAAGAAGACCCTATAAGATTGAAGTTGGCGACGAGAGCGGCAGCCAGAATGACCGGCATGTTTGAAGTGTACAAGAATTTCAGCGGCCACCGCCTTCCAAAGCCTCTTATCGAGGCAAAGGCAAGCGGTATGTCAACCTTTATTGCCTGTATGTATACGACGAAGAAAAACACCAGAACAGTGCCTAAAAGTGGAAGCAGCGTCAAGAAAGCAGGCGCTACCTCTCCTAACTGCAGGTAAGTCACGAAGGCAGGTATGACGCCGGATGGCACTGAGGTCCCTGCTGGAACTATAGGGCTGAACAAGCTGATGAATATCTGGCGGGATACTCCTGCAGCTATGAACAAGGAAACACCTGAGCCTATCCCCCACTTGCTTACAACCTCGTCCATGAGAAGAACGATGAATCCGCCGAAAGCCAGCTGCAGTATAAGCAGCGCCATCGTTCCTACGCTGGAATCGACAGGCGCAATAACCCCGAATGACACGAAGGCGTAAGCCTCTATAAACGCAAATATCATGGTGACGATCTTCTGGGTTCCCTGGAACCTCATCCGTCCTTCCTCTGTTTTCAGGTCCCATGGAAGAACCTTCGATCCAACCAGGAGTTGCAATATGATAGATGCCGTAACTATCGGGCCTATTCCCAACGTCATCAAAGACCCTATGTTTGCACCCAGGATCAGCTCAAGAAATTGAAATCGCTGCTTCTCGGCCACGCTTATTCCATAGACAGTTATCTGTGCAAGCACGAGATATAGCAGAAGTATGCCTCCTGTCCACTTCAGTCTTGATTTGAAACTAAGGTAGACCTTTGGTTGCGCTATTGAAGGCAATTTCTGCAGCAAACTGTCATATGCGCTCATTCATTTCCCTCTGCTTCCACAGTTTTTTCAACAGTTACAAAAACCTTCCCTCCGGCAGCTTCTATCTTCTCTATTGCAGATTTTGATGCGCTGTCAACTGTAACTTTATACGCTTTGTCAATATCCCCACGTCCCAGAAGCTTGTCATAACCAAGCTTTGCCAGATCTATCTCAGCAGAACCGCTTTTTGCTGCGATCTTTGAGATTTCTTCGACGTTAACAGCACGGATCTCCTTCTTTCCTGAGAAAAAGCCGCGCTTTCCGAAGTAATCAATCTTATTGGCATAAAGATAGCTCCGCTTGTGCTTTCTATGGCCGCCCATGCCCCTGCCTCCGCGGCTGCCGCCGCCCCTGTGCTTTTTTTTGCCGCCCCATCCGTGCCACCTGTTCCCGCGCTGCCTCCTCACCTTCTTTCTGAAATGAACTACCATATTATTCACCTGCTACAACTCTTGCTGCTCTCAACCTCATTATCTTCGGAAGCCTCCTCTTAAAACCCACGGCTTTAGCCATGGGATACAAGGAGGAACAAAGTTCCTCCTGTACAGCAGGAGCTATGCTCCTGCTTGTAAGATATGGAAGGCTTCCGAGATGCTTTGCTCCAAGAAACCCCCACCTTAAGGTGGGGGAGAATACAGAGCAAATCATTCTATCCCGATGATCGCCGCCAAAAATATAAGATGCCGCGACTATAACATCTGCTCCAGCTTCCTTGAGAAGCTGAAGTTGTCTGCCCATGTTCATAAAATCCGGGCTGTATAGCGAAACTGATGCAATTGTCATTAGATCATCCTCTTTACGAGCTCATTGATTTTATCTCCGCGATAGCCAAGATCGCCTTTTGGATGCATGTATTTTGAGTTAATCCCTCCCCTCGGAGGGCTGAGCTTTCTGGTTGCGACTATCGTTTCAGTTTCATCATTCACCTCCCCCCATGCAACGTATCCCTGGCAGTTCTTTATCATGCCTCTTATCGACGGGCTGTCGTCAAAAACAGACGCAGAAAAACGCCTTTTTAGTCTGAGGAGATCGAGAGTCTTCCTTATCCTTATATCAACACCGATAGTGCCGCGCATTCTTACAATCACAATCCTTTTTTCTTTCATGATTCACCGCCCGCTTCTGCGCTTGATTCTTCCGGTACTTCTCCGCTAAAACTTCCCGCGTTTTCTGTCACCCCGGCTTTCCCGGCTTCTGGCAGTTCAATTCTTGATTTGTTCAGATTTTTAAAAGCATCTATCAGAGCAGAGATGTAATTAACGCGTGTTCTTGTATTGCCAACGGCCTTGGTCCATATATCCTTTATTCCTGCAAGACGCATCACCTTCTTGCCTTCGTCACCTATGCATAGGCCCACGCCTTTCGGAGCAGGCAGAAGCTTGACAACAACAGCACCGGACTTGCCCTCTGCAACCATAGGTATTGAATGTCCCTCGCTGCAGGAGCACTGCCAGGAGCCGCAGCCACGCCTCACGGGTATTATGTTAAGTTTGGCGTTTTGCGTAGCTTTCTCTATTGCTACCCTGTGCTCCGGTGATGATGATTTTCCAAGGCCAATATAACCCGGAGACCCTACAACAACGAGTGCAGAAATAGTGAATCTACGCCCTGATCTGTGCATGCGCACAGTGCGCCTTGTAGTTGTCCTCTGTATGCCGCCGCCCTTTCCAGGAGAACCTCCGAACAATATTACGTCTGACTTAAGGTTTGGAAGAAGCGCATCCACTATCTGAGGCTCCTGAATCTTTCTTCCCTCTTTGAATACAAAGCCCAGATCGTTTATTTCCCCTCTCATAACCTCTTTTCCAAGCATCGTCTTTGGATTCCATTCCATACGGATCACATCGCGCGTCCCGCTGCACGCGCCATTCGCCTTCACACCTCCAAACTTCACTTTGATTTCATTTTTTCCAAAACCTCTTCAAACTTGCGTGCAGTCTCTTCGCTTATATGCGAACCCTTTACCCGGCTTTCATCAGGCTGGGTTTCTTCTCCAAGAGGTATCTGCAAGCCTGCATCAGCAGCGCCTTTCGCAGCTGCGTATATTGCATTTCCCTTTGTTGATGTTTGCAAACCCATGTCAAGGACAGCATCCGTGATCTGCCTGCTCAATGCGGCAAGCCCTGCTTCATAGCCGGCAAGATAAGCTGAAGGCAGGTTTCCGGGATGGCCATTCCAGCCGTTTTTCATCTTGGACGAATTAACCTCGACTATAGTCCTGTCGCCGTTTCTGCCGTATTCAATTATCTGAATGCGTATGTTGCGGTTGTATCTCCTCACAACTAGCCGCGGCTTGTCTGATTTCAGCAAGGCAAGCCTTGCCTTGTAATCCGTTTTCTTTTCAACCCTCCTCTTGAATGGTTTCATCTGAACACACCTCATTGCAGCATAAATCTGCCTTTCACTATATCCCTGTGTTCTGGCGGGACATTGGCAGGCAGTTTCTTGAAAAAATGCAGCTCATCGCCGCCATACCTTCTGTCGCCTTTCAGTTTTCCTGAGACAGGGATGCACAAAAATGCAAGGTCTACGCAGTGGGCGTAGCCAGGCTCCTTCATCCTCCCCATAATCTCGTAAATGCCCAAAAACCTTTTGACCTTTATTTTCAGGCCCGTCTCTTCTTTCGCTTTTCTATGCACGGCATGCCTTATCCTCTCCTTGTAGTAAAGCGTCCCTCCGGGCAGGTGCCACCTTCCCATGTCCGGCTTCAGAGAGCGTTTTATGAGCAAAACCCCTCTGCGGTCTTTTACAACGAGGTTTATGGTGACCCTTGGGACCTTGCCAAATACGCTCTTGAATTCGCTGTTTGTCAGTTTTCTCATACGCACACCCCTATTCATTTTTAATTTCAGTGGTCACACCCGCGTATTGCATCAAATGAGCCCTTGATCGGAAAAACCCTCCCCCAGCCTTGCGATAAACATCCTTGTACACTTTTTTGTCAATCTTCCCTTCTTTCAGCAGATTCTTTGCAAGCGATCGCTGCCCTCTTATCATGTTCATCCAGGAATTTTTTCGGCTATGCCTGCTTCCCAGAGCGCCTTTCCTGGATCCCTTGCCCTTTCTCCTGCCCTTACGTTTCTGCTGTGCTGTGTGCCGGACTCTTGCCTTACTTACGCCTTGCTTTGGTTTTTTACGTACAACCCCGTCCTTGACAAGCCTCCTTACGTCTTGAGTAGTTATTGCCTGCGATATATCGCCAAGTCTTGCAGGGTCCATCCATACACGAGACTCGCCGCACTTCATGATCTTTGCGGCAATCCTTCTCTGAGCCTTCAATTCCATAACAATCACTTTTCACCAGGGTTTTTTGCCTCCCCGCTTTTTTCTGCTTTCTGCTTTTCCTTCTCTTTCATACCGTCCTTTCCCTCGGGTTTCTTCTCTTTAGCCTTCTTTCTTTCTTCCCTCCTCTTTTCAATGCCTTTTAAAACATCCCCTGCCCTCTCAACCTTTCTCTTGTTTTCAATCTTCATCCCAAGTTTTTCAGCTTCCCTTGCAATAATTCCAACCTTCCTTGCACCGATTCCGGATGCAATTATGACTTTCTTCGAGCCGGTTGTCCTGAGATTCTCCAGGCTGCTTACAACAGGCATTGTTTCCACTCCCATCTTCTTGTAGCCAACCTTTACTCTGGGAGGCTTTCCTTTCTTTCCCAGATGCATCTTGCTATGTCTGCCCCTTGGTCTTCTCCACTTCTTTTCCAGTTTCTTGAATCGAAACCAGTTCTGCCTTAAAAATCTTTTGCGCATCGAAAATCACATCGCGCGTGCTTCGCACGCGCATACGCCTTCCGCATCTACGTTTTCCTGATCCATCTCTCCAAAACTATTCTCTTGCTGAAACCGCCACGTTCTTCCCTTTTTGCCTTTCTTATTTCTTCTATTTCCGAGATGACTGTTCCGCTGGCTTCAGCCAGGGCATGAAGAACCTCAAGCACGTCAGCCAATTCTTCTGTTTTGCTTTCTGCCTGGAATTCCAGCGCTTCTTCAACCAGCTTTTTCTTCAGCAATTGTTTGTATTCCTCTTCAGACGCCTGCCTGAATTCCGCGTTCTCACCTTTTTCCTTCATAATATCCGGAACGTTGTCCCTGACCAATTTCATTTATTCACCTCGCATCTTTTTCAGTGATGTATATGCCATCAAGGAATGTTCTGCGATCCTTGCGGGATAACCTGCATGAATTTTCTATGTTCGCAGCCGTTTGTGCGACATCTTCCTTGTCTATGCCTGTGATCACTATGTCATCCTTCTTCTGTTCCACCTTTGTCTTTCCGACAATTGAAGTCTTTCTGATCGTACGCTCGCCAAGGAAATTCTTGACAATAATTTTATCGCCCTTGATTTCCATTGTTATTGGAAAATGAACGTAGTGTATTTTCATCTTGTAAACATACCCTTCTGTCACCCCTCCTATCATATTTCTTATGTGCGCACGTATCGTCCCGATCATAGCACGCATCTTTCGCCTGTTGTAAGAGCTTCTTATGACAATTTCATTGCCCTTCTTTTCCATCTCAAAAAAGCGGAGCATGGGACCTTTGAATTCCCTCTGAAGAGTGCCTTTCGGGCCCTTTACCTTCACGGACGGCCACTCTATTGAAACATCTGTTCCGCCCGGAATTTCTATCCTTTCCTCCAAGACTTTTTCCATACGGATCACATCTAAAACACATAGGCAACCAGTCTTCCGCCCAAATCCTTTTGCTTTGCCTCTTTGTGCGAAATAACGCCTTGCGAAGTACTGACAACTATAATCCCTATTTCCCTTGAAGGCAGGTACCTGCTTTCAAATTTGACGAATCCGTCCTTCTTCACAGGAAAACGAGGCTTTATAACCGCAAGCTCGTTTATCTTTCCCCTGAGTGTAATTTCTACCGTTCTTTCCTTCTCCTTGAAGTCGTCAATATATCCACTTTCCTTCAGGACCTTCAGCACAGATAGCACTATCCTTGATCGCGGAACCTCGCAGAGTTTCCTCCCTATGTTTTCCGCGTTCTTTATCGCTGAAAGCGCGTCCGACAAAATGTCATGCTGCATCGTAATCAACCTCACATTTCGCTGCAATCATACGCTACCTCAATTTTTTGAATCCCAGCTGCGGTGCGATTTCCCTGAAGCACCTTCTGCAGTAATTCAATCCATACTTGCGAATAACACCGCTAAACGTGCCGCACCTTATGCACTTGTGCGCACCCTTTCCGAACTTCCGTTTTACAGCTTTGTTTCTCATCATTCCACCTCTTCCTCAACTACCTTAATCCCGAAATTTCTCTGAATAAATTCCGCAGCTTCGTCAGGCTTTATGCGGTGATTTTTTCCAATCTTGCCCCGAAGCTTTTTTCTGCTTACCCTGTATCCTAATCGTTCAAGGCGCACGCAGGTGTCAAACCCAATCATTCCTATCTTCGGGTCATACTGCATCCCGGGTATCTCCACGTATTCATTTATTCCAAACGCAACATTGCCTGTATCATCAAAGCTGTTTTTATTTAGCTTCATGTCCACGGCATCCAGCAATTTTTTCAGAAGATCCCCGCAATTTTTCCTTATCGTAACCTTTGCGCCAATCGGCTTTCCTTTACCGACGCCCCAGGTAGTCCTCTTCTTTGCATAGGTTATCACAGCCTTGTTGCCGCTGATCTTTTCAAGCAGATATTTCGCAATCTGCGGATCTTTGTCAGAGCCGCATCCTATGTTAAGCACGATCTTCTCTACTCTGATTGCCTTCATAGGATTCTGCTTATGTTCAAGCATTTGCATTATCATCACCTATCTCGGTACCTACAACAAACACGTAGTCCAGAGGCACCTCTTTCTTTCCCTTTCCCGACCTCACGACCGCAAAACTTCTGTGCAGCATCGTCTTTCTCTGGTTTATCTCAACTACAGTCCCTTTCATCCCGCGATTTTTGCCTTCTACAACCATGACTTCAGAACCCCTTTCCAGCGGAAGTACGCTTTCTACTGTTTTTTCAGCTATGTTCAGGAGGACAACACTGCCTGTATCATATTCATTTTTATCTGCCAGCATGTTGCTGCCATCATGGAAGTGAATCTGGTAACTGCCGCCTTTCACGTTGCTCTTGCCTGTTACCCGGAGAAGTTTTTTATTCGAATTTTTCTGGTCAAGTCCTGAAAGGTAGAATCCCCTTTCACCAATAAGCATCCTGTATTTTTCATCTCCAATCTCAATGACATCCATCAGTCCAACTGGAAAATTCCTTTCTCTCTGGACTTTCCCGTCAACCTTAACTGCACCGCTTGTAATTAGTTTTCTTGCTTCTCGTGCGTTCTCGGCCCAGCCTAGCATATTTCGGATTACGTAGAGAAGGCTAACGGAGACTGTCTTGGAATGAGGTCCGGGCGAGGTGGATGTTATGAATCTTTCGCCTTTCCTTTCCATCTTCACTATACCCGGTGCAGATAATCTTTTCTGTCTTGCCATTCAATCACCTATTTTTGCGCCTGCTTCTGTGTTCCGGTCTTCGCCCTTCTTATGTATTTAATCCGGGCCTTGTCGTCTGAAAATATCTTTGTTACAATCACGTTGCTGGGGTCTATGGGGAAGTCCATCTCCTGGCCGGAAACTTTCTTTCTTTTTACACCCTCGACGTAAATTTTCATTTTTTTCATGTCCACACGGGTAATTTTTCCCGCAGACCCTTTTTTGCTCCCGCGAACTATCTTTACCTCGTCGTCCTTCCTTACAGCCACAGAGCGTCTCCCAAGCTCTTTCCTGAGAACAACGCTCAGGTGAGATGAAAGCATCTTCCTTCTTCTGTGTAGCGGGGCATTGGCTCTGTACTTTCTTTGTTTCCGCGGCTGTCTGCTTCCGACCCAATCCGCTGACCACTCCTTTTTCATTCTCAAACACCTTTCACAACAAAAACGAATTCATATTATCACGCTTGCTATCTTGCCTATACCGGAGAAGCGCTCTACTGCCTCCCGGGCTATAACGCTTTTTATCTCGCTGCCGACAGGCTCGTATGTTTTCGGATTAACCAGCACGGCGGCATTATCATCGAATCTTACGCGAGTCCCGTCAGCTCTCCTGTATTCTTTCTTCTGTCTTACAACAACCGCATAAACAACCTGCTTTCTTATCTTCTCAGCACCCCTTTTAACACTGCATACAATTACATCGCTCACACCTGCCTTTGGAAGACGCCTCTTCACACCCTTGTAGCCTTTAACAGCGATCAGCTCAAGCTCCTTTGCCCCGCTGTTGTCTGCACAAACCAGCCGGGTTCCAAGCTGTATGCACTTTGAAGCATTTGCAGATATTCCTTTCATCGAATCACACTCCTTTCACGATCTTCTCTACAACCACAAAATTCTTCGTTTTTGATATCGGTCTGCATTCAGCGATAACAACTATATCCCCTTCTTTCGCTCCGATGCATTCCGGATTGTGGGCGGATATTTTTGTTCTTTTCCTTGCATATCGTTCGAATTTTGGTACGTAATTGAGATAGTCCCACGTGACTGTGACGGTCTTCGGGCTTTTAGCTGAAGCAACAGTTCCCTTGAAGACACGCCCCCTTATGCTCAGTGAACCGTGCCACGGGCATTCTTTAGATGCGCATTCGCTTTCAGGCTTTGCAGCCTCTATGCCAATGTTACCTTTCATGAATATCTCACCAACGTCTCATTCTTTTCTTTATGCGATCTTCCGGTCTTGCTATTATCAAATCGCCATTGATCTCAACCGTCTGCCCTTCCAGTTTGAAGCGGAAGACCGATCCTGGTTTCATCACTTTTTTTCTTCCCTTATCAGTCTCGATGACGATCGTCCTTAACGTCTCATCAACGATCTTCCCGACTATTCCCTCGAGAGATTTGTTTCTTGCCTTCACGACTCTGCATATCAAACCTATGAACTCGTGTTGCACGATATTCTTTACCGTTCGCATCGTAGTCGACCTCATGCTTTGCACGCGCATTGCTATTACCGAATCTCTATGGAATCTTCTGGAAACCCTTCTTCCTTCAGGAGTTTTTTCACCCTTTCTCTGTGATCTCCCTGCAATTCCATTGTATTTTCCTTCCACGTCCCTCCGCACGCAAGCGTTGACTTCAGTTTTTTCAGTAGCGCCTTCACGTCAATCGTTTCTGCGTCAAGACCTTCGATCAGGGTCATTGTTTTCTTGAAGCTTTTCTTAACGACCCTAACCCTGATCCTTTGGGTTTCCTTTGCGATGGACTCGCACACACAGAGTTCTTGCGGAAGCCCGCATTTTGGACATACCACCCTTTCAATCACCTCTTACCCTCAGTCTTCGGATTTATTTTTTCAACTTCCCTCTGAATCGTAAGTATCCTTGCAATGTCACGGCGCAAGGCACGTATCCTTCCTGGATTTTTCACAGTGCCAATTTCGCTCGCCCCCAGCTCCTTTGATAATTCCAGCTTTGCTTCATAGACTCTTTTCTTCAATTCTTCCCTTGAGATGCCTCTAAGCTCTTTCATTTTCTTCATATACCTCACCATCACCGGAAACTTCCCCGCTCTTCTTCGGTTCATTGTCCACTTTCTGTTCTTCCACGTCTTCTTTTTTCTCTATTATTACCTCTTTTTTCTTCACCTCGATTTTTTTGTCGCTATGCTTTAGCATGATGCTTACCTTGACCCCTATACACCCCAGCGGGGGTGTTGCAACCGCCATTCCTTTCGCAACGTCGGTTACAACAGGATTTCCCGCTTTTTTCAGGTAACCTTCAATGAAACGTACTGTCCGGGCCTTTTCCCCGGAGAGCTTTCCTGATATTACTATCTCGCACCCTACGGCTCCTGCCTTCATTATCCTTTCGGCGTAATACTTCCCAACTCGCTTGTAGTTTGACTTTCTTTCAAGCGCAGCAACTATGCTGTTTGCAACTATAGTCGGATTGAGGTCTGGTTTCGATATCTTCTGGACATCTATCTGCGGATTTTCCATGCGAAACATCTTCTTCAGGTTTTCTGTGACCTCTCTCACCCTTTCTCCGCTCTGGCCGATGACAAGGCCAGGGGACGCCGTGTACACTACAATCCTTTCTCCAAGCGGAGTATAATTTATTTCTATACCGCCGCACTTGGCATCCTTGAATTGCGAAAACAGCCATTCCTCAACCTGCATCTGCTGGCTCGCCTTCTCGATGAAAAGTCTCTCTTTCATTCACTCACCCTTTTCTCCCCTCAGCCTTCTTTTTACCGCCGCGCTCTATCAGCATCACCTCTACATGAGTACGCTTCAGTTGCGATCCAAAGCGCGCTTTTCGCCTTCTTCTGTGGAAGTGCGTTCCATGGTGGGCACTTGCATGGACAAAAAGCTTTTCCTCGTCTAATCCCAAACTTTTTGCATTTGCTGCGCAACTTTCAAGCATTTTTTCCATCATTTTCGTTGTGCTTGTATAGTACTTTCCTCTCAGGCTTCGCCTCCCTTCAGCAACGTCATTCAACAGCCTCCGGGCAACTGAAAGTTTCTTGCCTCTGACTATCGTGCATATTCGCTGCGCGTTTTTTGTAGATATCTCTAGGTTTCTTCCGAAGCTCTTCGCATGCTTTTCTTCAGGCACAAACGTATACTGCATATGGACACACCTCACGTTCCTCTGCAGCAAAAGCAAACTGACATTTCTCTGCAGAGAAATGTCCATGCACTCGCTGCATTCGTCATCTTTCTGCTACGTCGCAGACTTCCGCCTTTGAAATCTTTACAAGGTCTTTTGGATGAATTTTTAATCCAGCATGTGGGGAACCTGCACTGGAATAAACGAAATCTTTTTGCATAAGCTCATTGTCAACAAGCGTTCTGATTTTCAATCCAATAGGAGGTACGCCGCCAACAGGGTGTTTTGTAAGCTTGAGAACTTCATCGGCATTTGCTATCCGCACTTTTGATCCGGCCAATTTCTGAACTTTTTTGGTGTCAACCCTTCTGTTCCCAGTAACAATTACCATCAATGGACATCCACCTTCATCTATGAAAATAAGCGACTTAACGAGACTTGATTTATCTACACCCAATGCTTCAGCCGCGTCCTCCGTCTTCTGTCCGTACTGTTCATGCCAAATTATCTCTGCATCGAGATGTTTTGATTTAATTAATTCTTCAACATCTTCAACCAAAAAATTATCTTTCAAATTCATCTTATCACCTACTTTAATGGCACAGCCTTGGATCCGCGTGTCGCGCCGAATCCAGGAGATCCATGCATAACGCGCCTCCTTGTAAGCGCAAATTCACCCAGGTAATGCCCGATCATCTCGGGCTTTATCTCAACAGCCACGTGATTCAGCCCGTTGTATATTTCCAGCCTTTTTCCGATCATCTCAGGAATGATGATCATGTCTCTCGCCTTTGTTCTCACAGGCTTCTTCCTCTGGATCTTCAGCTTTTTCAGCAGCTTCTTCTGGGCGTCAGTCATGCCCCTGCTCAGCGTACGTCTCTGCCTTGAAGGAAGCAGCTTGAGAAATTCCTCTAGCGGCATTTCCATCAGCTTTCCTTGCGGAACACCCCGATAATTGAATTCTTTCGGCATCAAACACACCTCTCGTTTCGCCGCGGCGAAACGAGCATTCACCTTCGCACCTCACGTTTGCCTGCAGCGAAGACAAACAGACATTTGCTTTGCAAATGTCCATTCATTCACGCGTGCATTCATCTTTCACCCCACGTTATTTCTTTTTCTTCTTTCCTGTCCTGCGTGGCGATAGCGAACCGTACTTAGCGCCGGGTGAAGCATGACGCGACACTGTAAGCGGCTTCCCCGGCTTTGTTTTTCCTCCCAGCGGATGATCCACCGCATTTTTTGCCACAGCCTTTGTTCTGGGCCACACCGTGTTCTGGGGCCTCATTGCATAGAACTTCTTGCCTGCCTTCATGAAAGGCTTCTCTCCCCTTCCGAAGCCTGCCGGAACCCCTATTGTAGCAAGGCAC
>JACPJV010000023.1 GCA_016187395.1 Candidatus Aenigmatarchaeota archaeon
GTTGAATTTTACAGGAGGCTGTTCTGCGTATGCATCTGTACGTCTTCTGCTTAATTCTGCGTTTTCCGCCTCCAGGGTTGCACACGCGTCGGAAAGGTCAATGTCGTGGCGCTCTAGCTGGAGCTTCCGGAACTTTGCTATGTAACCTCTGTTATTTTCCATATGCCTTTCCAGCGGGGCTATGACGCTGTGCTTGTAAATTCTTGAGTCATCTTCGGAAGCCTCCTCCGGAAACCTTCGACTTTAGTCGAAGGTAAGGATACAGGGAGGCTTCCGAGATGCTTTGCCTCAAGAAACCACCGCCTTTAGGCGGTGGTTCATATCGGAGGCAAATCATATCCATAAGAATGTATTCCAAATTCAAACAATCCCAAAGCCGCAAGAACTCCTACGCCTATTCTTGTGATTCTTCTTAATCGTTCAATCTTGTCTGCAATGACATCCTCTGCCATGGCTATTCTTTGACAGAAAAGTTTATATTTTATTGTTTCACGTTAAAACATCTTCACGATGCTTGAGTCGGAAAAGATATTCGGCACGCTTATTCCGATTTTTTTGTAGGCTGCTTTCGGTATTCCTACGTCTCCGACGTATAAATCGCCTACATAGCTCATTGCGCTTGTTTCCAGGAGGCCGCGTTTCGGAAGCCCTAGGGAGAGCGTGGCTGTGGCTTTGATGCATGGATTGTACGGCTCTCCTGTGTCCACGTTAAGGCCGCTGGGGCAGTCTACGGCAATAATCTGATTTCTGGAGGAATTGGCAAGGTTTATCAGTGTTGCGTATTTGCCTTTAGGACTGCCTTTTATGTTATATCCAAGGAGTGCGTCTATGACCATGTCTGCGTATTTTATCTTGCCTGGGAATTTTCCAGAGTCAGCTGGGTATAAAACATTCGCTCCAGCCTTCCTTGAAGAATCTGCGTGTTTCCTGGTCAGCGAATGAAGGTTGCCGTATCTTTCCGGGACAACGACAGAAACAGAAGCTCCCCACTCATGAAGAAAACGCGCTGCTGCAAAGCCGTCTCCGCCGTTGTTCCCCCTTCCTGCTAGTATGCATATCTTCCTGCCCTCTGTTCTTTTCAATAAATCCCTTGCTAGCATGGCTATCGTGCGGCCTGCGTTTTCCATCAGCTGCAAAATGTCTATGTCGAAGCTGCTTATATTTTTGTCTACAGTTCGCATGTCCTCAACAGAGATAGCCGGAATTTTCCTGCCAAGAGGAGCCATCGAAATCCCTCCACACTTGCCTGCAGGCAAATGTGCATTCATTCCACACCCAACAAGTATTTTGTTTAGGTCCAATATATAATTAATTCTGATCTATATTCAAAGGTTCCGTTTTTTCACTACCAACCTTTGGAACAGACTTTAGTTTGTTTTTATAAAATTCTTTCAGCAGGTTTGACAGGAGCAGCGCAGGCAAAAGGAAATCTATGGGTAAAAATGAATGGAAAGCGCTTGCAAGTATTGCCGCAATTGCACCGTAAAGAATCTGCGCCTTTCTTGGGTGCGGCGATGTGACGGGTTCTATGAGCATGACGAAAATGAAAAAGAGCACTGTAAAGTTCGTGATTACGCCAACCGCGTTTGGAAATGCAAGAAAATGCACAAGCGCCCATACTGCAAAAAAGGACGCTGCTGCTGTCAGACGCTTTACCTTGTAATCTGCATAAAGAAATATTATTACTGCAAGGGTGTTTGCCGCCCACCACGACGGCTGCAGGCCTGCAAGGGCAAGAACAAGGGCGCCTGTTGCGGCGGGGTTGAATATGTTCACCTGGCGGCGGATCAGATGCTTGGCTGCTATTGCGATGGCTGAGGCGGCAATGCTTATAAGCATGGGCGGAAGAAGTATGGAAAGAATCAAGCCTGTGATTGCTGATGACTCAGAGAATACTTTTTTCCTTAGTTTTACGTAGTTGACAAGAGAGTCGAATGCGATTGCAGAAAATGTCGTTATGATAACATGCAGCGCATAATCCTGCGTATTCAGACCGAAAAGCAGTATGGATATTATGATGTTAATCAACAGCGCTGCAATCATGTACCGGTGCGGGCTAAATCTGAACGCCATATAAGAAATTGTTTTCATGTATTTTTAATAATTTCTATTGAAAAGAACTCTATGCTTTTGATATATTCATCTGACCTGCATGGAAACATAAACCAGTACAGGAAGCTCTTTGATTTTGCTGCTGAAAGGAAGGCGAAAGCCGTGCTTCTTGGCGGTGACTTGTCTCCAAAGGGACCGGGAGAATTTACAATAGAAGGTCAGCGAAAATTTTTTGAGAAATTCCTAATACCCGCCACAAATGAGTTTAACATGAATTTTGGCATACCTGTATTTGCAATGATGGGAAACGACGACTGGGCTGCGAATGAATCTTTGCTGAAACGTGCCGGTGTTGAATTTCATCTGATGCACAATAAGGTGGAAAAGCTTGATGGCATCAGCATAGCAGGGTATCCCTTTGTGCCAGTAACTCCTTTTGGCATAAAGGACTGGGAGAAATGGGACACTTTAGAACAAGACCGGTCTGATGTTAGGCTGGACGGTTTTATCAGCAGGAACGGAGAATTGCAGCGGTTCAGGTTTGGAGAGCCTTCAGAAAAAGATACCATAGAGCATGACATGAAAGGGCTTGCAAAGCTCTCAGAGCCTGCCAAGACCGTCTATATGATGCACTCGCCTCCGTTCAATACAAATCTGGACATGATTTCTTCCAGAGCGCACGTAGGAAGCGTTGCTATAAGAAATTTTATAGAGAAAAACCAGCCTCTGATCACTCTCCATGGACATATACATGAAACAGTGGAGATGTCGGGGGATTTTGTGGAGAAGATGGGCAGGACTATCTGCGCATCATCCGGGAATTTCCCTGAAAATGAAAAAATGGCTGTTCTTGCATTTGATCCTCACGAGCCAAATGGTATAAAAAGAACGATAATCTGAATAGGAAAAACCAGGGATCAAAGGAAAAAACAAAATCAGACTTATAGTGAAGCAAATGATTCCAATTCATTTCTTGCATCACTTTATTGTTTGGTTTAAAGGATTGGCTAACTTTGTACTTCATCGGTGCTTTCTCCCAGCCTTCTCATCCTCTCTTCAAGGTATCTTTCTAATGCCCTAGTAACTATAATCTCTTCTGGATTTTGAAAACTAACGATCTCGCCTGTTGTCATATCCCTTCCTGTAGCATTTCTTGCCCTGTGAGTCCATTCCTTGCTTGTTTCGTAAGCCGCTCTTAGTATTGCAGCCCTTCTCCTTCTGGCATCTTCGAACGAGGTCAAGCTGTATTCAACTTCTCCGTGAATATGTGCGTATGTCAACTCAAGGTCTCTAAGAATGCCTACGGCTCTCGCCAGTACAGAGGAATCCAAACCGACTCTTTCATGAACATTTATTAATCTTGCATATTTTTGAAGTTCCCTTCTTTCCATTCCATCACCTGTAAGGGTCAAATTAAATTATAAAGATTATAAAAAACAAAAGCAGCTTTATCCTGCAAGGGTTACTGTTACGGAATCGCTGACGCCTATCGGATTCCTCTGGTTGTCCACAAGCTCTACCATGATTGTGTACGTGCCTGGTTCCAGATTGGAGAACGAGAACGTGTTGAAAGGCGTATACTTCTCTCCTGTTTCAGGTCCGTCAAGAACTGCGTGTATCTGTCCTTCATTTTCTCTCAATTCCTTTGTGGCTCCTGAGAGTCTGAAGTTCTCTACGGTCACGCGCACTCCGATAGCGCTTGTTCCTTCCAAAACTGCTCCGTCTGCAGGCGATGCTATTGTCATGGCAGGACTGCCTGATGGAGGTTCATAAAGGTTCCCTTCAGGTGTTTCAGTTTCTTGCGGCTGCTCCTGAGGCTGGTCTTGAGGCTGGTCTTCCGGCACTGGCTGTGTGATTTGTCCTGTTGAGCTTACCTGGCCTATGCAACCCGCGGCAAAAACTATGCCTACTATAAGCAGCGCAAGCAATGGCTTTGCATCCATAGTGATATTTTGAAGGCGTAAAGTTTAAAAGCTCATTTATTACTGACTGGAGAGAAACAATTCTCATTCTGACACGGTTATAGACGCCGTATCGCTAAAACCAAGGGAATTTTTCTGGTTGTCCACGAGCTCTACAACCAGCGTGTAAGTACCTGGCTCGATGCCTGTGAATGAGAATGTAGTATAAGGCGAGTATTGAGACTTTGGCACAGGACCAACAAGCGCTGCGAATATCTGTCCCTCATTCTGCCTCAATTCTTTAGCTGCTCCAGAAAGGCGGAAATTCTGCACTTCTACTTCGATTCCCACTGCGATCGTGCCTTCCAAAATTGCACCGTCTGCTGGCGATATTATGCGTATAGAAGGCGTTCCTTCCGGAGGTTCGTAGATGTCTTCTTCTGGCTGCTGTATTTCCGGGATCCTGATCCCCTCTCCACCTGTTTCAAGAGGTATTACCTGACCTATACATCCTGCGGACGCAATCAGGAGAATGAACAGCAGGGAGTATTTCATGCAATTAGATGCAATTTTGCGCTTAAATCCGTTTCATGAAAATTGAATGTATGGCAGGCCGCCTGGAGATAGTATGCGGACCTGTCGGCTCCGGGAAATCCCAGGAGCTCGAGAGGAGACTGTTTGCATTGCAACAGGCACGTATGCCGTTTCTTCTCTTCAGGCCTGATTTTCTTCACTCCAAAATGCAGGACGCGATAAAAACAGGCACAGACAAAAGGGCAGTAGAGTTCATGATGCACGTTGCCGGGAAATTCCCTGAGGCAGAGGCGATCTCCGTAGACGGCGCAAATTTTTATTCTCTGGATATTCTCCATGCTGTTGAAACATGGATGAAGAAAAAGCGCGTTATCTGCGCCGGCCTTGATACAGATTTTGCAGGAAAACCTTTCGAGACGATGGCGATGCTCCTTGCAATCGCAGACGACATACATAAGCTCTCGGCTATATGCACTGTATGCAAAAAGACTGCAACAAGGAGCCAGATTGTCGAGATAGACACGAAATTGCCGCAGGATATAGCAGAACAAAGTGCATTCTACGAGCCGCGGTGCCTGGAATGCCACCAGATTCCGCAGGACTACATGCCGAAAAGCAACCTGCGCTGGATGATGGAGAGATGAGAGTAAGAGGAACAATTGATTCTTAAACTTTCCTGCGTCATGTTCTTCGGTGCTAAGATGTTCAGAAAGCTCCTGCTTCCGCTTGCTGCGACCGCTGCTTTGGGAATGGCAGCGTGCAGGGAGAGTGTTTCGTTTCGATATGCTGATACAAGTATCAGCTATCTTAACAGCATAGAAAGCCCGTCTGTTGACCTTTCTGTATCTGTAGTGGCTGTGCCAAGGAGCGTCTCGGTAACAGGTAATGCCCATCGCTGTAATTTCGCCGCCTATGTTCATGAAGATGGAGACGATCTTGTTGCAACAGCCTATGCGGATTGTCAGAATGCCAACGTTGCTGCCGCACTTATTCAGGCAAATATGGACATGCCTGTAATTATGCGGGGAATTTACAGGCGCGAGGGGGGCGGAAGCGGGCTCCTTGAGCTGCATGATATTCAGGTTATGGGGCATGATACACTAGACATGAGATGATTTACTTCACGCTCCCGCCTTCCCAGCCTTCTGTGAAGATGTTCAAATATAGCCATGCTCAATTCTTACAGGATATTTATGGAAAAGAGCAGGGAATTCGAATTTTACGTCAAGGCGGACTTGAGCGAGTATGCAGGAAAATATGTTGCGGTTGTTGGGCGAAGATACCAACAGATGATATTTTGATTTATCCTTTATAATTCAGTAAACACCACTTTCTTGTCCTTATCATTGAAGCATACCTGAAACCTGTCAAAAATATCCTTGCGCCCCAAAAGGAAGGGCACGTTATCCTGAAGCGAGCAAGCAATTCTGATAGTCAGCTTTTTGTTTCCAATAATTATCTGCACGCTTCTGACGAAATACGGCACCGTTCCGCCTCCCGCGTCCCTTGCATTTTCTACCTCTTCTATTTTCCAGCTTTCAAAACCCAATAACCTGGCAAAGCTTAGCGGTATCATTGTCATGTCTGCTCCGGAATCAATGAAAAAATCAAGGATAAGAGTTTTATTTCCATTTTCCAGTATAGCAGGAATTATAGGCTCGCCCTCAATATAATCAAATTCTAGCATGATTTACACCGATAAAATACAGCTTTTGTTTCAGGCACGTGGGTAAATCTTATCTTCTTTATATCTTCATTTTCTACTTTCTTTAGAACTTCCTTGGCTGTTCCTCCTGATGCTATCACCCTGCCCCCTGAAACTGCTATATATTTTCCTGGGTATTTTCTTCTCAATTCCTTGAAATTCGTTTTTATCCACTCATTGTTCTGGTCCATGTCTATCACCGCTTATATTTATTAGGTGAGAGATTTAAACTACTTCACGCTCCCTCCTTCCCATCCTTCTGTGAAGATGTTTTCTTCAGACACGCCTTTGCTTTGCAGCTTTTCCTGGGCAGCCACAACCATCTGCGGCACGCCGCAGACGTAGTAGTCCTTGCCTTCAAAATCTTTCAAAAATTTTTCCAGAAAATCCTGTACGTAGCCTTTTGCTCCTGTCCAATCATCAGAGGGGCGGCTCAGGATGAAAACAGGCTTAAAGTTTTCATTCGCCTCTGCGAGGTCTGCGAATTCTTTTTTATAAATAATATCCTCCTCTGTGCGGTTGCCGAAGAAGAGCCAGACTTTGTGCCTTATGCGCATTTCAAGAACCTGCCTTATCATCGCCATCATCGGCGTGATGCCTGTTCCTGTAGCGAGGAATGCAATATCCCTGTCAAAGCGCTGCACATAGAGGTTTCCGCGCGGCGGGAGAAAATGCAGGATATCGCCAGCTTTGAGAGAGTGCATGTAGACGGATGCGGAGCCTTCCGGATAGCGCTTTATGCACAATTCAAATTTTGGCAAATCTTCTGGCAGCGAGGTCATTGAATAAGGGCGGAATAATTTTCTTCCTTCCTTCTCAAACTGTATCATGATATGCTGGCCTGGCTTGAAATTCATCGTACTGGAAGGCGTATGAGCGTCCTTTGGACGCTCCTTTTGCTCTATCAGCTCGAAGAAGAAGTTCTTCACATCAGGCGTCTGCTTGTGCATTGAACGCAGGACTGCGGAGAGGAGAGGTGGCATAAATTTTATTATACCATTAAGAATAATTAATAACCCCTTCTGGTAATTTGCAAGGCTTCGTGGTGCGTATCGTGCGACCTTTCCAGTCTGTCTTTCTTTCTACATGCCCTGCAATAGCCTTCCAGATGTCTCCACCGTCTGAATTCCCTGTACAATTTTTCCGGATCCAACAGCGTAATACATTCCACCGGAACTTCTGTTCTGTCTGACACGTGTAACATAGTTCTAAGAAGTGCGCCGTCGTTGCTTACAACAGCCACTCCACTGGATGCCAGATACGTTTCCTCTGCAATTGCCAGAGCCAAAAATATCAGATCTCTATCGTTTTCAGAAGTCGGATATACCCTTATTTCATCATTCAATCCACGAGGTTTTCTCATAGAATCTATTAAGTGCTGCGGCGGATCTAAGCGTCTTTCTTCCAAGGAATCCAGAAAAGCTCGAAAGCCATTAGCTATCTCTGGCTGATGTCTATATGCATCTGTTAACCTTCGAATTTCATTCCTCACTCCCAACGTTATTCTTATCCTTGGATTTTCTCTTATGACCCGGAGGAGATATTCGGTATATCCTTCGTTCTGCGCAATCAAGTCAGAGCTATAATTATTGTCGGGAACCGGAATATGGAGAGCAGATGTATCGAGGAGAACCTGATGCCCGTTCAGATGCTCTGTAAGCTTGTAGTCAAACTTTCCGTTTGCCTGCATTGCATTTGATTATGGATTCGGCTGGATATATAGTGAAGCAACTAAGCCTTTTGAGCTACCTCAGGTGATGCGGCTTCTGATAAGCTTGCATGAGCCTGCTCCGCGAATTCGTCCCAGCACATGCGGCAGTTATGCTGATGAAGCCACCTCCTGAATTTTCTCATGGGCCTTAATGTCCTCCTGCGAATCTCTTTTGAATGGACGCTCCTTCTGCTTCTCATCAGTTCCTCGTCTGACAGCTGGTAAACCTGCGAATAGCAGTCCACTGTCAGGCGCTCAGCATCAGCGAGGTGAACTACGCTGTTGGACAGCCTGATGTCGTTGCTGAATACAGCTACCCTGAAACCATAGAGACGTGCAGCTTCTGCGGCAAGAGAAAGCAAAAATCTGTCTGTGCCTAAAAGACCATAGTCTTCCCTCAGTCTTGCCATCCTGTCTGACCTATATCCTTCCTCCACGCTCCTGATGAGGTCCTCGGGCAGCCGCGTTTTGCCGCCTCTTATTGTTTCCACAAGATCAGAAACATAGCCATGTGCCGGACTACCTTCGAACTGCCTTGCCAAGTGTTCTGCTTCTCTTAATGTATCAGCAGTCACGAAGAATCTTGAATCTTCCCTGGCTACTCTGCCCAGAACGTGCATGTAAGCCTGGTGATCTTTTCTTCTAACCTCAGGTATGTTAAGGGCTGACGTGTCGAACAGCGCAATGTGATGCCCGTTCATGCACGACCCTATCCCGTATCCAGGTTCGTTCATTGTATAGATACTGTCAGGGAAAAATATAAAATCGTTCCTCATCATTCTGCAGAAGCTTCGTGCTCCTCTCTCGCGGCTTTCTCGTAGCATACCATGCATTTATCCCTGCTGTGAACCCATTTCCTGAACTTTCTTGGCCTGAATATTTCTCTTTCTATATCAATAATTTTTCTTTCTCTGCCAATGCCGGAATCTAACCGGTCTTGCTTATGCGGCCTTCCACGTCTCTTTTCTCGGCTCTCCCCTAGCATTCCTCCCAACTTTCTCTGGCTTCTCTGCGAGAAACAGTCCACCTGTACTCCGAGTTCCCTCGCAGACTGGTCAGCTGCGTGGACTGCAGCATCGAGCATCTCACGGTCGTTGCTGAAAACACCTGCAGGATACCTTCTGCTCTCTGCCGCACTAAAGGCAGTGCAGACAAACTGCTGGTCGGTGGGCGAGAGATCGTATGTGCTCTCGAAAAGATATGTTCCCGCAAAATAATCTGCTTTTACTGGATTTCCCAGGCTTCTCCTTTCTACAATTCCCACGATTCTCATGAAATCATCGTACAAAGGGGAATCCTTCAGCCTTCCTGCGATCTTCCTGACCTCGCCGACAACAGGGGCGATTGTCCGCGCTCTCGTTTCTTCTTCAAGAAAGGCGGCGAATTCTCTGGAATACGCTCTGAACATTTCCTGATAAGACGCATTCCTTGCATGCCTCAGGAGGCCCAGCGCAAGCACAGATGTGTCAACGAGCAGTATGCCATGAGATCCGTCTGCGCAGGAGCGCAGTCCATAATCATTAGCGGGCATTGGGATTATTGTCAGGCAATAAAAATATAAGTTCATTCCTCCATCTCATCTTCCTCTTCTGCTGTCATTTTCTTGCCCAGATAAGAATACAATCCTAATTTCATCACCTTGAATCCTAGCAGGGCGCATTTGATGCGACTTGCTGATAATTCTATTCCCAGCGCATCGAGCAATTCCTGCTTCTGCATTTTCGCTGCTTCTTCTATTTTTTTTCCTTCAACAAGTTCTGTCAGCATGCTTGCGCTTGCCTGCGAGATGGCGCAGCCTTTGCCGTCGAATTTTATTTCCGCGATCTTGCCGTTGTCCACACGCGCCGTTATCTCTATGACATCGCCGCACAGCGTGTTCACATCCTTTGCTCCTATTTCTGCATGCTCTGCCTTTCCCTTGTTCCTGGGATTCCTGTAATAATCCAAGATAATCTCGCGGTACATCGGATCCATGTTATCACTAGAAATAGTGTATGGAAAAGTAATAAAAAGGAATGATAGAAATGCGGTTTTCATTTTTGTGAAAAACCACCCATCACAGATGGGTGGCATCTTATTGTTGGTGTAACGAAAGATGCCACATATCATACTGGGTGTTTTTTACATCCAGAATACCACTGCATATTATTTGTGGCCACTGGTCACAGACCAGTGGTATTCTTAGATATAAAGGTATGTTACAAAGAATTATGGTGTGGGTATGAAGATATTTGATGTGAAGACGACCGCGCAGAACGTGAGCATTGAGGGTATGCTTGCCATCAAGGGCGAGCCGCGTGAGGTTAACACAAGGATGGGAGCTACAAAGGTTGCGGAGTGCACAATAGAGGATGACTCAGGCACTATCACGCTCGTCCTCTGGGGAGACCAGATTGACCTCGTGAAAGAGGGGGACAAAATCAAAATTAGCAACGGCTACGTGAAGGAATGGAACGGCGCACTTCAGTTAAACGTCGGCAAGTTCGGGAAGATTGAGGTTGCGTGAAAAATTATTTCTCCAAGACAGCCCTGTCGCTAGCAGGAACTTCGTCAAGCCCTTTAGATGCATAGTTTATAGTGTACATCGAGAATGGAAATGACGCATCTCCGTCAAAAACCAGCCTGTGTGCAAGATTCTGGAATCTCCTGTAGGGCCGGAAAGCATCACCGCTGCGATGAACGTGAAACCTTGCCAAGAATAGCGGCTTTCTCTCGTTTCCATCTACAACAGGGAATTCCATCTCCTGCCCGTCTTCTGCAAGCCTGCCGTGCAGGAAATATTCTGCCATCTCATTCACCTGTCTTCTATAATTTCTCTTACAATCTTGACCAGCTCGCCGTGCACGACGCCGTTGCTTGCGAGCATGACGTTCTTCCTTCCGCTGCGTGGCGCAAAATGAGTTACCATTCCGCCAGCTTCCCGGACAATAACATCGCCAGCCGCAACATCCCAGGGCTCTGCAACATTGTTGAAGTGCGCGTCAAATCTGCCATCAGCAACACAGCATAGTTCATAGGCAGTGCTTTCCAGCATGCGTCCGCGCATGTGGTCGAATAATTTCGCGCCTCTTATTTTCTCAAAAATTTTTTCGAACATCTCAGGCTCATGGAAGTGCACGCCTGTGGCAAAGCTGAATGTGGACATCCTTCTTGATTCAGGGCCAGAAACGTGCAACCGGCTTGTCTCGCCGTTGCGCCTGACAAAAGCGCCGCTTCCCTTTTCTGCGTAATAAAGGTCTCCGAACTCTCCGAAAGCAGGATTATGAATCACTCCGACCACGCTTTCTCCGCGATATTTCAGGGCAATTGAAACAGAGAAATGCGGATCGCCTCTGCTGTAATTATTTGTTCCATCAAGCGGATCAACAACCCATTCAAATTCACTGCCTTTTACTGGATAGCCTTCTTCAGAAACTATGGAGTGGTCAGGATATGCGCGCCTGATTTCATATCTTATGAATTCATCAGATGCACTATCTGCCTCTGTTATCAGGCCTTTCTCGCCTGCTTTCACGACGCTCAGAAGCTTTGTCTTGCCCCAGTTCTTCATCAGTAAACTGCCCGCATTAGTGGCAGTTCTCATTGCGAATGGAAGATGATATTCCATGGATAATGAAGGCAGGCGAAAAGTTCTTAAACGAAAAAAGCGCCGGCGGCAGGAGTTTCCCATCCTTTCCTCATATTTCAGGAAACTTGTTTCCTTGGAAGTTTTCTTTTCCATGCATGCTTTTCTTTTTCAAAAGAAAAGGATGCTTTGAACCTGCAAGCCCGCAAGGGCACTAGTTTTCGAGACTAGCGACTTACCAGATTAGCCTACGCCGGCATCGACTAAACTTCTGCTGGCAATTATTAAGCCTTTTTGTTTCTCATAAATGCATGGGCGTCACTGTAGAAGAGCTTGCGGCTGAACTGGATGTAAGGCCTGTTTCGCTGGCTGAATATGATGATTACATCAGGAGCTGCGGAGAATTTGATCCAAACCTGTCTGTATTAGATGTGAGAAGAAGTTCATTGCTTGATGAGCAGGCCAGGATGTTTGACGGCAACGCGCTTCCTCCGACTGCTGCAATTGCTCCTATAGTAAGCAGGAATCTGGAAGGCGCGAAAAGCGTGATGGAAATCGGCTTTGGGACCGGGTTCCGCGCGCTTTATTATGCGATGAACAATCCGGAAACAAGGGTCATAGCGATTGACAAAAACCCTCATTCGGCAGTTATTCTAAAGAGAAGGACTGAAAGGCTTGGCGTCAGAAACCTCAATGCAAGAACCGCTGATTTCCTTGATACCAGCTATAGAGAGACTGCCCAGCACGTTGTTTTTGTGGATGTTATACAGGAATGTGAATGGGAATTTTACAGGAAGGCTCTTTCGCGAACAATTTATGGAAATATGCCTGCGGCTCATGCTCTTATTCGCTTAGCCTCAAAAAAGTTCAGCAGGAGAAAACCGAATTATCTTATACTGACAACATACGGATGCCAAAATAATTCTGATATGGAGCGCTTTACTCTGGGAGCCGGCTTCAGGAGGTGTGATATATCCCCCTTTGAATATGTTAAGCCTGATGACGAGCCAAGAAAAGGAAACGTATTGGTGCTGAGTTAGAAATTCAGCCGGAGCGCCTGGGTTGCAAGCGGGAGAAAGTATATCCCCATGCAGATTTATTAATTATAGCTTGTACAAATCTAAAGTTCATTCTTCAGCATGAATACGGGTAGTTTGAGCGGTGAGATGAAGCGTTTATTATTTCCAGAAATATAGAAGAATAATGCCACATATTGACAAGATATATCTGGATTCGAATTTGCTGATGGATTTCTACATAAAATGTGCGAGAAAGACAAAACCATATTATGAGCCAGAAATAATAACATTTCTTGCTGAAAGAAGAGGTCTACCGAAATTTATCTCTTCCTTCAGTCTGGCAGAGATCGGGGCGCGGTTGAAGAGAGATTTTCCAGAATTCACCCCTGAATATCTTATGGAATTCACAAAGGTACTCATACGCACTATAGGTCTTGGGGTGATTCAGAGCCCTACAATAGACTGGAGATATGTACTTCGTTATTCGCTGCTTTGCAGGGATGCGAGAAATTCTATTCACATCGAAATCGCTAGGAGCGAAGATCTTTGGTTTATAACAAGGGACAAAGATGACCCCAGAGTAAAAGAAATCTATCCGAAGGTTATGGGAGAAAGCAAGTTCAAGAAACAGTTTAGTTAATCGCCATTCCCGTTCCTTTCTCTCATCTTTCGCTGCAGTTCTCTTATTCGCTCCCGTCCTTCTTCCAGCGTTATAAGCTTATCAGGCGCAATCACAGTCGTCCATTTCCCACCGAGCTTGATCTTCTTTACAACCCCGAATCCCCAGGGATTTTTCTTGGGCTTTCCCATGACTATCACGCAATAGATATGCACCAGAAGATATAAATAAAAGTCGCGACGCCACCTAATCGTCCTAGCCTCTCAGAGGCCTCATCCTTTCGGATGGACTTACTCGCTGTACATGCATGCATAGGCTAACGACAAGACAAAGATGTTTCCTCTTTTGCTCTCCGCAAGTCTGCCGTTTTGATGTAACAAATTATAAATCTCCTGCCTATAGTCTTCCGATAGGTGTATATGCAATTTCTTTTCGATCTTTTTGAAAAACTTGTTTAATGGTATTTTTCGATTCTTCGTTTTTCGATTGTTTTCAGCAAAAGTTCGGCCATTTCTATTACCTTATCAAGGGAAGATAGCGAAAAATTCATAGTTAACACCAAAGATTCTCAAGCAAAGCTCATCTGCGCCTGCTTGAAGATACAAATTTCTAGCCAAAAGTTGCCAGGTAACTGCTGGCAGCGTTAATCTTGGCTTGATTAATCGACATTCTGTCCATAATTTCTGTCTTTATTGTCCTTAAGCTGGATTCCAACCGGCATTTGTGATTCATGACAAGCCCGTCCGCATCTTTTCTTATTATAAATTGCATATCGCCTTCAGGAATGTTATATCTTCTACTTATCTCTTCCCTGGCTCCCTTCTCTGCCTTGCGGTTAATATCAGGTGTATCAACAGCCAGCTCATCCCTCAGCTGTTCCAAAATGGCCTCATTCAAGTCCTCTCCTTCGCTTTCTTCAGGGGTGTATCTTGTTCCGCAAACCTCTGCGAGCAATTCAGGGTCTATTCCTTTCCTTTCTGCTTCCTCCCTGATCCTTTTGGAGGTGTGAATTTTTTCGAGTGAAATGAATGGACATTCCAAACTTTCTATTTCAGATGGGTGAACATGCCAGCGTCCTGAAAGCACATTTAAACATATTTTATTTTCACCCAAAACTTCTTCAATTGTCCCTTCTGTTCCTAGAGGCACTACACTTGTAGAGCCCCCATGATAATACGCATCGCCATGGTAGGCTCTCCTGATGGAAACTCTGCTTCCTGGTCTATGCGGTTCGGTTGTTCTTGTTATGCCGATCTCTCCTCTAAGGATTCCTTCCGCCATTCTTCTGAGAAGCTCTTCCTTTCCGCTTTCATCTAGATTTTCTAAATCGAAGCCCATAAAGGAGGAGACAGTCACTTCTATCTCATCGGGATGAACAGACCATCTTCTCTTGCCGTGAGCGCCTTTAGCCCTGATGCCTGAAGGCAGCCTGAGACTTATGCATGGCACATGCCCTCTGCACCCCTCACGCACGGAAGCTATGGAGGCCTCGGTTCCTATGGGTACCGTATCCGTAGTGCCGCCATAAGAGTATCTATTGCCATTAATGGCTCTTGTTATTCTTACATTCATTCCAGGCCTTAACTCCTGAGCTGTTATTCTATTAATCAGTCGCCTCAGGTTCGCCTCTTCCCCTTCATTCCTTTCTGAACATGCCCTTTCATGAACTAGCGATTCATATTCGTCGGCAATCCGGCCCGCGTGTTCATAAAGTATTCCGACTAAGGAACCATCCTCGCCACGCGTTTCTTCAAGCGTCTCGATTGCATCTCTTAAGTCGCTGGAACCGTATCCTGCAAAATGCTCCAGCAGCAATTGCAGGGTTTTAGCGTCAAACCTTTCGTCCAATTCTTTATATTCTCCTTTCAATCCTTCGTTTTCAGCCTTCAGTGAAGCAGCCCTTTCCTGCAAAAGCACGTAAGAAGCCGCCTCTCTGGGCGGCGCCTCCAATAGCGGTATTGAATAATCGTGCCTTCTCATCATAAGGAGATAAACCAGGTCCTGAACATCATCGCGTGTGGCGCAAAATCTTGCATAGTGAGAAAAAATGTCCTGTTGGTCTCGCCCAACCTCTTGCACTCGCCTTGCCGTTGCAACTCCTTCCGGCCTTGGCAGGCTTTGTTCCAGATAATTTTGTGCCACGCTCGGTTGAGGCTCTTTCTGTCTTCTGGTAATAGGGGATAACAAATTAAACTTCCATAACGCATAGCGTTCCTCTTCAAAACTATACTCGCCACTGGAAATCTCCGCTATACGAGACAAAGGATCAAAGTGTCTTGAACGGTCTTCCACCACTTCCTCTTTGCCGGCTATTTCCTGCAAAATATCATTCTCGCCGCTCATTTAGTCACCTCATTGTGGCATGGCTGGCCCAGATTCATTTCACCGAAACGATTCATGCCCAGAGATTCGTATCTTTTGATTGTATTCCTTGGCTCTCCGAAAGCGCGCGGGTTGGATAATCTTCTGAATTCGTTCACCATCATCCCTGCAGTAACCATGTTAGACATTATTACAGAAGGATCCGGCTGCGCAATGCAACTTGCTTCCTCTCTCTGTCCTTTTCTTTCTCCAACAATTTTTTCAAGCTCCATGGCATGATTAAGGCATGTTGTCTTTCGAGGCAGGTAGGTTATAACCTGTCCTGAATCATGGCTGGTCCCGCCGCTCACCAGCGGGACTCCTGATTCGACACTTTTCCCCGAGAGCAAACGGCGTGTTTCGAAATTGTCAACGCAGTCGAAAACAACGTCAAAATTTTCTACACTGCTTCTTTCCGTGAATCTATCTGCAATTCCTTGGTATTCCGGCTTGTCAAACCTCCAAAATTTCCTTCTTTTGCAGAAAATTACCCTGCTCCTATCTACCAGAACTCGCGCCTTTTCTTCTCCGATAGCATCGAAGTAAGGGAGCTGCCTGTTCAGGTTTATCTCTTCTACGCTGTCAGGATCCATTACCGTGATTTTTCGAACCCCCATGAATGCAAGGCGAGGAACTAGAAATGACCCCAATGCTCCCGCGCCTACGACAAGCGCATTTATGCCTGAATAATCCTCTGAAAAGGATTCCAGCGGTGAGAGGATTTCGTACGTTACAGGCTTTCGTTCTATTCTTTCTCGGAAAATACCTTTCTTCCCTTCTTCAAGACACGTGCCTGCTGCAATCATAGCTGTGACCGGGTCTATGGGGTCTGCGCCGTTTTTTTCGTGAGTGACAAATGGGTTTTCCGGCAGGCCGGCTAAAGAGAAAGAAAGTCCTCTGTTATAAAAGCAAACGCTTTCAAAGCCTTTGCCGTGATTTGCCGCGTAATTTAGGCACAATGCCCGGCATTCTTGTCTCCCGCTTGCATCGATAACTATATTGGATCCTCTTAAAAAATAATCCTCTGCCCTGGATTTCATATGCGCCCGAAGATAAGAAAAACCTTGGGAGCCTAGATTTTTACCTATTTCTTCCAGCCTTTCTTTTCTTGAAGGCTTGGCAGAAAGGGAAAGAAGTGGAGATTCCTGACATGGCGTGTCATAAGGCGTTTCTACAACACGTATCCTTCCGATTCCCAACGCAGCCGCTGCCATTGCAATATCTTCTGTGAATGCGTTAAGACCGACAATCGTCATGGCCGTTCCGGATATAGCATCTTGGTTCCAGCCTTCGATGCGCGCCTGCCTGTCGTAGCGCAGAGCAACAGCCTCGCTCATAAAAATCCCTCTTCTGATGCGTATCTGTGAATAACCTGCCGTCTTGCATACGATGACACAAATTCTGACATGAAACCTGCGAATGGCGGGTTTGCCTTGGCGTAATCATCTAGAGCTCTTATGGTCGCGTCCGGAGCTATCATTGTAATGATTGAAACCGGATTTCTGACCTCCGTTTTTGCTACAGCTTCTTGCTCTGCATATTTGCTGCCTTCTTCTATTGCCCTTGCAATGATTCGGCGCAAGGCAGAAACCTCCCTCCTGAATCTTGAGCCGTGGACAGCCTCATACATAACAGCCTCCTCTAAAAATTCTGCTCCGCTGACCGCTTCACGCTCCTTCAAAGGAGGACTGTATCCAAACTGGCTGAGATTTTCGAATCCTGGTATTGCTGGCCGATGGATTCCAAGCTGCTCCCACCAGTATGCTTCGCTCTCCTCCTTACTTCCCAGCAACGTGCGAATTATCTGCTGGCCTTTCACCTTTTTCTTTACTTCTTTTCTTAATGCATCCCTATCCACCTTTATCTCATAATCCTTCCCTTCTACAACCTCGATATCCGCATCTTGCGACCACGTCTCCGCTTTCTCTGATAACAAATATTCTTTATGAACAGAAACAGATCCCTTGCTTTCCCGGCTATCATTCACAACTACGCTATGCGACCAGCCGACCATTACAGGCTGTCTAACGTACAACCTTGGAAGAAGCTCAGAAATGCGACCATCGCCGCCTGCGCCTGAAATGCGTGCCTCGGGGTCTGTTGCTAAGCCGCCTCTCAGGACAATTTCTCCATGATCTCTGTCAAGCGAAACAGTCTTCTTGCCCTCTATGAACCGATACGCCTGCATGAATCGCCCTTGGGTGTTAAGCCTCACGGAGTTAAGAACGTTTAGCATGTTGGTTTGATCCGTATCAGAAAAAAACGCAGGCAAAGAGCCATGGCTGTGAATCCATCCGGTAACCGTGAACTCGTCTCCGAACTCCCTTCTTATGGAACCTGCAAGAACAGCCAATTCTTCCCCATCGATTTCTGTGTGGCCTGAAGTGGATCTCTGGTTTCCTATTGCCACATCCCTTACAATCACCGGCTCTTCCTTCCGGCTTACAAGAAGGCCGTACCATTCAATGCTTCCTCTTGCTTCCTTCACAGCGTCGCATATTGCATAAGCCTTTTCCATGGCTCCCCGGCCTATCCGAACGGTTTTGGGAAAGGTTATTTCTTCGTCCTCCACCCTCCTCTCTTCATCGAGTCCCAGAATTTCATTTAATATCTCTTTTGCAGAATCATTCGGCATGATCATCACCAACTCCTTCGTTTGTGACAGGTATTCCTTTTAGCCTGAGATAAGATCTGCGGGCACGCATTTTTGGATACCGGGAAAGACGGTCAAACGTATTGCCAAACCTGGGGGTTAGGCCGCTCGTAAGGACTTTCTTTGCGTCGTCAAGACTTGCTATTATTCTATGTGAAACATTCCCTTCAGGAACTCGCCATGTTCCCATACATATTGTACCATCACTGACAAAGGGATGCCTAAGTTTTGAGAGCATAAAAGGCGCACTTGATTTGCCGTTTTTATATACCCTCACACCGACGCGCGATTCAGGGAGAAGATAGTAATGCTTTCCGCCTGTCTGCCAGTCCCTGAGTCCAAATTGCGGAAGGTTGAGGTATACAGTAAATCCATCTGATCGAGGCAACATTCCCCATGTTCCAAAATCCACACACTCCTTTTTCTCCAGGACAGCTAATACTATGCCTATTCTTCTTGCATTTTCGCCTGTGAGAAAGGAATCTTCCGGGATTCTTGCTGCAATCTCAGAGGTTATGGCAATTTCGGCATATTCCTGAAGTATTCTGTCTAGCCCAAATTCAAAATCTTCTCTTTCCGTGCGTTCGCATTGTGCCTTGGATATTCCTATCCTGAGGGTCACATCTGCGCGGGTTGCCAGCACGTCTGGCAAATCACCCATATAGCTCGTAAGTATTTCCCGCAGACGGCCTTTGCGAGGGCTGTAATATCTCCCGTCCCAGCGTATGAGGTAATCTACGCCTCTCAACACATCTCCTATGCGCCTTGCTGCAAATCTGCTAAACCTTCCGGGATCAGCTGCCATAACTCGTTTCAGTGTGCCTGAAACAACATCTGGATTGTAATCTCCCTTAACATCAAGATGCTTCTCCAGCTCATCAACATAAGAATCCCCAGAATCTTCGCCTTCAATCATTTCAGGGTGCCTTTCGTGCCGTGTAAAAAAAGGACCGACGTCAAAAAGTACGGTGTATAAAAGAGGAAGCAGGGAACTGTCAGCGTCAGAAAAGGATTCGGGTAATCGAATATCCCCTTTTCCATCCTGACATAAAAATTCTTTCATGCCACTAGAAATCCTTCGTTCGATTGCTTCCCTGTTTTCATCGTGATAGACGTTCCACAGGGAATCCAGATCAACACTAAGGAGAGGGATTACAGACCTTGTTCCATTGCCTCTGATCTCAAGCCTTTCCCTAGAATAAGTGCCATCGCTACTGGCAAGATAAACCTTGCCTGATCTTGAAATGACAAGCGGCCCGCGGGAGGCCGCATATTGAAAAAAAGACACCCAACCACCTTTGGATTATAAGCCTCCTTCCTGGCGCTTTGCAACTCTTACCTTTAGAACGTCGTATTCCTTACCAGATCCTGTGCGACCCCTTCTGAAAGCGCCTGCATACGCATCCAGAGAATCCGCAACTGTCACCAGCCTTGTTGTGCCGTCAACTACCTCGACTGTTATTCCGGATTGCCTTGTGTATTCCCTTCTAAGGGCTTCCTGCGCACTTCTTTGTCGCCTGCTTTCTGGGGTTGATGCCAAGGCGTCTTCAATTACAGATCTCACTGTATAATGCTCGCCTTCTCTTAGCGCGTAGTGGTAACCTGCATCTGCGGTGCCTGCCATCAGTTCTACAAAGCGGGGCAGACTCGAAGGTGCGCTTGTTTCTCTGGGCGGAGTCGGCGTGGTTGTTCCTTCTCCGGGACTTTCCTGTGGATTTTCGCCTTCTGTCATCAATTCACCTGCCACATTATAGTGATAAAAAACTATTTAAATGCCTCCACCCGAATTTCGTGAAATAGGATAAATACGTTCCTAAGCAACGCAATCTGCGCCTGCTTGAATCACTTAGTTGTTTACAATATCCGTGAGTTGAATTACATTTACTATCGCTGAAACATGGCTGTAAAATGGCTAGTAAATTAGTTTTGTCCCAACATCACAATATTCCTGATATTTAAAGTTTCGCATGAATCATCAATCATGTCAGGGGAAACAGTAGAGGTTCAAGTGAATTCTCCACCAAAGGTTTTAGGAAGAGAAATTGACAAAGCAACTATTCTTAATATCAGTCCCCGCATCGAAAATGCACCTTACATATTTGTTCAGAAAGCCTCAGGAGTTTATTTTGGGTGTGCATGCTGTCCCGATAAGAGCTGTAATAGCGGCGGCTGTTGTTCAGGTTGCGCGTGTAGATGCGATGATGTAGGAGAACCGAAAACGGGCAGAGAAAGAGCACTTGACAAAAGACCTTACAAGATGTGAATAACAACTTAAAGTTTTCTCGTCCATCATGAATATGGAATCTCAGAGACTTCTAAACAAAATGATTGGCGTAGGATTGACTGAAGAACCGTTTAAAGCCATGGAGTTCACAGACGAGCCAAAAACACCGTGTTTTATCACAATTCCGAACGAGAATGCCCGAAATAAATATATCTCCGAAGATGTGGGTGGGCAAGGGCATCATCCAGATGAAACTTGCGCTAAGATAAAATCAGTAGGAGAATGTTTGGAGAGGTTGTGCCTTTTTAATCCCGGTACCAAGGAACTTGATTTTTCAATCGCATCTGATATTGATATAGCAATATTCAATTGTTATTCTGAAGAACAACTTGAAGATAAAAACAAATGGCTGAAAAAACTGCGTCAAGGAAGATACAAGCTATGGCCTGCCAAAGATTGCTTTAAGAAGAAAAATCTAAATCTACCCGCGCAATTATTCTTTCTCAATATAGGAACGGATGAGGTTTCAATAAGAGGAGAGCGTATATCGACAGGCACTGCGCTAGGGTTGCGCGGCACAGATGAGGCATTCAAGCGGGGATTTCTTGAGGTTGTGGAAAGGGATTCATTCATAACCTCATACCTGAAACAAAGAATAATGCATGAAATAATAAATCTTCCTGAAAAGGTAAGGTCATTTCTGGAATACCTAGAACGTTACAGGCTTGAAGCGCACCTGTATGACGCTACTACCGATCTCGGGATTCCCACCGTAATCGCTATTGTATTCGACAGAACTGGTATTGGGCCCGCAGTAAATATAGGAGCGAAAGCGGATTTTGATTTCGAGAATGCTATGTTCGGAGCACTTCTAGAATCTGTACAGCCTCGGCGACCCTCAAGGTTCAAGAAAGAGTCGAACCCCAACTTTGCTTTTCCTAAAGAAGCATATTCCATGGAAAATCGATATTATTACTGGTACAATCCAGAAAGACTTCATGATATTGACTTCTGGATAGGCTCGTGCCCTAAAATAAATTATTCACGCCTTTCTGAAATGACAGTGTCCCTTAACAAGGCTATGGACGAACTGAAGAGCAGAGGTTATCATGTATTCTTAGGCGATTTAACGCTTCCAGAAATCAGGCGTGCCGGTTTCGAGGTGATAAAAGTCCTGATTCCGGAGCTTCATCCCCTCTACTTGTCTGAAAGGCATAAGGCTTTGTATAGTGTGCATGCAGGACAAATTTCTGACAACCCTGCTCTGAAACCCCATCCTTTTAGCTAGGCGATTATATGATAAAAGACATAGAAGATTTTTATAAAAAGACCAAACTTCATGTAGAGAATAAGGGGCCAGTAAGCGCAAATAGCGAACAACCCATTACACATACACATGTCTTCTACAAAAGTTATCCAAGATTTCCTTCAATTAAACTTCCCGAGACAAGCCTACTTGAGCTAGACAAGCTGTTAGAAACCCGAGAATCGTTTAGAAATTTTTCAAATAAACCGCTCTCTATCGAGCAAGTTGCATCAATAATTTTATCATGCAGAATTGTCGACAAGAATAGAGTCCCTGAAAGGCGTACATATCCTTCTGGAGGAGCCCGTTTTCCTATCGAGATTTATCTGATATCATTTAATATTGATGGTCTACAAAAAGGGGCGTACCATTATAACATGGCAGAACGTTCTCTGGAGATTCTGCTGGAAACGGATTTGAGACATTTTGAGAATGAAATAGTTTCTGATTATCTTCGGAATACTTCTGCTGCTATAGTTCTAACATCCGTGCTTGCGAGATCCGAGGTTAAATACGGGGTGAAGGCATATCCTTACTCTCTTCTGGAAGCGGGTCATATGGCTCAGAATATTCTGCTTGCATGCACAGAACTCGGCATAGGATGCTGTCCTGTTGGAGGTTTTTTAAATGATAAAATTTCCGAGATACTTGATCTCACACCACATGAAATTCCTATTTATGCTATAGGAATAGGTAAAAAGAAAGGTTAATTCACGCAAACTCTGTCAGAGCCTCGCTCACGCCGCAGCAGCCAGCATTGCCTGGGGCTTTACTTCTACCTGCTGTGTGCGTGCAGCTTCCAGGATTGCAAGCTCTGCCTCGCTTGGGACAGGCAGGTCAAGCAGGCTCTTCGGAAGCGTGCGCATAAACTTGGGATCGCGCTTGTGGTAGCCTTCCTTTAATGTGACTCCTGTGCGCTTCTGCCATTCCTCGATTGTAAGGCCATATTGTTTCTGTATTTTGTCTCTGTACCATTGCGGTATGACGTTGAATGTACAGAAAGGAATTACTCCGTCAGGCGTGGCGTAATGAATGTCGCATTTCTTGATTCGCTGGATATCCCAGTTGTACAAATCCTGGAAGTGCATCATGCCTATGAACAGGCTTTTTTTGTGGAACACACCCAGCGACTTGTAGTCGTGCTTCAACATCACATTGAATATGATCTTTGCAAGGTCTATATCCTTCGGCCCTTTCTCTTTGTCTATGAATGAACCGAGCTTCTTGAGCATCTTTGCGACAATCCAGTACTTGTTCTTGCCTTCGCGTATTTCTGCGGTTTTCTCCTTGATGTATTCGAAGAGACCATCAACATCTACGAAGTCTGTGATTGGTATAAGCCTGTCGCCTTCCTTGAACAGGTATGTGGCCATGCCGCACGCCGGATTGATGCTCAGCTCATACTTAGGCCGTCCTGCCAGGGCTTCTACAAAATTGCTGAGTATGGTCGTGCATGGGACGGGATAAAAGGCCTCGCGCGGTATGCCGCACTGGTCTTCCAGGCGCTTTATGACGTCCGGAATCGTAATCCTGAAGCGATTTCTTTCACTGGTAGGCATCCTTCCGACAAGCGAAACAGGCTGGTAATTGACTCCGCGGATTATGTCTATATTCTTTACAGCAAACTTGAGTATATCCCCAACTTCGTGGTCATTGACTGTATTAATGACTGTCGGAACAAGGACGATTCCAAGGCCTGCTTCCCTGGCGTTTTTCATTACATTTGGCACCTCCCAGAAGTTCTTCGGGTTTGTCTTGGGCGTCACGCCGTCAAAGCTGAAGTATATTGTATTTACGCCTGCTTCTCGAACCCTTCTCATAAATTCAACGTCTTTCCACAATCTATACGTTGCATTAGTATTCAGCTGAATATGATCTACGCCTTCTTCTTTTATCATCTGTATAATCTCCGGCAGATCGTCGCGCAGCTCTGGGTTGCCGCCTGTAAGCTGGATTGCATTTCCGCCGATAGGCTTTTCCTGCGCGATCATGCGCACCATCTTTCGCAGCTCTTCCATGGTTGGCTCGTAGATATATCCGGCTTTCTCAGCGTAGAAAAAACAATACCAGCACGTTAAGTCGCATCTGTTTGTAATTACAATGTTCGTCAAACCGCTGTGCGTCTCGTGCATGGAGCACAGCCCGCAATCGCGAGGGCACACAGGATGTTCCTTCGGGTTGTGCGGGTTCTCCAGTCCACGTCCTTTCACTTCAAAGCGCTTTGCCTTCACAAAAAGCTGATAATCACCCCAATAAACGTCTTCAATTGTGCCATGCTCCTTGCACGTCTTGCGAAGGAGAACTTTGCCGTCCTTCTCAAAAACAAACATAGGGATAAGTTTTATACAGGATGGGCACAAGGATGCACTTTTATTAATCAGCTTCTCTCCCGCTGCCTCGTCAAGATAAGGCTCGTAGCGCGGAATGAACTCTTCGTTGTTCTTCAGTACTACCTGGGATTCTGTCTTGCAACTTCCTCCTACGGTTGCAATCTGTATAGAACCGCTGCTGGATGCCCTTGGCTCGCTTTCGCATCCACATCCGCCTCCTTCTTCGCTGGAACAGCATCCCATGAAAACACACCTCACGTTTTGCGTTGAAGCAAACTGACGTTCCTGCAGGAACGTCCATTCACTCGAAAACGTGCATTCGCTCGACACCATTTACAAGTTTCATAACTTTTATTTTTTGTAAAAGTTCTGGCTCTATTTAGAATGCGAGCTATATAAAGGTGATGCGGTTTGGGTGGGAGAAAGGTTCTATAAAAATACGGGTTATTACGGGGTGGTGAAAGAAGTTATCTTCCCAGGCTCAACTGGAATGTGGCTGAAGTGGAGTCTTCCATAGGAGTAATTCCTGCATAGATTTTCAATTTACCGCCATTGTATGCATAGCCTACATTGACTCCCAGTAATGTTGAATGTGAGGAAGAATCTGCGCCTATTTGATTGGCAATAACTATTCGCGGCCCTATCTCCAGATAATGCTTTCCACCAAGCGGGAAGAATGGCTTTAAATTGTATTCGTCTCTTCGCGGCGTGTTAAGCGTTGTGAGCATAAGCCCATAACCTCTTTTGCCCGGCACTGCTCGCCACGATTCTGAGACAGGAGGCCTGTACTGATTTGCATTTATGCCTCCGTTGAGAAGAAGCGGGCTGCTGCCTTCAAAGGCGTCGTGGTCCCTGAAGAACGCAACATCTACATGCCCCAAAGAGTACCAGTTATCAAAGCTTGGACTGCCTGAAAGCAAGGTTGTTTTTGTAAATAGACTGTCACTAGCAGAGCTGTAGTCAAGAAAGGTTCTCCATGCTTTTTTGCCATCGGCGCTTCTTTTCCATAGCCACAAAAGCATTTTTTCCCTGCTGTCTAACTCTATTCCGAAATAATTTCTTTCATTCATGACAGTCCATGCGGATGCATTTGCAAAATCGCCTTCCGGCACGTCTGCATAGCTCATCCGGAAGCCGTTGCGCAGGCTGTCACCGAATTTGAGGGTTCCATAGGAATAGGGCTTTTCTCCTTCTGCGGCTCCTGCTCCTAACAATAAAGAGGCATCGCAATCATCCACCAAACACGTTTTATATTTCGCTTCTGCCCCTGAATTTCCTTCTTCATCCCTTCCTCCAAACACAGACAATCTGCTCTTTCTTCTGCCAAGGTCAAAATGTCCTTCGAGAAGAGCTGTTGCAGTGCTGTCAGAAAATATATCAGAAGCCAGGGAGTTTGCGCCAATTCTGAACCCTCTTTCTTTATCCGCATAAAGAAAAGATGTTTCTACATTATTCCTGCCAGGGTCTGAAAGATTCGGCGCGTTCACCAGCTGATAAAAGACAAAATCTCCTTTCTCGTCTTTCTTTCCTTCACCTGCAGGTGCGGTAGAGGCAAGTACTAATGGCAAAATAACTGTAGGCAGCAACTTTCTCAAGTTCATTTAATCACGAGAGAATAGTAAAAACAGAAAGTTTAAAAACACCATAAATCATGCTCTGTGAGGTCTGCTTCGCTCTCTGATATTACGTATAGGCTGGACTCTTATCTCCATCCTTTCAACGAATTCCTCTACAATTGCGGCTGTGGCACGAGGGGCATGGTTTGCAACGTACCTGCGAGCCACTCCATTAGAACCTTGCAGCAAGCCAACGGTGAGAGTTACGGGGGATCCTACTGTATCATAATTGAGTCTTCCCGCCTCCTCACGGCTATAAAGCGGTATCCTCGGGCCTCCAAACCACCACAACATATTGATCACTCTAAAATGAGAGTAACGGAAATCTTCTTAAATTCCCTCCACCAGATACCGCCTTCCCAGAATAAACAGGTCCCATATTCCCTCATTTTCACGGATCCATATCCTCAATTCTTTGCTTCTGTTTTCCGCCTCCGCAACTGTACCAGGCACGTCCTTGATCCAGTTTAAGAAATCCAGAAAATTCTGCTTTTCCTTTTCATCAAAGTCCAGCAGGAAACAGGACTCTATAATTTTGTCAAACTCCTTTATGTCTACAGCGCTTCGTTCTATCCATGCGTAGTCGCTGTTATTTTCAACCAAGAAATATTTGCTCAACAGGAATTGCAGATTCGCCCTTGCCAGATGAGAGGAATCCCATTTAGTGAGGGCGTAAAATATCCTCTCATGGCCCGGATCATTGGTTGCAAGATATTCATCCTGGACTTCTTTCTGCAGCTGCTGGGCATCATCCAATCCTTTATCAACTAGAACAAGAAGTTTTTGTTTCAGCTCTTCCTTTAGCATGGGTAAAGTTGTGGAATAATCCTTAAATACTATAGCGATCTATGATTTGCTATGGCAACAACAATACAGGTAAGCGAAAAACTGGCGGAAGAACTTAAAGAGAGAAAGATGTTTGGCAAAGAAAGCTATGAGGAAGTTATATGGGATATGATAGAGGATACCATGGAGCTCTCAGAAGAAACAAAGAAGGAAATAGCTGAAGCGCGCACAGAAATAAAGGCCGGAAAATACAAGACACTTTCGCGGGTTAAAAAGGATCTGGGATTGTGATGTATGAAATAGTTTTCTCTAATAAATCCGAAAGGCAGCTGAAAAAACTAGAAGGGGACGTTCAGGAAAGAATAATATCCGCCCTGGAACGAATAAGGATAAGACCCGAAGAATATATTATCAAGCTTGTCGGAGATCCGGGATTTAAATTAAGGGTTGGTGATTACAGGGTTATTGTTGATATAGACAGAAGCGTGATGCGCATTCATGTACTGAAGATTGGTCATAGAAAGAGCATATACAAGCGTTAGGAGTTGTGGTTATAATTGAGTGTTAGATTTTCACAGTTGGAATGGAGGCTTACGAAGCAGGATTATAGTCATGCAAGGAATACAAGAATGAGCGAAGCTTCTGCTGTACAAACAGGAACTTCGTTCCTGTTTGTACGTGAACCAAATAGTATCATATCCTGATTATCCGCGAAAGACTCCTAAAAACTCTGCCTTCAGGCAGAGGATAAGGATACGGGAGTCTTTCGGGATGCTTTGCTCCAAGAAACCCCCACCTTCAGGTGGGGGAGAATACAGAGCAAATCATCTATTTGGTTCACTATAAGGGAGCGTGAATCACGACCGCTCATGCCTGAACCGAGCATGGCTGCAAATGTAGGAAGAAAACTTGTGGCTTATCTGAAATGAGCCCGAATTAGTTCTCCACGAGATCCTCGACGTTTCTCCTGCCTATAAAGCCTGCGCTCATGTCGTGCCAGAACTGGATTTTCTTCTCGCCATAGCGCCAGCAAAGAAAAACTGTTTTGCTGTTATGCCTATGGTAGAAGTCTACAAGGCCTTTGTCCACGTCTTTTATTATGCATCCCAAAGAATGCAGCTTGTTCAGAGACCTGTTTATGATCTCCGTTACTTCATCGCGCTTTGACAAAAGCTCTTTATAGTATTTGTTGTCAGGGTTTTTCTCGCTGAAAATGGAGTCTCCCCATACGTTCACAAGATCGCGAAGATCCTTTGACAGGATATGCATCACGCTGCTTAGCTCAAACACCTTGTCAAACGTCTTTTCCAGCAGCGGCACAAGGCTGTTTGCCTCGTCTATTGTGAATATCCTCGGCTTGAGCTCAGGCTCCATGAAATCAACTTTACTTCTATAGTGAGGCAAATAAAGAAACTCCATGTGATTTATTTGCTTCCCATATAGTAAAACAACAGCTGATATGCTGTTTATTTGTTGTTTTACTATATTCTGTGGTTTATAAGATTTTCGGTGATCAGGAGCTAGAATTTTCACACACAAATAATCTCCGGGTGATCTCCGATATATTTGTATGCGCTGTAAACAGCAGAAACAGCTTCACCCACACCTACTATGGCTTGCTTGAACTGCGTGTCGCAGACATCGCCTGCGGCGTAAACGCCGGGCACGTTCGTGGCGGAGTTACGGTCTATGATAATCTCGTTCTCTTCGTTTGTCTTGACGCCAAGCTTCTTCGCGAGGTCGCTTAAAGGCAAATGGCCGATGCTCACGAAAACGCCCTGTAGTGGCAGTTCTTTTTTACCTTTATACGGCTTATCAAGCACAACGCTTGTTACAAATTTGTCGCCCCTGATTTCTGTGACATTAGTGTGATTTATTATCTCTATTTTTCCTTTTTTTATTTCATTTTGCACGCGCACCATGTTCGGCGGCTCAGGATGAATCTGGTCGCCGCGGTAGATTATGTAGACTTTAGGGCAATAGCGCGTCAAGACGAGTGCTTCTTTTGCCGCGCTGTCGCTTCCGCCGACTACAGCAACAACTTTGTTTCTAAATAATGCTCCGTCGCAATTATGAACGATAAAATTCTTTGCAACGAATGTGTTGCTTTCAGGCACGCCTATGTCGATTACCGGACCTTCGTAATCGACAAATTCCACCGACTTTATAGGCAAAATAGCAAACCCGTCTTTCAGCCATGCATAATTCATTACGTTTCTTCTTTTCTTCGCATATGGATGACTCGTGTCAAGAATTCCTGACATTTTTTCCAAATAGGGGCCTGAAACATAAACGTGATATTTGTCATGATTGAAATGCACTTTCCTTCCTTCTATAACAGGGACATTTTTGTTCAGCACGCTCCGGTTTCTTTTTTCTATCGACGGGAGAATTCCCTGGCGCAGAAGCAGGTCTCTCATCTGATAAGCCAGTTGCCTGGAGCTTGTAACGTAGCAGAAATCCTTTTCCCTTACGCAGCCGTCGCCTCTCCACGTGCCTTTTATCAGGTCTTTTTGCTTTTCAGGCGGCAGAATCATCATCCAGTGAGGTATGGATTTGTTGTGCGCGTGGCTGCCGAGCTCCTGCTTGAAGAATCTCGCTACGATCCTCGAATAAACTAAAGTTCGCTGTACTCTGCCAGTTATCTGCGAGTGGACTTCTAAACCAAATATAGTTCCGAGAAGAGATTCTACGTCCTTCGTATACTCTAATTCCTTGCTGTTGAAATAGAAGTTAAGAGTGTGTTTGTATGAAGACCCTTCAGACAGGAAGTATCCTACAAGCCTTAGAAAGTTCCCATCAATTTTTATTTTATCCGGCACAGGGCGGGTTGTGTGGGTGCTTCTTTTCGGGATGATGTTATTCTCCTCTATATCTGCCTCAATGAAATCTGAGAGTTTAATGAAGTCTCTATTTTCAACCTCCTTAGGAACCGGATATAATACCAACCGCCCTTCTTTTAGTTTTCCCGCTTCTACCCATTCAGGCTCTGTAAATTTGAAATCTTTCCAGTAATTAATTCCTTGACCTTTAATTACATTCGTTGCATAAACGGGATGATTCGGAGTCAAAAGGACTGGTTCCCTGAACATCCTTGTCTTTATTTTCACAAGCTTCCCGGAATGGTTAATGTTCGTAAAGCCGCCCACCGGCTTGAATCTCCCTTCCAGCGTCAGGACATTTGTTACCGGAGTCACGTCCTTGATTTCTCTTATCGCGCTATTGGTAATGATTGACTCGTCTGGTGGCAGGCACAATGCGCAATACTGCACACCCTTGTTCTTGAACTTGTCATGTCCCGGCACCTTCAGCTCACGCCACATGGTTCCTGTTGCAAATAGTATAGTTTTGCTACTGTACGTGCCTTCGCCTGTTTTCACTTCAAAGCACCCTTCCTTTCCGAGCTTTTTTATTTCATCGGCACGCTCCTCCTTTAACTGCAGATTCTGCTTGTAATCCAATGCATGCTCCTTTAATTTATCGGCAAGCTCCTGTCCTGTGAGGCGGATAAAGCCGGGATAGTTCTCGACAAGGTCTGTGAGTGTGATCGTACCTCCCATGTTATCTGCTAATAACAAAGTTTTCATCTCAAGCCTTGCAGAATACATTGCAGCAGCCAGGCCTGCGCAGCCGCCGCCGATTATGATAAGATCATACATCTCGCTGCCCTTCGCCTCCTTCATCTTTTTCGGCATGATGAACATTTTATTCCATTAACATTTAAACACGTGGCTTAGAATCAGGCTTCTTGGTCTATTCATGCGGTGATTTCCATCTCTATTCCCAACCAAAAACTTTTTATAGTGGAAAGGTTTAAATATAGCTCGATGGGGCACGATGGACAAGTATAGTTTGCTTGCAGCATTAATAGTCTTCTTTGCGTCTGCGCATGCAGCGCACGCGCTTGCGCAGATAATTCCTGCTGACAACGGGCCGCCTGTGGCTGTCCTTGTAGGCAACCTCTCCCAGACGTACCAGCTGCAGGCAAATCTGACGATAAACTCCACAGAGGGCCAGCGCCTCAATTTCAATGTCACTATAATCATGCCGTACGGCCTTGAAAACACTACAGCGTGCGACGCGCAGAGCTTTACAACAACGAATTTCATCTGTGTTGTTGTCACAAACACGCCGATAAACGGCTCTGGCATTTTCCAGGCGAATGTGACTGTGCGCGCAAATATTTCAGCCTTCCCGTCATACGGAAGCGATACTGTAAATTTCTCTATCGTTGGGGAAAATGCAACGGCAAACAGCACTGTAAAGACCATCACAGGCGGAAATTTCTGGCGAAACCCGAGGCCGCATCTGACAGCAGGGCAGGTCGGCAATGTCAGATTCCGGTTTAAGAACTGGAACCAGACTGATTCCACTTACAAAGTGATGGTGCCTATATGGACGTACAATGCCAGCGCGAACAGGCCGCAGCTTGCAGGCGCCAGCTACGGAGAGGTCATGTATTTCGACAAATCGTTCTTTGAAGAGCCGAGCTACATGCGCACGTGGAGCTACAACCTGTCTTTCCGCATTTATTTTGACCGGGCAGAGAACCAGACATTCAACATGATTTCCGTTATAAACTCATCCAACAACAGTGCCCAGTCAGCTGAAGGTCTTCTGCCGCTGGAGTCACTGACATTCGAGACCAGAAGTTTTAACTCCAACGCCACCCGGAACTTCACTATAGGAGTTCCCAACTCCTATAAATTTACGGTATATTTCAATGGGACGGAGATGAACAATTCTGTCCTGGCGAGAGATTACGGCATTAACATGACATACTCTGGCGGGGATCCGACAGTGCGACTTTTCGATATAAACGTGTCAACGAACAACCTTTCGCTCGTAAACGGCACGGAGATTGGCGTGCTTCTGACTGTGGTTAACGTGACTGGCTGCCAATCAGGACCCGCCGAAACCGGGCGGTGCAGCATGAGTCCCATATATGTTCAGACGCAGCAGAGCAGTGGCCTTAACTTTGACCAGCCCCCTGCATTCGGAACCAGCCTGAACATATCATTCCTGGTGAACGTCACAAACCGATTTAGTAATTATACCGTGCAGGACCTGCGCCTGAGCTTCATGCAGCCGATGAACGTCACGATGAACAGGAACGGGACAGCGAATCAGTTCAACATGACCTTGCCAAACCAGGTAAAGATGCTGGTGTGGAACACATCGGCCCTGTGGGAGGAAAACCTGAGCGTAACGCGGACAGACAGCACCATGCAGTTTAACGACACTCATGGTCCTGCCCAAGGAGCGATTGTAAACGTTTCCATAAGCACGTACGATGTTCGTATAAGCGCCAACACAGCCACGTTCCGGAATTGGGATCCCGGAACTGCAGGAAGCGGCTACGCGTATGTGAATTTCACGGCAGAAATGGCATTTCCGACGCTCGACGAAGCGACCAGCACTCCCGGCACAGTTGGCAGCAACAACAGCTACAACGCAACCATCAACAGCCCTGTGCGCTCTAACCTTAACCTCACAAACAAGGTTCCCGGGTTTAACAGCAGCGCCACAGGCATTATTATCACCGTAGACGGCGTGCAGCTGACGTCAGGCAACTACACAGTAGGCTCGCTTGTAATCAATGACGTCACTTCAGGCCAGCATACTATTGCCGTAAGTTATAACGTGCCCGCTGCTTCATCCTCTTCAAGCAGCAGCACGAGCACGAGCAGTGGCGGCGGTGGCGGAGGAACTGCGCCGGAAACAGACAAGAAGATTCACAGGTGGTCCAACCTCATTCCAGGAACAGAATACTTCATGAACGTTTCGAGCAGCAAAATTTCAGTAAGCGAAATCCATTATGAGGTGCTGCAGAAGATAGAAAGCGTGCAGATTGCTGTGCAGTCCCTGCCATCAATGCCTGCTGAAATCACGATAGAACCGAGCGGAAAGGTGTTCCAGTATGTGAATATAACGGCTACGGATATTGACCAGTCGGATATTAGAAATACCAGAATAAGATTCATGGTAAGCCGGGCATGGCTGGATGAAAATAATTTCGCGCCTGATGATGTTTTACTGCAGCGCTTTGCAAATGGCGCGTGGCAGAAGCTTGAGACAACTCCTCTCGGAAGAACAGACGGCAATTACGAATTCGAGGCTGTAACTCCGGGATTCAGCATTTTTGCCGTAACAGCAGAACTTGCCCCTGAAGAAGAGCCTGCGCCACAGGAAGAACCACCTGAAGAAGAGGTACCGCCTGCTCCGGAGCTTCCACCGCCTCCTCAGCAAACTCCCGAGGAAGCGCCTTTTGACGCCAGTTCTGCGCTCATTGTAATCGGAGTTCTGATAATCATAGCGATTCTCGGCTATATCCATTACCACCACGCGCCGCAGAAGCGGACGTAGGATTCCAAAAAAAGCGAGTAACTGATTAGCTGAAAGGCAAAATTCTGAGAAAAAAATCTGAAATAATTATCTGAAGAGAATGAAATCGGTATACAAGCCCTTTCAAGGGGAGATGATTGAAATCTTGCATTCCACCAGTCTTTGACTGGTGGAAATCTGTCAAAATAATATCTGGCGGAATGCGGGATGTAAAAAACTCCGCTATAATATTTGGAGGCATCTTATTGTTTCGCTTATACTGAGATGCCTCCGGTCTGTGACCGGAGGTTTTTCACATATGTATTTGTGGAATTTCCAAAGGCCCGATTTCCTTTTCATGCCTCTAACGATATGGCTTCAACCATAAAATTCATGAGAGCTAACTAGATACAAAAGCGATTTAATCTTTTTCTTCCCTCATATCTTCATGGTGCGGCTTGAAAGATACGGGCCTGTGCTGGATCCTGTCATAGAGGTTGCGAAGGAGCTGGCAGAATCAGGCGAGGCTGAGCTGTACGTGCCCATGCATCCCCAGGCAGCAGGGATGGCTGTGGACGCCCGCGAGGTCCTGGCAAGGTTATATCCGTTCACAGACCTTCGGGTTTATTTTCCGGGCGCTACAAGGTTCTCGCCGTACTCCGGGAAAAGCGATGAGAAAGCCCGGAGATTAAAGGTAAGCCTGGTGTTTGATGATGGCAGATTTGAGACACGAAACCAGGAGAGGTTCGCCTCTTATCCGCGTGTTACAATCATCGACGTCGAGGATGACGAGGATGCTGGTTTCAAGTCCCGGATTTCTGTTCAGGCGAGAGGAAGGGCTCCGGACAAAAGACCTGAGTTCGCGGCTTTTCTGGACGGAAACGCGATAGAAACGCCGCGAAGGATGCACGCAACAACCATAACCCTGGCGTATCAGAGCATATCGCATTTTCCTGTTGACACGTGCTTCCAGCATTTCCCTTTGATAGAAAGAGAGTGGAGGCCCAAGGCAGGCGACGAAGTGCTTCACTATCCTGTATCTGAAAGGGAAATGCACAGGCTTCCCAGAAAGGCGTGGGATTTCTTCAATGCGCCTGTATTCTGGGACTCGTGGTCCCAGTTCGGCTCTCTGGCGCTGAACAAGATGGCAGGGGTAAGAAGCTATGAAGATGCTGCAAGATACCATAGCTATGACGTTGAAGATATCTTAAGGCGCGCCAAGCGTGCAGAAGAAAGCGTTGCTGGAATCATAGATGTTCTAAGGAGAGGTGAAGACCCAGGCAAGGTTGCTGACAGGGTTGGATGCCCCTACGAATATAGGGGCTTTTATCTGCACAAAATCCTGAATTCAATAAGATGGCTCTGCAACCCCGATTCTCTCGGAGACGCTGAAAAGGCGGGTTATCTTGCCAATCTTTCGCAGGCTTGCAGAGAGCATGGCCTGGAAATGACTCCTGAAGGGCTGGCAGCTATCTAGAATTGCGCAGCTTCCAAAAGGCTTATAAGCATTTCCCCACCCCCTGTTCGTTATGGCCGGGAATGTGTCACTAAAGGAGCTGGCAAGGAGCCATTCAAGGACGGTTGAGGAGCTCCTGGATGGGTTTGAAAGGAACGAGCAGGAACGAGGAACAGAAAGATACCTTGCCGAGGTTTTTCACCTTTCATCAGAGTTAGGCAGGATCTTCTCGATAGAAGAACTGCTTCTCCACGAAGGCACCAAAAAAAGGCTGGACGATATTTTTGAAAATAGGATAATGGACCGCCTTCGGGAAATTTCACTCTCCGATGATCATCGTCATCTCGAAAAACTCGACTTGATATCTCTCCGTTTAAGCAAAGTAAGGGGGTGCATGGCATCTTCCAAGGTCGTTCAGTTGAACGGGGATAGAGGTCATCATTATTCAAAAATTCATAGAGGACACAAAGAGGAGGGCAGCGTGGAGCCTTATTCTCATAGAGCAGGAAAATCCGCGCAGTCAGTAAGGCCAAAAAAACGCGGGATTTTTAAGCCTTTTTTGGAAGTGGCAGCGTATGCTGCGACTGCAGGCTTTCTAACTTTCTTCGGAAGCCCGGATTTTACGAAGACAGACCTTCTGCCGCGCAACCAGACGGTTGTTTATGAGATAAATATGGAATCTCTGGATGAACCTGGAAAAACAAGAGCCCATGGCGCAGGCAGAGAAGAATCAGAAGAAGATTTCAGCCTGAAGGATGAGACTGGAGGCGCTGAACAGCCAAAAATGCCGCTAGGCTACAAGATTTCTAAGGAGCCTTACGCCAGGGCGGCAGCAAAAGGCGGATTGTATGGCATCGCAAAGGAGGCGGGCATTGATCCGCAGGCATTTATCAGGTTCTTCAACGAAACTCATAAAGAGAGGTTCGGCACTGACAGGGACACAATGGGGTATGTTGATGGCAGAATTCATGAAGGACCGGATGGCATAGGGCCTGACAAGTGGTCCTGGGAAGAGATGGGCAATGAAATTTTCATACCGGCAGGCGCGATGGCTGGATTGAATCCTGATATTAGCAGGCTCCAGCCTGTTTATGGCAGCGCTGCAACAGAAGCGGCGCAGAAATCAGAGGCAAGAGCAGAAGAGAAGCCGGAGGGCACTCCAAAACCAAGCGGCCCTCCGGGTGACGGCGGAGGCAACGCAGAAGGCGCAAAGCAGGCTATTGGCATGCAAGAGGCATCAGGCAGGGTGATGAAATTCACATCGCCTGCGCCAGAGGCAGACAAAAATCCGGCTGAGCTGAGTCCTAGCCATCCATATGCATCGCGTGTTGTCCGTTCATTTATCGGCTATTTCGAAAAAACAGGAAGCCCGGAGAGAGCCTTAGATTATCTTCTTATGAGCGAGCCCGGACTGGATAAGAACACCGCCTGCAACATGCTCGATGGCACGCGGAAGCGAATCACGAATATTGTAAAATCAACCGAGGATTATATTGCCGGCAGCGACCTTCGGGACGCAGAAAGAGCAGAAATATACAGATCGCAGAGGCGCAAGATTGAAAACATCATTGGAAGAAGCTTTGCAGCGGACGAAGAATTGCAGAGAGCTGCAGAGGCCATAGCTTATGCGCCTATTCTTCAGGCAACGCCTGCAAGAACAATCCTTGCAAAAGCAGCCTAATGCATTTAAGCTGCCGCCGCAGATAATCTCATGCCTCTTTATTATACAGGCAAGGGAGACAATGGGGATACGAGCACAATTGCCGGCACAAGGATTCCAAAATGCGACCTGCTTGTAGAGGCGAATGGCGCTATTGATGAACTGCAGGCGTGCATCGGGGTTGCAAGGTCTTTTCAAACATCAGAAGAAATTGATAAATTTTTAAAAAAGGTGCAGGAAGATCTTTTCATAATAGGCACAAACATCAACAGCGCAGGAAAGAAGATACCGTCTCTGCCCGATGCCAAGGAAGAGATGACAAAGAATCTGGAAAAGGCAATAAACGGCATTTCTGAAAGGCTGGAGCCTCTGGACAGGTTTGTGCTTCCTTCTGGATCTCAATCTGTTGCTTTCCTGCATCTTGCAAGGGCGGTGTGCAGGCGAGCGGAAAGGATAGTTGTGGGATTTTCAAAAGAAAATAAAATCAATGAGAACGTCATTCCTTACATGAATCGCCTTTCCTCACTGCTGTTCGTCCTGGCACGCTATGCTGCGAAGATAGAGGGAGTGAAGGAGGAGAAATGGAAGGGAACAGGCAGAAGATGAAAAATTAGAAGGTAGGGGATGAAATTTGGATATTTACAGGTGGAATATCACAGAATACCCTGCAAGAACGATATCCCTCCTAAAGCTTTCCTATCTCTTTCAGGAACTCCTTCTCTTTCTTTATAAATTCTTCTGATTTTTTTATGAAGATACTCTTGCGCTTACCCGAACCTTTTGAAAGCACGTATATCACCTCCCTTCAGCCATTCATTAATCTCTTTGTCGGAGTAATAATAAGCTTATAAATATGCTTATCACCGTATGTTGTTTATGCGGGAGGATAAAGATTTCAAAGTCGCGACGATCAGGCTGAACAGGCATGATGTCAAGGTAAGAATACCCAGAAGGAGCATTTCATTAGGAGAGGCTGCAAGGATACAAAGAAAAATACTTAGTAAATATGCTAAGAAATCTTCCTGAGATCTTCGTAAGCCATAACATTAGTGTAGTATACCTGGAATCTCTTTTTCAAAACTTTGTCGCCAGTTAGCACGGTTAATTCGTTATTCTTGGCAACAATCAAGTGTATCAGGTTAATGATTATGCCTTTAGGCGCTGGTCTCTCGGATACCATTTTTGCAATATATTCAAAGCTGATTTTATGTTCGTCTTCTTCTATTAAGATTTCCCTGACATCCAAAGATTCGGCGAATGATTTCCACAAGATGCGGCAATCTTTGGAATCTACTCCCAAATCATTATGCAGTTTCCTGAATGTCTCGGCTTTAGTCAGGTTAGAAACGAAATATTCATGCCGGGCTTTGATATTGTAAAGGAAAGTGGAAACCTTTGTTGCAGGCAGGTTTTTGGCTTGTTTTTCAAATGAAGGATAGATAATCCCTGTATCAAAGTAGATTTGCATAAATTCTTATTGCAGATTCTTATTTAAACCGCAACAAGATGCCACGCCACGAACAGGCTTGCCAGCACGATTGCAAGGGTGTTCATGACTTTGATTAGCGGATTTATTGAAGGACCTGCAGTGTCTTTGCACGGATCTCCCACTGTGTCGCCCCTCCCACTGTGTCGCCCACGACTGCGGCTTTGTGCGCATCGCTGCCTTTTCCTCCTAAATTGCCTGCTTCTATGTACTTCTTTGCGTTGTCCCATGCGCCGCCTGTTGTTGATAAGAATAATGCGAGCAGAAATCCTGATGCAATTGCGCCTGCTATTGCGCCGCCGAGCGCGGCAGGACCTAAGACGAACCCTATTATTATAGGTGATAAGACTGCGATCAGTCCTGGTGCAGCCAGCTGCCTCAGCGCGCCACGCGTGCATATATCCACGCATCGCGCATAGTCAGGCTTTGCCTTCCCCGTCATCAGTCCTTTTATTTCTCTAAACTGCCTGCGAACCTCTTCCACTACAACTCCGGCTGTTTTTCCAACAGCGCTCATTGCATACGATGCGAAGAAGAACGGTATTGCAGCTCCTATAAGGAGCCCGATAAGCACGTCGACCTGCATTATATTCAGGCTGCTCAGACCGACTTCCTGAAGATAAGCTGCAAAAAGCGCGAGCGCAGACAGTGCTGCTGAAGCGACAGCAATTCCTTTTGTTGTTGCTTTTGTCGTGTTGCCTACAGCGTCCAGAGCATCTGTGATTTTGCGGGTTCTTGCAGGCATGTTAGCCATCTCTGCGATGCCGCCTGCGTTGTCTGCGATTGGGCCATAGGAATCTATACTCATAATCAGGCCTGTCATTGCGAGAAGGCCTAAGCTTGCTATTGCTATGCCGAAAAGCCCTGCTGCTGCAAATGAAATCAAAATAGCTGCTGCGACGATGAGTACTGGCCATAGCGTACTTCTAAGGCCAACGGACATTCCTATGATAATATTTGTTGCAGGGCCTGTTCTGCTGGCTTCTGCGATTGCCCGGACAGGAGCGCCTTCGCGCTTTGTGTAATGATCGATAACGACTGCTATAAGTACAGCGGTAACAAGACCTGCAACTCCTGCTATCCATATTCCGCTCCAGTCTGCAACCAGAGAGCTTGCGACAAAATAGAATCCTATTGCGCTTAGTATTGCTGAAACTATGAGAGAAAGTTGCATTCCGCGCCATATTCCTTTCTCGTTGCTTGCGCGGACGAAAACAGAACCTATCATGGATGCGATAATAGCGACAGCTGCCAATGTAATGGGAAGCAGCGTTTGTACGGATGTAACGCCAAACAGCATAGATCCAAGAAGCATCGCTGCTATGAGGGTCACGACATAAGATTCGAACATGTCTGCTCCCATTCCTGCGCAATCACCGACATTGTCTCCTACATTGTCTGCTATAACTGCAGGATTACGCGGGTCATCCTCAGGAATTCCTTTCTCAAGCTTGCCTACAAGGTCTGCGCCGACGTCTGCGGCTTTTGTATAAATTCCGCCGCCTATCCTTGCAAACAATGAAACAAGTGAAGCGCCGAAGGCAAAACCTATTATCAAAGCAGGATCGCCAAGCATCATGAAAAGCACAGCAACGCCGAGAAGACCAAGTCCTACAATTCCAAAACCATTTACAGCTCCTCCTCTGAAGGCAAGGGCCAGAGCGTTTTTCAAGCCAAGCTCAGCTGAGGCAGCCACGCGGCTGTTTGCGCGGATTGAAATAGCCATGCCGATGTAGCCCGATAATGCAGAAAGAAATGCGCCTGCGATGAATGTTCCTGCTACCACAGCGCCAAGTGCGAAGTAAAGGAGTATTGCGATTATTATTGCAAACAAACCTATGGTTCTATACTGCCTTTTCAAATAGGCATTTGAGCCTTCGACGATCGCAGCTGCGATTTCGCGCATCCTTGCGTTTCCTGCGTCTTTTCTTAGCGTGTACGCAGCCAGCAGGATTGCAAAGATTATCGATACTATCCCTGCGCTGGCTGCAACCAATGCAAAAGTCATATCAAGTTTTTGGAAAGAAGGGTTTAAAAGATTACGTCCTGCTTTGCCTGTTGCCGAATTCCCTGTAGACCATGCTTACAAATTCGCGCATCTCTTTTGAATCACGCCACGCCTGTCCTTGCCTCGGGGCGGGCGTAGGTGGAATGAAGGTGTACTGGTATTTCTCCTCTCTCGCGCTGCACCTCAACCGTGTAGACAGCTATATCCAGATAATTCCTGAGCGCCTGATTGCCTGCCTGGAGGCAATGTGACCTAAGGAGGTCCATCTCGCCCCGCACCCTTTCTGCGCTTACCCCGGCGAGTTCGTACGCAAAGAAAATCTCGTGGAGCCTTGCGTCTATAAAGCGCCTTGTAGAATCGTCATATTCCTCCCCGAATTTTGCTCGGGCAAGATTCGCCTTCATCTTTCCTGCAAAGACCTGGAGCTTCGCCCTAGACGTTTTATCAAGCTCTCCTTTTTCAAGAGCCTCTGAAAGCTCTGCGAGGGAATTAGAGGGCATCCGCTCCCCCAGAACTACAGTTTGTATTATGTCATTTCCCGACAAGATATAGACAATATCCTCTCTTATGCCATTATCCATGAGTTATCTCTTTAATGAAAGATTTAAATGTAATTCCTCTATTATCTACAGGATATTATGCAATGGCACCTCAAACTCAGGGGAAGGACAAAGACGGGCAAGAAGTACAAGCGCTCATACAAAAAGAAGAGACATCAACGTGGGCGTGATTTTCTTCCAACAACGATAGGCACAAGAAGAATTCTTGTTAAAAAGACACGCGGAGGAAGCAGAAAATCCATTCTTCTCAGCACAGACGCTGCAAATATAATCACAAAGGACGGCATAAAAAAATCAAAAATCCTATCTGTTGTGGGAAATCCAGCTGACTCACAGTTTATCCGCCGTAACATAATCACAAAGGGTGCGATAATAAATACAGATATCGGAAAGGCGCGTGTGACATCAAGGCCAGGACAAAGCGGAAGCGTTGATGCTGTGCTGGTGGAGGAGAAGAAGTGATTCCTGACAGGATGCAAGAACAAATGCACCCAATGCTTTAAAGAATTTTCCAGGGGATATGATGTGACACGTAGTGTTTTTGTTGTTTTATGAGGTGAAAGTGATGGATGAAGGACTTAAATTCTATCTGCTTGGAGCAGGCTTTATGGCTGCTGTCTTGGCCACTTATTACGCCGGGTTATATGCTGTTCACAGGTATCGGAAGTATCGCAGGGAACGCAGAGAGCTTATGTCAGAATATGAAAGGATGTTTGGATTCAGCCCTCCGGAACATCTTTCGCCGCGCGATGTCAGAAGGGAGCTTGAAATCCACAGCTCTGTCAAGGATTGATGAATGTCATTTTCTCGCTTTTCGCCTCCACTCCTCGCACATCTTTATTCTTTTATATGCAGACGGATGTGTGTGCAGGAAGAATTCTACAAGAGGGTGATGCCTTTCCAGATCCAAAGCCATGTCCACAAGCCTGCGCTCTGTGGAGATCTGCGCCTCCGGCTTCTTCGCTGCTTCTAAGGCGAAAAAATCTGCCTGCGACTCAACCCGGCGGGAATATGAATTTACGAAGGGAAGTGATATAATTTCAAGTATCATGTAGAAAAGCATGATTGACGGGAGCAAGGATATGTCCTGCGCCTGATTCAAGAAAAGCGATATTATATAGAAAATCGCAAAGGTCTTCAGAATATCAATGATCATCCCCCTGAATATGTCCCTGTTCACGTAATGGCCAAGTTCGTGCGCAACCACGGTTTCTGTCTCTGCCGGCGTGAAATTATCGATGAGGGTGTCGAATAAAACCATTCTTTTCGTATGACCAAAGCCTGCAAAAAAGGCATTTGCCTTCGTTGATTTGGCGCTTTCGTTGGCGACAAGCACGGTGCTTATATGAACGCCGTATCTTGCTGTCATTTGTTTCAATCGTTTTATCATTCGCCTGTCCGCATAAGGCTTGGTTTTATAAAACAGCGGGAATATGATCACTGGAAATGCGTAATTGATAAATATGATAAAGATTGCATATGATATGGATACATACAGCCACCATAACTGGAATTGCAGGAAATGATAAAGAACAAGCGCGGCAGCTGTGAAGAAAACGTATCCCAGGAATGTTCCCTTAGTCAAATCAGAGAACCATGAACGAACTGTATGTCTTGACAACTTATACCTGTGTTCACGCACGTAGGAATAATAAAATCCAAGCGGCAGGCGCACCAGGAACATGTATGTGAATAAAATTATTGCGTAGAGAACTACGTGAAGCCAAAAACCATAGGCAAGCAGAAGGTCGCGCAATCCAGCGGATGCTCCGCCTGCCACAAGTATATACAGGGCAAGAAGCGGTATGATTATTCCGTTTATGATGAAAGAATGCAACCTGCCCTTTACGTATTTTTCTGCCAGTTTTCTTCTCTTTGGATCGTATTTGTATGGATACCTTATTTCCCGCCTTGTCATAGGATGCAATTAGAATGTAAGAATAAATAGATGGATGAACTTCTTTGAGAATGACGAATGTCCTGGGATTGTCTTCTTCAAAGGCCGGCAGGGAAAGGCTGCGGGAGAATGCTTACAAAGAAATTTCTGAAAGACTAAGGGAATCCAGCGATGCAACCGGAGGATTGTCCTCTGAAGTTTTATTAGAATATAGAAATGAACTGGCATCTGCCTATAACCTGAGAAGTCCCAGGAGATTAAGATTTACGCTCGAACGTATGATAAATCATTTCGAAAATATTCTTGCAATGCCTCCCGAAGAGAGGCACCTTGAAAAGGATGAAAGAGAGGCTTACGAACGCCTTCTGGAAACTTCCAGAGCTTATCTTTCGAGAATAAAGGAAATGGAAGATTGAATTTATACTATCTTATCTTGTGGTCGTGATGTTTTGAGATCAAAATCTTAGGACACTTATTTCAGGAATAGAATCAAAATCTTTGTCGTTTGTAAGGATATTGAATATATTCTCTTGCTTCATAGTTGCCAAGATGTAAGTATCCGTGGGAAGAAGCCCGTACCTGGAGGAATAAGCTATAGAAGGAATTTCACAAGACTGAGAAAGCGGATGGATTTTGAAAACCGGAAGGAGTGTAAAATAGAATTCCAGATAAGATTTCATTGTCTTTTCACGGAAATCTTTATCGGCTTTTATGAATCTTAAAATTTCATGCTTCTTTTCAGTTCTAAGGGATTCGCTAGCACCAATCCAGAGGAGTTTGAACTTCAACTCATTAAGAACTACAAGGCTTGTGTGCAGGTCATTTTCTTTGGAATCCAGCATTTCAGCTATTTTTTCCCAGCCCTTCCCTTTCCGGAGAAGAAACAGAAAGGCATTTGTATCTACAAATAAATGCATGCAAGACGCACCTCATCTATACATTTTATCTTCGAAAGAACTAGAAGCAAATCATACACCCGCCATCAATTCATGAACTATAATGTCCAGTTCCTTCGCGTTTTTCACACCTTTGTCGCCGAAAAGCCCTGCCAGTTCCCTGAAGCTTCTTTTTGCCGGTATTATCATAATTGCCCTTCCGGCCGGCATGATTTCTACTTCATCCTCAGGCTCCAGCTTCAGACTTTCCCTTATTTCCTTGGGTATGACTACCTCTCCCTTGCTGCCAAGCTTTCTCACTGCTATTTCCATAATATCTACATGAATTTATTAACTCTGAAATATTTAAAGGTTTCGGAATTTAGATTTTTATTCGGAATTAATTTATTTCTTCTCGCCCTTCAAATATGATTCTTCCCACTCGTCTATCTCGTAATCACTTATTAACTGCCTCCGCCCGCTTCTCTTCGGGGCAGGATATTTTTTTCTTATTGCCAGCCCGAAGGCTATGCCGAAGAATAATCCGGCAAGATGCGCGGCATTCGCAACGGTGGTGGGAGCGAAAAGCCCTATCAGGTCTGCAGACATCCAGAATATTGCAGCAGCGAACATGGGCATAGGCACGCCAAATGCCCAGACCGTCATGCGGGGGCGCATTACTGCAAGCGTGCCTATTAATGCAAAAATAGCACCGCTTGCTCCCAGCGCGGCTGTGTAAAAGAATGCAGCTGATATTCCTGCTGCAATCCCCCCTGCAAAATATATCATAAGAAAGTGTTTTTTGCTTACAACGCTCTCAAGAATAAGGCCGAACACCAGAAGTGCAACCATGTTGAATGCGAGGTGCGAGAAATCACCGTGCAAAAACATTGAAGTCAGAAAGATCCACGGCCTTGCCGCAGCGTCGGAAGATCTCAGCAAAAGGGCTTCTGTGAAACCAGGAACTACTGCCTGAACTGCAAAGAATATAACTGCAACTGCTGCTATGACCAGGGAGTATCTCATTGGTTGTTAATGTGAAACAAGGAATAAATACCGACCATATTCCTTGCAGTACTGCATGTTCCTAGAAAATCAGGATTATTATTCCGGAATAAATCAGGATTGTTGTGAAATCTGCGATTGCTGTGGTGAGAGGTATCAGAAAATTGTTCGGATCTTCCTTTCTTTGATATATTTTCAGCCCGGCGTAAACAGCTATCAGAAACACAATGCCAAGCAGGATCATCGACGTCAGGACGGAAGCTAACATTAATTTTAATATGACATCCAAGGAAACTACGGCTCCTATCAATGCTGATGCTATATATGCAAGCGCTGAGATGTACAGCGCTGATATGAATCCGACAACGTAAACAAACTTCAGCATCGACGTGACCTCATCAGACTTCCACCAGTTTTTGCTCACACGTCCGGTGTAAATAAGCTCTGTGAATTTTGACGAAACTATCGTGCCAAATCCGCCTATCGCGTTGTTCAGGGCAGGCAAAAGTATTATGATCGGGATGATTACTGCGAAATGGCTTCTTATCCCTTCAAGCCCGATGCCTGCAACAGAACTTATCAGCGATGTCAGGAGCAGGACTGCCAGCGCTTCCTTAACTATGACCCTTGCCACGTTGGAATGCGGTCCGTATTCTTTCATGTAAAACAGGCAGCCCGGCGATATGCACTCCTTTCTTGCAAGCCTGTGCAAGGAATGGTTGTAACGCCTTCTTTTTATGAGGGTTATTTTTCTTACTGCTTTTCTGCTTATTTTCATCATATCAATATCACCATCAGGAACAATGACAGGGTGGAAAAGACGTCGCCCATTGCAGTCACATACGGGCCCATGATATCATTGGGGTCATGGCCGCGCTTGAAAAGCCAGAAGGTCATATGAACTACCAGCGGCACCTGTATTATGTTTGAAATAATTCCTGCACCCAACGCTATCCATATAACTGACATTGAAGAAAATCCGAAAACTACCAGCGTTACAAGCCAGGCTGCAAGACCAAGGATGATTGAATCTGCGATGACCAATGCAAAGGAAGCAATAAGATTTCCCCTGAGTATTTTGCTTCTGTGCCATTTCGGCTTCACCCTTCCTAAAATGAGGCCCGAGCTCAGGCGTGCAGAGAGCGTGCCGCTGATGTTGCCGCGCATCTCCATGAAACCCGGAATCAGAATCAACAAACCCGGTATCAGGAGGATTTTGTCGAGCGAGATCGCAATAAATATGCCTGCGAACATCTCCAAGGTCAGGGCAAGCATCTGGCTGTGAAATATGTCGCTAAGCTCCTTGTATATATTTGCTCTCACAATTAAAATTGAAAGAAGCGGGTAATAAAGGTTTTCAGCGTGCGAGCGATTCCAGATGCTCCTTGCATTCGCCGCAGAAGTTCAGCGGCAGCACGTCGCCGATACACATCGCGCAGCCAAGATAGCCTACGTCTTCATCAGGGTCGTGATGGTCCAGACCGAAAACGTGGCCAAGCTCGTGCGCGCCTGTCTTCGCAAGCTGCACTCTTTTCGAGTGAGACCCGGCCCTTGTATTAATTGTGTACACAAAGCCTCCATATCCTTCTATGCCACACCCTCCGTAGCACGGCGTGTCACTGTACCTATGGCTTCTCACAGGAGCAAAGGCCAGAAACGGCGTTTCGTACCTTGACGACAGCCTTTCGACCAGTTCGTATAAAATATTTTCGCTCATGCTGCAGGGATTTCTATAATCAGCGAACGCAGCAAATGCGCTGGCAGGCACGTCACAATAAGGATCTTCAATTTGAAAGGATGCGCCGTTTGCAAACGGCCTGAGCGAAAGCCCCGCAATCTGATGAAGATGCTCTTCATCGTAGCCTTCTCCAACAGGGACTATGCGCACGGTGCTTCCAGCCAGGGCAGGCAATCTTCTTTTCACTTCTGCCTCCCTTTCTTCAATGAAACCCATAATATTATTTACGCCATAGATCCATTGTGAACCGTCGTGAACTGCAGGATAATCTCTGGGATGTAAATTCGGAATTTCATTCATTCCAAGCCAGCTGATTGTGCGCGGTATTGAGGATTCTTTCAGCCTAACTTCCACCCTCCCATCGTCATCTCCCCAAGCCATGAAAAATATAGGAAGCTTGCTCATATGATCACTGCTGTTCCGCGGATTTCTTAGCTGCAGTCAAATGCAAATCTCTATTTGCCTTGACTATCTCTTCGCTCTGCGCCCATTCTTTCCATTTTTCTGCGTCAGCTTCGCTTATTTCAACTATCTTGATTGCGAAGACAGGGCATGTTTTCTCTGCTTCTTCCATAAATTCGTCTTCATTCACAACCTTTTCGAATTTTTTGGTTTCTGGATTAAAAATACCGTTGCGCAAATCCACCTTTCTATTGTCATAAGGCGCGTTGACCCAGTTCTTAGGGTCTGTGCTTATGCAGAAAAAGGCGCCGATGCACGCCTCTTTATCAAAAACAATCTTGAACTTTTTTGGCATACCGTAGATTTCACAGTAGAATTTAAAAAGCGATGAGATAATGATTAGATATGTCAGACGACGGCAGAACAGAGTATTTTGAGTCCAAGCGAAAGAAGAAATACAGGCGCCTGTACAAGAAGCGCAGGCGCGGATTCAGCGTGCAGGATATAAAGCAGGGATCATGAGAACCCTTGTAGGTTATTCGATAATTTTTAATTGCCTCAGAACTTCCTGGAAATGGCAGGTCAATGGCTATTGAGATTGATTTCTTCATTCAATTACCGAATTCTTTAAGGGCAGCCGGAATGCCAATGGATGTATGGACGTGAAAACTCTGAATCTGCGCATGCCCATGATGACGCCGCAGAGGAAGAAGCAGGCGTTGCTAGGCGGCATATTCGTGCTGCTTCTAGCGGTAGCTGCGCTTGGACCTGTTACAGGTTTTGTTACTTTCGGGAATCCTTACCAGGAGGAGATAGATACGCTGGAAGCAAACTTGGAGAGCACGGAACTGGCATTGAGCGAAACTTCAGGATCTCTAACGCAGTGCCAGCAGGACCTTTCCAGTAAATCGACAGAGCTTTCTGGTGCCCAATCCGTTGCTGATAAATGCGGTTCAGATCTGACCCTGGCGCAGACAGAACTTTCTGCATCAACAGGAGAATTGGATCAGGCGAAAGTCCAGCTTACAGGTGTCCAGGGAGAGCTTGATGCATCGAAGAACTACGCTACACAGCTAGAGCAGGAGAACTCCCGGTTGAAGAATGATAACGCAGGCATGCAGAACAACTACAGCCAGCTCATGGAGAACTCTGCCAAGGACCTGTGCTGCGTTCGCAAGGTTTTTGACAAGACGCTGACGCACTATTATGTTGAAAACAACGTGATAGTATGCACCAGCGATGCAAACAGGACTCCATTCAGTTGCGGGTAGGCTGATTTCTTGGTTTTTTATAATTTGATTCTATATTTACAGCAGCATGTTCGACATCTTCTACAGGGGCGATGAGGAGCTTGCTGTCGTGGTTGAGCGCGCAGAGCAGCCGAAGGTCGGGGTTATTTGCCTGAATCCTGTTAAGTATCTGGATGAGGATTATCCAAAAGGTCCGTTGTATTGCTTTGCTTCCGAAAGCATGCATGTAACAGGGTTTGGATACGTCCCTGGAGCTGGCAGGGCAGAACTGCTTCGCAACATCAGAAGGCACATTGAAGTTGGAATCGAGCATCATGGCTATGAGAGGGTTATTGAGGTGAATTTCAGCGGCAGAGGCTGGGAGCGAGATAATGCCCGTACCTACAGGGCTGCCATGCGGAAGGCTGAAAGGCTTGTGGATTCGCGTCCCTTTTGATAGGAAATAGCAACTTGAATGGTGGTGCGATGTTCAGGATAGCGCAGTATGATTCAAAGGAAGAAGGCGGTTGGATTTGGGTTGTTTCTATTTTATTCGCATCTTCTGGTGCCGACGCTGCTTCTTTGCGCGCCCCTGACGGCACAAGGGTTTTGCGGGATGGAGACTTATACCGCATGGAGTTTTTAGACCCTGGTATAACAAAAAGAACCACGGTGAGGAAAGATCATAGGGATCCTGTCGGAACAGCACTCCGAGAAAGTATGCAGGATGCCTGCGCGTATCTGGGAAGGCTTGAAGCTCAGTGCTACTGAGGCAGGCGTAGTTTTTAAAGTAAACCAACTTAATAAACGGCATACGAAAAGTTGGTTTACTTTATGGGAAAGCACAAATGTCATGTTCCGTTTCATTTGTGGTTTCACTATAAATCATGGTTTCAGATATTTTTCGTTCATTATCCTTGAAAGAACTCCAATTATTCCCGAAGAACGAGGTTCTTCGGAATTTCAAAGAACTTTCAGTTCTTTGAAGAAAACCTCTGCGAAGGCAATGTTCAGAGATTACAGAGCGCGTCCAGATGAAATGTTTTATTAAGGTTTCTATAGCGTATTTTTCTATGTTTACGCTGGCGAATTACCACGTAACCGGCGATGCAGACTTATTCTACGCCCGGTGCGCAGATTTTAACGTCAAGGATGGCGACCCTGACCCCCGCTCCTGCGAAATCGATGGTTTGGGCGTGAGAAGGACAGGAAATGCAACCTACAGAATGCTTTTTTCAACTCCTTTAATGACCATGGAAAGAACGCCTGAGGGAAGTGTTGCAGAGGCTGTCATTTATCTTGTAAGATTAGAAAATGCTGTAAGAGCAGAAGAAGCCCGCAGATTAGCCAGACCCTTTGTTTCAAGAAAAAGGGCTGCCAGTGCGCCCGCGGGGATTTCCTAAAAGAAGCTTCGCTTCTTTTGGATCTCGATGAGCTTCGCTCAATCGAGATGAACCCAAGGGTTCAAATCTCCAATGCGCCCGCGGGGATTTGAACCCCGATCATCAGCTTGGAAGGCTTACCCCCGAAGGCTGAGGTCCTACCATTGTCCAACCTCTTTCTTGTATTCTGCGAACAGCGTTCGCAACCCTTTCTTTCTCCCGAGGGTCTTTCTTTCGGGAAAGAAAGAGGCTCTTAGACTACAGGCGCGTGAAGAATACCTTGTAGAAATCATTATAAATATGATGAACACCTATACTCCGCACCCTGAAGGATGCGGTTTCCCTGTGTGTTCATCATACCGGAGAACAAACCTTTATTACCTACCTCTGTCTAAAGTCAGAGATTTGTTCTCCTTGTATCCAACTTCAATCATTCATCCCATCACCGAAATCAATATAAATCGTTTTCAGGCAAGAAGAATGCATGGCTAGAAGGGCAAGAAAAGGAAGCGGCAGAAGAAGAAGTTCTGGAAGCCACGTATACCACTTTGCACTATTCTCCTTGCTGATATTTACCATAACACTTCTTGGAACTATAGGTCTGTCTATAACAGGCATGGGCGCAGGATATCAGCGGGAAGCGCCTTATAGCTTGGACTCGTTCCAGATGATTGCTCTGATGTGGATTCTGGCATTGGCTTTCTTAATCCCAACAGAACTCATGATCAGGAACTCGCGAGCCTGAAATATCTCAAAAGCAGCTCAACCCATCACGCAGCGCAGAACTGGACATAGGCTTCCGGAAAACCTGCGCTGCGATCTTATTTTTAAGAAGTTTCCGGCGATGAAACTTTTGCCGTGCATGTTATCTATAGTGCTGCAAGGAATACAAGAATGAGCGAAGCTCATTCTGTACAGCAGGAACTTCGTTCCTGCTTGTAAATCAGGATATAATAATTCCTTGCGCACTATAAGTGAAACAAGAACTAGGAGTCGGTATTATTTTCTTGTTTCACATTAAACAAGCGCAGTTCCGTATGATGCCGCAAGGATGAACGCAAACATCAACAGAATTGCCGCGAGCAGGGCAAAAATTCCGGCGGGTATCAGGATAACGCCCAGCGATCTCCACGTGCTCATTTTGTGGAGAATCGAGAGCCCTTTTATCGTGATGTAAAACCCCCATATGATGAAAAATATCATGGCGACCAGCATGAGGACCGTGCCTGCGATGCCCGGAGATATGCCTGGAAAAATGTATGAAATCCATCCAAGGATGGCCGAGGGTGCGGAGCCGTAGGAGAATGCCTTGTACGTATTGTGGTAGCCGCCTTTCCCTCCCAGAAGCATAACGAAGAGGTGAAAGAAACCATTGACGACAAAGCTCAGCAGAAGCCCCAGCAGCCAGAAGACGAGAAATATGGCGATTACGAAACCCTGGCCAAGCATCGGGAAAGACCCCAGCAAATTGAAAGGGTACGGTGCGAGAAGGCTCAGCACGGATGATATGAACGATATCACGGCATAGAATATGAAGGCATTCCTGAATCCTTTCTCGCCTTTCACGCGGCTGAAAAATCCTGACGGAGAGCGCATTACGAATATGATCCGCCTGAAGATTCCTTCAGCATTCATTCCGCCTCTTTCTTTTCGTGCCATTGAAACTACCTGAGTGTCACAGATTTAAAGGCTTGAACTGCACCGGGTCTTTTCATCACTTCCTGGCTGCGTTTAGCCATTCTCCTCTGCCTAACAAAGACAGCGCAGCCCTGTCTCCGATTATTTCCACGCTGACTATTACATCCGGTTTTTTCAGGTCTACGTTTGGCTTGTTTATCCCTTCTGTAAGCTCTTTTATGATATCTATGCTGCTTTTCTCTGCGCCCCTTTTATGCACTTCCATCTTCCAGCTTTTCTTTGGATCCATTTTTGAATCAATTTCCCTGATAACCTGCATCATATCCTTTGTCTTTGAAGAGCACCATTTGTCAGCTGGCACCCACCTTTTTGTGTAGGAAAACTGCTCAGGGTCGTCTTCAAATGCCTTTGATAGCTTGCGAACCGCCTGTTTCGGGTTTTTCACTGTCACGAAGAAAGTTCCGGAAATCCCTTCTTCCACCGTCGGGCTTTCTCCGACAGAAGAAAGCAATGAATTTATCTCGTCTGTCGCTTTCTTCTCGTGCGTCGGCTCATAGGTAACAAGAAGATTTGCCATGCTTAATTGTTTACACATATCTTTTTAACTTCTAACTGCCCCCTTTTATCATGACTGAAAGAAGGTACAAAAGAGGCACGGTAGTGGGAGGAGCTGAGCTTGTTATTATAGGTATCGTCATAGGCGTAGTTGGTGCTATGCTCCTGTTTTCATACGGCGATTTTTCCAAGCCGATGCTCAGCGATGCCGGCAGCGGAAGAGCTGTTGCGAAAATAGCTGCAGTGACAAGTTCAGGGAACGGCATAGTCGGCGAGGTTGAAGTGGAAATGATAGACGGCAGCGGCCGCATCCTGATCACTACAACGCCGTTTGCGGAGTTTGACACCCAGCAATCTGTTGAAGCTGCGGCAAGGGCTGCGGAAGCTGTAACAGGGAGGAGCCTTGAGAACAAGGATTTGCTCGTGTCTTTCAGGATATCCAGCAGTTCAAACTCTCCTGAGGTTATAGGAGGACCTTCGGCAGGGATAAGCATCGCTACTGCAATTGTCGCTGCGATGGAGAACCTGACTGTGCGGGATGACGTGGTGCTGACAGGAACTATAGATGAAAGCGGAAGCGTGGGCAGGGTTGGAGGCATAGCTGAAAAGGCAAGGGCTGCTGCTGACGCAGGTGCCAAGCTATTCATAGCACCAAGGGGTTCTGGCGATATTGAATTTTACAGCAAAGAGGTGCGAACACGAAAAATGGGTAGGTTTGTCGTGCAGATAGTTGATTACGTGCCAAAAATTACGACTTTAGACGAGTATGTGGAGCAGTTCGGCATTAATGCCGCTGAGGTTTCCAGTCTAAAGGAAGCTTTGCCTCACACTATAATAGAAGAGGAGCGCGTGCAAGATCTGCTTTCATTCAGGATAGCAGGCTTCGCAGGTGCAGAGCCTGTGAAGGCATCTGCAGAAAATGCGGCTTACGGAGATTGCGGATATGCGTGATTACTGGAGATGCGGAAGATTCTTCACTCTTTCTCTTGGATTCTCATTTAAGCTGCGCTCTATGGCTGCATAGTCTGTAGGCAGTTTAGGCTTTGCAAGGCGCATTGTTTTTGCTGACACGTATGTTATTTTGTCATCATTCTGCAGTCCAAAGAAAGGAATTTTGTACCCGTCTGCACGCTCCAGAACCATGTCAGGGGTTCCGTCCATGTTCAGGTCTGATACCGCAAAATAGACTTGGGCAGGATATCTTCTCTCTCTTATTTTCCTTGCAACATCTTGACTCATACTGGTCGCTGCAACTGTCCCAAGAGATATTATTGCTATCGCAGCTCCAAAGCCTACAATTTCCCTGCATCTGCCCATTTAATCACGCCTTTCTATCTTCAACCTAAAACGGATCGTTTGTATTCACATCGCGTTCTATGCCATCGTAATCCAGGCGCAAATCAGGCATCAGCCTTGCCATTTCGCCAGAAGGCAGATATACTACGCTTGCTCCGTCCATATGGCTGTAAAACGGGGTTCTGTGCCCGATTTCATCAACCACTATAATCTCAGGGACTCCGTCGTTGTTCAGGTCCGATGGCATGTGGTAGACCCTTAAAGGATGCTTTAATTCTTGACTCTTGACAACCTTATCTGCACCAATTATAAGGGCTGTTCCAAGTGATACTATTCCTACGGCAGCAAGCAGAGAACATGCAGAATCCCTGTTTCTACCCAGCCAGGTCATCCGATCACTTTGATTATTTATAGTGAAACCACAAATGAAACGGAACATGTCATTTGTGCTTTCCCATATAGCAAACCACCTATGATGTACCGTTTATTTAGTTGGTTTGCTATATAATGCAAACTATAAAAACAGAGAAATTATCCTACAATATTCATTTGATTTCTCACGGGTTTTTCTCTACGCTGTTAGCGAAATCCTTATATATCACGTGCGGAAATCAGAACATCAGGTGTAAAAAATATGTTGCAAAATTTGAGAAACCTTATGCAGTCGGGAGAAAACGAATATGCAGAGCTCGTGACGTCCGGAATGAACGAGGGCAGCAGCAAGATGCCTATCCACGTGGACTCTCTCAACAACTTCACTGACAGTGAAAGGTTGCTGAAGAAGTGCCGTGAGGGCGGTGTTGTCTTCGCAAAGATAGGGCAGTTCAAAAACACTAACATAACCGAACTGAGGCGCACCCTTGCAAGGATAAAAACAGTCAGCACAGCCATGGGAGGCGAGCTCGTAAGCGTCGGCGACGAATGGATAGTCCTTACTCCAGCCAGTGCAGGCGTTGTTAGATAGATTTTTGTTTTACTTTCAGAAAATTCTTGTTGGTTCACGCTAAACCCTGATCCAGAATGCTCCCAGCGGATAAGCGCTTGCCGGGGCTGAAGGAAGCCGGGTTGCTGGAAATGTTCCATAGAATCTGAAACCGGGCTGTACAGTGTATACGGGTCGCGTATATGAGATTCCTGATGCTCTGATATAACCCAGGGCCCCTGCTGGCTGGGAATACGTGTAGGCAGGCGGAGAGACAAATCCTCTGATATACACGCCTCCCCAGCTTTGGCTCATTCCTGAGTAGTATGAAGAGC
>JACPJV010000022.1 GCA_016187395.1 Candidatus Aenigmatarchaeota archaeon
CACGCATATACTTCGTGATGCCGACAAGCCCGCGGATTATGCCGCCAAGGAAACCTGCCAAGAATATTTCCAGCAATGCCATGATTAAGTTCTGAAAGGCGGCAGATAAAGGTTTTGTAGTTAACGCGATAGAATAAAATTTCTCTTCAGCGCCTCGAAAACAGGCGTCGTGCCTTCGGCAATGAAATAAAGCGCAGAGCCGCCTCCTGTCGATCTCGTTATTCTTTCGTCAACCTCGCCGACATCACTTACCGTGTCTCCTCCAAGAATGAGGACTCTTGCCCCGTTCACGTGTCCAAGCATCTCTCTCGTCGAGTCGAGAAACAGCCCTGGAGTTCCTGCCATCAGAACCCTTCCACCTTCTCTCGCACTCCTTTGAAGATGCTTCCATGAATCTCCTGTAACAAGGTCTGCAACGATGTAGCCGTTTTCAACCCCTGAATCTCTGTGTGCATTGCCAAAAGGTTTGTATTCATCGCCCTCCTTTCTTGCAACAGCAACGTATGCGGGCATCCATATCTTATGCGCATGCGGGCCTTCCAGAACCTCTCCCATTTCCCTTTCAAATGTCCTGCCATCGTCTTCCAGTACCGAATCGCCTACGCGAATCCCCCTTACTTTCAATATTGTGTTGAGCACAATCCCGCCGGGAATTATGCAGTCATACGTCTCCACGAGCCTTCTCAGTCCGATTGTTATCTTTTCCTTTTTCACTCCGCCCAGAATGGCGACAGAATAACTGCCATCACTGCCTGCCCACGGAGCCAGCAGCTCCATTTCCCTTCGCTGGCTTTCTGCCAGAAAGCCGGGTATATATTCAAGGATTCCTACATTCGACGCATTCGCCCTGTGAGCCTTTCCAAAACCGCCTATTGCTGCAAAGCGGCCAAGCCACGTATATTCGTTGGCTAGGGGTAGGTGATTCTTCTCCTCGCCTTCGTGCATACGCGTGTTTCCCATGACTGCGATTTGTCCTGGGCGCATTTCCCTGACGTAATCGCGGGCGGTCCTGCCTGTGTTTGTCTCGCAGTAGCAAACCTGCATGCCCAGCTTCTCAGAGAGATAAGCAGCAGCGCCCCGCAGTTCTATTGGTGGATTCTCTGCCTTTCCGTGCCTGCCCTGATGCGCAAGTATTGCAACCGTCCCGCCTCTGTCAAGAATAAATCTCATGTCGTTGAGCTCGTCATCTATCCTTGCCGGGTTTTTCGGCCGCACCTTTCCTTCCGCATCTGTCGCATATCTGGTATTGAAATCAGCGGAATATATCCATCTTTGTCCCTCTCTGATTTCCGCATCCCGCAGCAGTCTTACACTGTCAAATTCCATCATGACGTAAGATACAATGAAAATTTTAAATTGGAAACGAAACAGCAGCCACCCCAGTACCTATCAGTATCAGCGCAACCCCGGCCGCCCTGCTTCCCCAATGTCCCGGCGGCAACAGCTTTTCTACCACAACAAATGTGGCAATTATAGCAATCAACATGAGGTTCATAATTCCCGCCGCGAATAGGAGAATCATCAGAGCCCAGCAGCAGCCCAAGCAATACCTGCCATGGTTTGCTCCCATTACCAGCGCGCCTTTCCTGCCCTCGCGCCAGCCTGTCATCAGGAAATCAAAGGGGCTCTGGCATTTTCTCAGGCACAGGTCTTTCAGCGGCGTCAGTTGATATATTCCCGCTATGATAATTATCGCTCCTGCTGCGAGCGGATTTGCAATAGCCATCATCGAAAGAAGCCCCTGCGTGGCAAGCAGCCATTGAGCGCCTGCTACTATTATTGCAAACAACGCCCACACAGCGAGATATCCAAAAACAAATATCCATGTAGGCACAAACCCGCTGCCCTTCTCCTTCTGTTTTTTGTAAATTCCGGAAAACGTAAGTATCATCGGCATTGCACTTGGCAACATGCCTTTCATTGCAAAGGACGAAGATAAAAGAAAGAGCCATGCCAGAGCTATTATCCACAAAAGCCCTGTGAGCATGACCATATTCTGTCTGAGCGAATCAAGTGAATTCATAGGTTTAATGCGGGATAAAAAATAAAAGCCTGTAACAGAGATTGGAAAATGAAAAGGAAACTTTCTTTGTCCTTATCCTATCAGCCCTTCGTTTGTGTGTTCAACAACTGCCAGGCTGCTGTGCGTCCTTGTGTGGTCGAATTTTATCGCGCCTGTGCCTCTTAGCACGACCGCGTGGCCGACCTCCATCTCCTTGTACTCCATTCCTCCCGGCATCCTTACGTTATATCTCTGCTCCTTGTCTACGTTAGGGAGTTTTATCGGCCCTGATTCCGTCTCAAGCGCTCCCGGAACTATGACCTTTGCTTTTCTGGAATCCTTGTCAAACTCAAAGCGTATGTCCACGAATTGCGGATCGTGCATCGTTTTTACTGTCGAAGCAAGAAATTCGAACCATGGGTTTCCCGCCTGGCCTCCCAATATCTGCAATAATGCATTTCTCTGCTCTTCTGTCGCACTCCTGCTTATGAACGCCTGCACCGTGCCGTTGCCCTCGTGCAAAGGTCCCGGCCAGTAGTACGTCACTACCCACGAGAGTCCGCCCATGTTAATGTTCCCGAAATTGCCTTCAAGGATGTGCATGCCAGCCATTCCCTCGCACTCCTTGTGTGGAGAAGGTATGCCTGAGATATCACAGGAGCACGTTGCCGCGCAGTTGCAATTCTTCAGATACTGTCCTTTCATGTGCCACTTTACTTTTTCAGACATAGCAAAACAAAGTTTGTTATTTATTTAAAACTATTTTTGCTCGTTGAATGCTCTTCTTCACTCTTTAATATTAGCATCCCAAATTTACTTATGCAGCTTTCATTCTGCCTCCTCGACGCAGATTACGTGACAGAAGAAGGCAAGGCATCTGCGCGGCTTTTCGGCGTCGATGAAAACGGAAGCAGCATCATGATTCTTGACGACTCCTTCCAGCCCTACTTCTACGTCCTGCCTAAAAGCAAGGCTGCCGTTATTGCAAAGCTCAAGAAAAGCAGCCTTGTGACAAAAATAGAAGAAGTGAAGAGGATTGTAGAAGGCAAAGAGCAGCTTTTACTTAAAATCTTTGTCAATGTACCTGCAAGCGCCTACAAGGTCCGCGAGAGCATAAAGCGCAATGCCGCTGTTGAAAATACATTTGAGTATTCAGTTAATTTTTACAAGCGCTACATGATGGACAAGGGATTTTACCCGCTGGACTGGCTTGAGGTGGAAGGCGCGCAGATGGAAACCAAAGAAATGAAATACAAAAAAATCATCAGGGCAAAAAGCGTCCATAAACTGAAGAAAAAAGAAGTTCCTAAATTAAAAGTTCTTGCCTTCGACACCGAGGTTATTGACAAAAAGCTCGTCATGATTTCCTTTGCCGCCGATGACTTTCGCAAAGTCCTTAGCTACAAGAAAGCGAAGAGCGCAGAATTATGCAAGGATGAAAAAGAAATGCTGGAGAGATTTGTCGAAGTGATCAATGAGCAAGACCCCGATTTCCTCATCACCTTCAACGGCGACGGCTTCGACTTCGAGGTCATCCGCGAGCGTGCCGACGAATTGAAAGTGCCCTTGAAATTAAACCGCGACGGCACCGTGCTGAAAGCAGTCCGCAGAGGCCAGGTAACAGCCGCGCGCCTTCAGGGACGCATTCACATAGACCTGTTTCCCTTTGTGGATACTGTCTTAGCTCCACAGCTCCAGTTTGAAGCCATCACTCTTGGTGATGTCGCCGAAGAGCTGATAGGAGAAGGCAAGCTCGAGATGAGTTTTGAAGAAATGTTGGATAGTTGGAAGTCTGGAAAGATAGATAAGGTTGCTGAATACTGCCTGAATGATTCTTTACTGACCTTGAAATTGAGCCATGTTCTGCTTCCGCAGGTGCTTGAGCTTTCTCGGGTTAGCGGCCAGCTGCCTTTTGACAGCAGCAGGATGGCTTACGGCACGCTCGTTGAAAGCTTCTTTCTGCGCAAAGGCAGCGAGCATAACACCATCGCGCCAAACTCGCCGCACTTCGCAGAAGTTGAAAAAAGAAGAAGGCTACGCCCTTACGCAGGCGGCTATGTCAAGGAGCCTAAAGTCGGCCTGCATGATAATATTGCCGTGTTTGACTTCAGAAGCCTCTATCCCTCTATAATTGTGACGTACAACCTCTCGCCAGAAACATACAAGTGCAGTCATTCTGAGTGTAAAAAGAAAAAAGTTCCAGGTTTGAAGCATCATTTCTGCACAAAACAGAAAGGCTTTATTCCCACGCATCTGAGGGCAATTATCGAGCAGCGTCTGCTAATCAAAGAAGAGATGAAAAGGCACATTAAAGGATCACAAGAATGGAAACAGTTGGACGAGGAGCAGAAGGCAATAAAAATTTTGGCGAACGCATCCTACGGTTATATGAACTATGCCGGTTCACGCTGGTACTCGCGCGAAACAGCGGAGAGCGCTGCAGCCTA
>JACPJV010000024.1 GCA_016187395.1 Candidatus Aenigmatarchaeota archaeon
CAAGCGATTGCGGGGCAGTAAGTGTTATAGACGCAGCGCAATCTGTGCCTCACATGCCCATAGACGTCAAGAAAATAGGATGCGACTTTCTTGCATTTTCTGGCCATAAAATGCTCGGGCCAACTGGCATAGGAGTCTTGTATGCGCGCAAAGAGCTGCTTGAGCAGCTGCCTCCGTTCCTCGGAGGCGGCGATATGATAAAAGAAGTGCATGTAGATAATTTCATTCCAGCTGATGTACCTGCAAAGTTCGAGGCAGGAACCCCTCCAATCGCAGAGTCAATAGGCCTTGCAGAAGCTGTGCGTTACTTGGAAAAAATAGGGATGGAGAGTATACGCAAGCATGAAACAAATCTTGCGAAAATGGCTCTGGAAATTTTAGGAAATATAGAAAGGGTAAAAATCTACGGCCCAAAAGAACGGATAGGAGTTGTATCATTCAATGTGGAAGGTATTCCAGGCCATGACACGGCAAGTCTGCTTGACAGCAAAGGCATTGCAGTCAGATCAGGGCATCACTGCGCAATGCCCCTTCACGAGCGCCTTGGTCTTGATGGCACAACCCGCGCCTCTTTCTACGTATACAACACAGAGGAAGATCTGCATGCGTTAGCAGAAGGAATCAAGCATGCGAAGCGCGTGTTTGGGGCGTGAGATGGAAGTTTAAAGTGTTCTATCAATTAATTAATATCTAAGAATACCACTGGTCTGTGACCAGTGGTCACAAATAATATGCAGTGGTATTCTGGATGTCTACGAAGAAGCGAAGCTTCTTCGGGATGTCAAACAACTTCGTTGTTTGAACATAAAAAACACACAGTATGATATGTGGCATCTTTCGTTACACCAAAATAAGATGCCATCAATCTGTGATGGGTGGTTTTTCACATATGTCCAGAAGAATCAAAAAGAGTTTCAAAGAAGAACAAAAAAATGCCATAACGCTTTTGGCATTCATTGTTCTAGCCGCTATGTTAATACTAGCAGTCATTGGTTTTTTGGGATATCTAAACAGCAAGGGCGATGGCCTGGAAGGTAAAATCGTATATACAGAGGGAGGCGATTGGTCAGGTTCAGAGATTTGGATTCTTGACATCGGAACAGGTGCAAGAAAGCAACTGACCTTTTCTGGTTTAAATGGAGCGCCATTGTGGTCGCCGGATGGTTCGAAGATTTTGTATTCACACTTTGTGACTCCTTCCGGACCCCAGGAAATTCACGTAATGAATGAGGATGGATCGAAGGATAGACTTGTTACACAGGAGAATCGAGCCACCGTACCTGCTTCTTGGTTTGATGACGGAAGCATTCTTGTCGGATATTGGGAAGGTTGTGGGATAAAGATACGAAGAGTTTCTGTTGAGGGAGGTGAACTTGAGAAACCGTTTCTGGATCCAGCAATTGCAGGACAAGGTCAGACATGGTCAATCGACATATCTCGAAAACATGTTCCAGAAGTCGGCGAGCGGCTCATAGTATTCGATGCAATGCAGGAATGCACAGGATATACCAATTATTTTGACCTTTACGTTGCAAAGCTGGACGGGTCTTTTTTGTCTGTTTTCTTTGAGGATGCAGATGACAATATAACAGACGGTCTAGCTAGGTGGTCGCCAGATTCATCACGCATAGCATGGACACGCAACAACGAGATATTCTATTCAAGGGTTGATAGCAGCGGGCAGGCGGAGAAACTAATACAGTTGACGCATGATGGGAAGCCCAAAGTATCCGGACCATGGTCTCCAGACGGCAGGTGGATTCTCATTTACAGGAGAGAAGGCAAATCAAATCTGTTCGATTTGTTCGCAGTAAATATAGAGACAAAAGAAATAAAGAATCTGACAAACACATCGGATAAAGACGAGGCTAGCAGCGACTGGAGGGAATATTAATAAAAATGTTCATCTTAATGTGAACCAAATTAATAATCCATACTGAAAATTTGGTTCACAGTACTGTGAAGCAAGGAGTCTAGTCGGTATTTATAGTGAAGCAAATTAATAATCCCGACTAGAAATTTGCTTCACATACAAACAGGAACGAAGTTCCTGTTGTACAGCAGAAGCCTCGCTTCTGCTTGTATAGTGCGCAAGGAATTATTATACCCTGATTTATTCCTTGCAGCACTATATTCCTTGTTTCACATTATAGTGAAACAACAAAATAATCCCGATATGATACTTGTTGTTTCACATATAGTGCCCAAGGAGTATAATATCCTGATTTGTTCCTTGGAGCACTATAAAAGTTGGTGACCATATAGAATTAGAAAGTTCCCAGCAACGCTGAAGACAAGTTGAATACAACAATTAGCACAAGGAATAGGCTCATCGATAGCGTTATGCCCTTTGCCCCCTTTGGAGAATACTTCTCAACAATGTCATGGAAGAATTTCCCTCCATCCAAAGGATAGATAGGCAATGCATTAAACAGACCTACGCCAAGCGTAACCAGGACTATGGCCTTTATGGAATTCAGAATTTCTACAGAAACAGGGCTGAAAGGCCTTGGGATAACAAGCAGCATAGCAATCAGAAGAAGATAGAATGCACCGGCAGTGACTATGTTCGTGAATGAGCCTACAGCATACACCCTGAGCCTTGTGAAAAGCTTCGCCCTTTTCAGCTGCTTCTCGTCCGGCTCAACGAATGCACCTGGAAATATTGCCAGAAGCAGAAGCCCCACGGATTTTACCTTTATGCCATATCGCCTGCAGATGACAGCGTGTGATAATTCATGAGGAATGAACATTATCCCCACAGCCAGTATCCATACGTACCAAGGAAAGAATATCGCACCGGGCGTGGTAGAATATCCCGAGCCTGGAAGCACCAATGCAACGCCAGGAGCACCGCCTTGAATTACGCCTATCGTAGTATTCAGAAGAACATAGACCATGAAAATTATTGCAAGAACCCCTGCTGCAACACCCAGAGTGCCGAAATGGTGCCAGAATCTTGGATGTCTTTTGGCTAAAGAATCGATATATTCCTTCCCCCTCTGCGTTTTGTACATCACCATAACGCCGCTTATTATCAGGCTTCTGCGTTTATAGTAGATCACACCAAGCAGCAGTACTACGAAAATAAAAAACGCAGTTATGCTTGCATCCAAGACCATGCACAATATTCCTTGTGAATGCTATTTAAAACTACTCATTTTATTCTACTCCTGTTCCTTCAAGAACTCCTCAATCTCCTTTTCCAGTTCTTCATCGCTTATTTTCAGCTTATGTTTTTTGGCAAGCCACAGGGCAAACACGTACAGATTCAATTTATCTTTGTCGAGCTTGCTCACACTTTTCCTGTTTTTTAAATCCACAAGTCCAAGCTCGTCCAGAATCTGGTCGCCCCAAGACATAGATTTCACCATATTATTGGAATGAAGTTCCATAAGTTTCTTTTGAGGTTCTCCAAGATCTTTTCTTTCCAAAGAAAAGAGATTGGATCTGGTCCCCCCACGACATGAAATGCAAACCTCTACAATACCACAATGACAAGCGAAAGGATTAATAAGATAATAAGTATTGCCAGCAGAATTTTCATAGGACCCTTAATCCGCGTAGGCGCATTCTTCCACATAATCTGGTCCTTAATATCTTGCGAAGCGAATCTCGCCACAGCTTTGGCATGGGATTGAGCTGCAATTGAAAACCCGCATGAAGGGCAATGTTTGTATGCCCTTTTCATTTTTTTGCCGCATTTACCGCAAGCAACCATACCAGCACCCTTGTGAATCACTCCCCATCCATTTCCCTCTTTGTTTAACCCCCGTATTTCTCCTTCCTCTCGTCCTGCAACGCTTCTGATAATGAATCATCATTCCCAGGATGAATGCTTCCTTCCATAGGTCGCGAGCGCCACACAGACTTTTCAATAGGCTCAAAAAGATCGGCAGTAAATCCACAAGTAGGACAGGAGAATTGGTTTTCCTCAAGCTTGGAAAAGTGAGTACCAGCAGGATATTCAGGCGGCAGTCCTTTCTCCCTATTATACATGTAGCCGCATCCAAGGCACACCCACTTGCCGCTCGGAGAATCTTCGGTCATGACTGAATTTAGAAGGAATTGTATTAAAGGTTAATTTGCTGAATGTCTTTGACTTGTTAGAAACGAAATAGCTTAAGTCGAGATAATAGTATTTTTTCCCGCTGATGGTTTTTGTTCGGAGAGCCATACTATGTTTAGGCTGATAAAAATATTTAAAACTATCAGCCTAACTTGTTCTGTGGTTAGGCTGATATAGTGAAACCACAAAATAAACAGGATATCATACTTGTGGTTTCACATATAGTGAGCAAGGAGTATAATATCCTGATTTGTTCCTTGCATCACTATAAAAGCCGCTAAGATTATCAGCATAGAGTATTGAATGTCACAGGAATTTTAAAGAAAATACTGGGAAATGCCGGGATGTCCAGAGAGGAATTCATAGAATTGGAGAAATCCGCCTAACTTTTCGTCCCCACAACCTCATACACCGTAACAGCATTCTCCTTCCCTTTCACAAAGACCTTAAATACATTCAGCGATAATCCTAATAGTGATTAAGATGGAAAAAAGAAATTTCGTTGTTGTTATAGAGAGGGACGAGAATGGCACTTATGTAGGCGAAGTTCCGGACCTGAAAGGCTGTTATACGCAGGGCGATTCTGTGGAAGAAGTGATGAAAAATATCAGGGAAGTCATAGAAATGTGCCTTGAGGAGCAGAAAATAACCCCAAATGAGTTCATAGGCATACAGAAGATAGAGGTTTAGCATGAAACTGCCTCTCGTTTCTGGGCAGAAAATGATAAAGATTCTGTCTATGAAAGGATTCAGGATAGTCAGGCAGAGAAGCAGTAGATTGCTTTTCCGAGCATAACTCACACCGACGACTAATTTCCGTGCAATGCCAGAAACTCTTTCGTTTGTCTGAAGAATTCCTTTAGCGTGAAATCTGCAAGTTTTTTGGTGTGTCTTTCTCAACCGAATCTATCAAAGACTGAATTTAGGCTGATAAAAACCGCTAAAATTCTCAGCATAGAGTATTGAATAGCACAGGAATTTTCAAGAAAATACTGAGAAATACCGGATATCCAGAGAGGAATTTAGAGTTGGAAAAATCCGCTTAATTTTTCGCCCCCAGCACCTCATACACCGTAACAGCCTTCTCCTTCCCCTTGACCTTTATCGGCTTCAGCCTGCGCGCCTTTATTTTGTCCTTCACCTTTTCGTAAGCCGCCTCGCTTATGATAATCTGCCCACCCTCAGCCGCTCCACACAAGCGTGATGCAAGGTTAACGGAATCACCGATAGCAGTATAATCCACACGCTCCACAGAGCCCATGTTTCCGATAATCGCAGGACCTGTGTTTATGCCGATGCCGTATTTCACGGCAGGATACTTTCCTTCCTTTGCCAGTTTTTTAACCGCCCCCTGCATTTCTATCGCAGCCTTTAAAGCAAGCAGCGGATGATTTTCTTGCTCCAGAGGCACGTTCCACTCAGCCATGATGCAGTCGCCGATGAACTTGTCCAGCGTGCCGCCGTGCTTGAAAATAATTTTTGTCATCGCATCAAAATAGTGGTTCAGCATAGCAACGACTTCTTCAGGTTGCAGCTTTTCGCTGAGCGACGTGAAGCCCCTGATATCTGCGAACAGTGTTGTGATTGTACGCTTCTCGCCCTTCAGGCTCACATCGCCGCTTTTGAGAATATGCTCAGCCACGCCCTTGCTGACGTACTTGCCGAAGATGCCTGTGACCAGCTTCCGCTGTCTTGACTCAAAAACATAGAGAGAGGCAGTGCCGAATACGTAAGTAGCGGCAAGAGAAAGCAGCGGATAGAAGATGTTCATGACAGTTCCGGAATAGAATGCATTAAAGGAGAAAAACAGATAGCCTGCTCCTGCCACTGCTGTTATTATTGTGGCAAAAAGCGCCCTGAAAAAGTATAAAGCTAGAGCAACAATCAAAGATAAAATAAATATTACTGCAATCACATATTCCCTGCTTTGCCTCTCCAGAAATGCTCCTGTCAGGATAGTCTGCACAGCATTCGCGTGCAGCTCCACGCCGGGCATGCTTTCTGTGACAGGCGTTATCCGGAAGTCGTGCAGGTCGGGCGCGGTGGAGCCTATGAAAATAATTTTATTCTCTACAATATTCGGGATATTTTCATTGTCAAATATGTCTGAAAAGGAGTAGGCAGAA
>JACPJV010000027.1 GCA_016187395.1 Candidatus Aenigmatarchaeota archaeon
AGAAAGCAGCGGATAGAAGATGTTCATGACAGTTCCGGAATAGAATGCATTAAAGGAGAAAAACAGATAGCCTGCTCCTGCCACTGCTGTTATTATTGTGGCAAAAAGCGCCCTGAAAAGGTAAAGGCTAAGGGCAACAAGCAGCGACAGAATAAATATTGCTGCAATAACAGATTCCGCGCTCTGCCTCTCCAGAAACGCCCCTGTCAGGAGAGTCTGCACTGCATTCGCGTGCAGCTCCACGCCGGGCATGCTTTCTGTGACAGGCGTTATCCGGAAGTCGTGCAGGTCGGGCGCGGTGGCGCCTATGAAAATAATTTTATTCTCTACAATATTCGGGATATTTTCATTGTCAAATATGTCTGAAAAGGAGTAGGCAGAAAAAGGCTCGGCAAAATTCACTAGCAGAGTTGAAGCGCCGAAGTCATAATCCTCCCCGGAATAAGCCTCAGCGATTTTTATGGAGAATGCCTCAATTCTTTCCTCTCCGTTGCTTATTTCCGCCGGTATCTCCCTCGTCACGCCATCCTCATCCACGAACACGTTTGCGTGACCGATATTATCCATGATAAACACAGGCTTCAGTATTTGCGAAAAATCACCCGCAGGCACTTCCTCTGCTACAAGCACAGCGCTTTCAAAAGACTCCAGTGCATTCTGCAGCTTGTCGTCAGAGCCGCTTGGCTCAAAAAATGAAATATCTATGCCCACAACCTTCGCGCCCTGCAGTTTTTCAAGCGCCTGGGCATAAACAGCCCTGTCCCATGGCCACCTGCCGATGCGCTGGATGCTCGAATCGTCAATGGCGAATATTGTTATATCTTCCATGGCAGGCGCGGGCGCGTATAGCGCGTCAGAGGCACGAAGGCTTTGAACCGAGAAAGCACCGGCGAGATGGAGGAGCGACAGGGCTGATGAAATAATGATAAAAATTAGCAGCAGCATTTGTTTCTTTGAAAATTTCATAATAGAATCAAGGACGGAAAATGATTAAAGGGAGATTCAGGCTAAGATTCTACTCCAAACCTTTCGGCAAGTAAGCGCCAGCTTCTTTGGAATATTGCGCATATCAGAAATATGCAAGAATGTGATTAAAAGACCTGCATCATTCGGATAAAACCGAACATTTTCTGCTGGTTTTAAATGAATAGCCTCCGAAAGAATTTCATGCAAATACAAGAACTGCTGACAAGGCGGAATGCAGTAATAGCTGTTCTGGTTATTTTCGCCTTAATTTTCGCCGCAAATTTCCTTTCTCTTCCATCTGATTCCTCTTACGCCACATCAGGCAGCCAAGCGCTAGGAAACACTTACGCATCATCAAGCGGCGAAGCGCCGGGAGAAATAGCAGATTTCGGATCCAGCCTAATAGGTCAGCAGAAATTAATAATAACAGCTGTTCTCAAACTAGAAACCACAGAATTCAGCAAAACAGTTGAAGAAATAAGACATGTTGCCTTCAGATTCGGAGGGTTTGTTGGCGAGTCTAATCTGAATCTCGCAGAAAGAAAAACCGGCTTTGTGGTAATAAAGATTCCCAAGGAAAGTTTCGAGGATGCATTGAATGACTTAAGGCGCATTGCAACCCTGAAAGAGGAGAAGTCAAGTCTCCAAGATGTCACAGAGGAATTTGTCGATTTGGAATCCCGACTGAAAAACCTCAAGGCAACAGAGACCAGATTTTTAACTCTTTTTGATAAGGCTGAGACAGTAAACGAGATACTGGAGGTGGAGCGTGCGCTCTCTTCCATCAGGGAACAGATAGAAACACTGGAGGGAAGGAAAAAATTCCTAGAGGCAAGAACAGATTTCGCCACTATAACCGTGAATGTAGAGGAGCCCGGACAGGCAAAATTCCTTCCCGATCTTGACTTTCAAAAACCCTTCCAGCGCGCATACGCATCATTCTTCGCCACAATTTTCCTTCTGATAGAACTAGCAGGTGTAGTTATACCGTTAATCCTGATTTTTTCATTGGTATGGAAGTTTTATATAAAGTTTTCAGGGAAGAAAAGGAAGTAATATCGATAGCAGCGTCCAGGATTTTCTTTTTGTTATTCTTGCCATGCAAAGAATCAAGGACGGAAAATGTTAAAAGGGCATCAGTCTAAGATTCCACTCCAAACCTTTCTGCTAGCACCACCTTTATTTCCTTTCCGAGAACCGGGACGAGCACGTCGTCAATGAAATTTACACTTCCTAAGCCTGTTCTTCTTATCTCTTCTGAAATGGTATTGAGTTTTTGGAAAATTTCTTTCATCTTTTCTCTTCCATACGTTTCATCAACATACTCCCAGAAACACCTTGCGGTGCTGTACCAGAGGGCAACTGTCGCAGGATCTTCGTTGGGATCTACGTCGTATCCTGCATCTAGGTCAGAATAAGGGAAGAGCTTTTTCTTTCCATCTTCCCAGTAATCTGTCTGATATAAACTGTTTTCCCTGCATTCAATATCAAGGAATGCCTGCTGGAGAGGTTTCTGCGCATATGATGCAATTCCCTCGTTTGCCCATTGCGGCAGGGAAAGATGTCCGACAAAAACATGCGTAAATTCGTGGGTATTTGCGCAATGACCAGGGCTTAGGTTGTAGAGAAAGTCTCCTGGAATGTTTTCCTCAACTGCTCTCAGATCCATATCTATCCATTCTTGGATGCGGTAATGAATCATGGTATTAAAAAAAGCCTCCCCAGTTCCAGCCTTTGGGTCATTTCTCTCTGTCACATTTATTATAAGAAATGTTCTGTTGTAATAAGGCTTTATTCCGAGAAAACCAGAAATGAGTTTGTAGCAGTAACCAAGGTCTTCCAGATGCTTTTCGCCTAGCAGTTCGTAACCCTTTGGAACAATCACAGAAAACATACCTTCCTCAAGAATAGCGTAATGCTCTCTGGACACGCAGTCCCTTGGGCACTGGTTTTCCTCAAAAACATCCCCCTCGCAAACATTATCCCCGCAAACAGGAGGCTCGTGTGGAGGAAATAATCCTCCTTCAAACGGGCGGACCTGACTGATGCAGCCTGATACAAAGATTATTGCCAGAACGGAAATTGCCAGCAGGATTTTTGGAGACATATTTACCATCAATTTATGTTGGCGATGTATACGAAGGTATTATGAGCACTCCACCGTCTTCCAGTTCCTCGAATTTCCAGAAGTTCTTCTTGTTCCCTTCTATTACATCACGCATATTCTGTACAAATTTTGGAGGAAGAAGGTTTATCCAGAAAAAATATTCGGAACGGTTGTATTTTTCATACCTTAATTTACCAGATCGTATTTCTTTTTCTGTAGGACTACACTCGTCAAAAACTAAGTCGCTTGCGCCTACGACACAAAGGGGATTTAATGAAAAGTACATGCGTTTTCCAAATTTGATAATAAACTCGACTATTTTATCAAATTTTTCTTTATCATCGTAATAAGTATTAGTATATACACGATCCAAACAAAATGTTACTCCAGAGAATGGCCTGAAATCTGTTGTATTAACAAATAATGAAAAGTGCCCCAGGTTATGTTTAAAATGCAATGTTCCATGCTGATCCGCTATGGTCTCTTTTATCTCTGAATTTATTGATTCATATGCCTCGCAATCTAGAGATCCGCAAAGATTTATAAGATCCAATAGGAATTTTTCGTCTATCTCCCTTTTTTCCAAATAAAAATTCATAAAGAAACTTGATCCCATATTAACACCCCTAAATTATGCTCCATGCAGCCTTGCCGCTCAACAGTGCTTGAATATCCGGATGAGGAGTCTCTTTAAATACGAATTCAATGCCTGATGTTGACCCCTTTTCTAATTGGTAGTTTTCGTATTTCATAAGTTGATCCTTTATAGTTCTGTAAGTTCCAGAATCCGCCCCAGCTATAGATACAGCACCGCTCTTAGCTTCTATTATTTTTCCGTTCTTTAGCAAGACATCTATTTCACCAACATCACCATTTTTCAAAGTAAACTTTAAACCCATTTCAGCAATATTATCTGCACCTTTCGTAACAGCAACTTCTGCCTCGAAAGCCGCTCCAGCAACATTGGCTACCTTGCCGACATTGCTAAAATCGCTTCCACCAGCTATAATCTTGGTTCTAACGCTTTCAGCGCCAGGGATTCTTCTAAAGTTCTCAACCTCAAAGAAATCGCTAACCTTTCCTATGTGTATGTCTCTTTTTGCAAATTCCAGAACGTAGTCTTCCTTTAAGCCGCGTTCCACCAGCTTCGCAGCCTTTCCTCCATGCATCACGTCCAGGAATTTGAAGGCATGCCGTGGAGAGATGCCGCCAAGTATCTCGACCCCCCATTTTGCTACAGGTTTTGTGAATCTTTGGAATCTTGCGACTATTCTTGCTGCTCTTGCACCGCCTTCCGCGACCTCGTCTATTACCAGCGGGATTGGGAAAGCGGATATGACACCAGTGGCTCCATTTATGGCAGCTCCGAACTCATCACCGCGGGAGTGAGCAACTATCGTGTCTCTTGCTGCAACGTACCATTCGAATACCGGAACAATCCCCCCCACTATATGCCCTGCCATGTATGGAAGATTTTCATGGTGCGTATCGTCCCATCCAGCCTCGCCCAATATAGCTCCCATCAGGAATTCGCTGACAGAGTCATCCTCTAGCGGGTTGCTTCCTACCCTAAGCTCTTCTGGATCGATTATTCCATCCCCATCGCCATCCGCCTTTGTCGGGTCGCTCTTTATTGCATAGAATTTAACTCCTGCTAATTCTACTATCTCTCCTATTTCCACATTGTCTTTCAGCCCGTCGCCGTCTGTATCAGCGGAAAACGGGTCTGAATACGCATAACCGGCTTTCGGGTTGGGTACAACTCCTAAGAATAAACTAAGCGTGCCAACTCTCATCCCATTCGTCTCCTCGTAGTCTGTTAGCCCATCTCCATCCGAATCTAAATTCCGGGAAATATCCTTACATCCACCGTTGTTGTTTTCGTCGAGCTCTGCGTATATGTTGTTCGGATCTGCAACAACGCATAAGTTTTGCGCATTGCTTTCTATCCTTGTACTGATAGTAACATCTGCAAACCCACCGGCTGAAATGCTTGATATGGTGGTATACCCTAAACTTGTTCCGCCAAAATCATTCTTTCTGACCTCCACAGGAACGTTAGGCGCAGTTACCTGTCCGATATTCCTGACCTTTGCATTGACTTGTACAGAAAAACCAGTAGAATAAACGGGCTCGAAGTGATTCCACTCAAAGGCGAAGAGAGCAACTAATGGACCCACAAGCGGAGGAAAAGACGGAGCAAGGTAAAGCCCGAATTTGCTCAGATGATTTACTTTACCCCAGACGTAGTTCTCTGCCAAATTAATGCCCTGCTCTTCTACATCAAGAATGACATTGTAAGTTTCATCGAAATGGAACATGCGCAATTGGCTCGGATCACTTATCTCAGCAGGGTTATAGTGTATCCTTATCTCCGCCGATTCTACTGCAATATTTCCGAATTCTCTTACGTTCACTATCTTCTTGATTACGCTTGTGTCGGAATTTCGCAGCAGAACATTTTCATTTCTATCGTCCAGCATAAGTTTCTTGTTAAGGTCTCCCACGCCTGTAGCTATAATTTCTGCTCCTACTGTTTCGTCAATTATATGAACAGTATACGTTTCTTCGCCGTCTGGCACGCCGTCCCTGTCGCTATCTGGACTTAGGATATCTGTTCCAAGGCGAATCTCAGAATCATCGTCCAGACCATCGGCGTCCGTATCTTTGCTGCCCGGATTCGAACCATGCACATTCAGCTCGTCATAATCGCTTATAGAGTCCTCATCTGTATCGTCCAGCAGTGGGTTACTCCCCGCGGTTTGCTCTTCCAGATTTTTAAGTCCATCACCATCGAAATCGCTATCAGCATCGATTACACTGTCGTCATCTTCATCTGCAGATAGCGGGGATGTTTCTGAATTGAATATTTCAAAGCTGTCCAAAAGACCGTCTCCGTCCGTATCTGCACTGAAAGGGTCGGTTCCGAATGCATACTCCTGGAAGTTTGTAAGCCCGTCTTTGTCAAAGTCTTCCTCGTCATCTGTCACGCCTTCTCCGGCTTCGTTTTCCGCAGTCTTTGATGAGTCAGAATCGCCGTTTAGCGCATCCGTGCCCAAAATTCCTGTTTCGTAGAAATCTGGCAACATATCTATATCTACAAGTCTTGTTATGCGTCTTTCTGCAGTATTCATAGCAAGGTCTGTTGATGTGACAACGAATTCATTTATGTCCTCTGTCACATCAGTTTCGTAATAGAAGATTCCACCGTCATTCTCCACAGCAACTCCATTTACAGCAACAGACGCTATCCCTTCCGTGGTTCCCGAAAGTGCATAGAAAGGATAGTTAAGCATCGGGTTTTCTATCAATTCCTCCACAAACAATTCCGGAGGTGTATTGTCCACATTCACCGTGGTGCCAGCCTGACCTGAATTCCCTGCTTTATCCATTGCCTTCACAGTTATTTCGTATACGCCATCATCATAGGCAGTTGTATCCCAGCTATAAGGTACGGCATCTGCTACGGGCGTGGCGTTTATGCTCACTTGTGTAATATCAAGATTCTGCTCGATTATTTCTGCATTGACTTCCGCTGTCAAATGCACCCATGCGTTGTATGACGGGGACAGTATGATAACTTCCGGTGGAACCGTATCAAGAATAATCACAACAGCCGCAGAGCCATTGTTTCCGTACAGGTCGGTCGCCTGAACGGTTATCGCATTCAGACCTTCGACAAGCGCAACCTCTGTTTCAAAATATCCATTGAACAGCGCAAGAGGTGCTTCTAGCCCATTCATATTTATTTTTACAGTAAGCGTGTCTGGCAGCACATCAAACACTGTTCCATTGATGCGTACAGCATTCTGGTTTGTATAGGAACCGTTTGCAGGATTTTCTATCGTTACTAATGGGTTTGTGCCTGCGTCTAAGCCTACGATGGAAGCATTTATTTCCAGCCATGCCTTCTTGAAAAATTCTATCGCAACAACAGGGAATCCTCTGCCGATATGGAACCATGCCTGCTCATAGAATTTGTTTGCCTGAGAGAGGGAGTTTGTCAGATTTTCCTTCAGCTCTCCGCTGAGGTGCGGCAGTGCATTTTCAGCCAAGGAAATAAAATGGGACGCCAGCCTGTCGTCTGCCTGGACAAGTTTCACCAGCGCCTCAACTATACTCCTATTCACCTCAGGTTTTTTCTCTCTGTCTATAAGGACTCGCGTCTGCTGGGCGGCTTCACGCTCGAGGTCGAAAACTATGCTGTCCCTTATCTGGTTGGAGTTCCACCAATATTGTGGAAGAATGCTCTGGCTTATTTTCGAGGATATCAGTGCAAGCTTTTCCTGCGAATTCTGGTCATCTGTGTTTATGCTATCTATTATTTCCAGCGCATCTCTTTTGAGGACAAGAGCATCGTTGTCCGATTTTGTTATGTTTGCAATATCTTGGACATTATCCTGCTCTGCTAGTGCCACGCTGATAGCCATGAGTACCAGAAATCCTAAGACCAAAACAATTGCATACCTTGTCCCACGCATGTTATCACCTCACCTTATTGTAATTTCGCTCTCCCTAACCACGAAATCTGGCTTAAGGCAGGAACTGCCTGAACATGAAAACTGGCAAACTTCCAAAGTCTGGACCTCCGTGTAAGTATTTGCCGTACAAGATGCTGAGGAGCATCCCCGGGCATTCACATCCCTGCTTCTAACGACGCTGTTTCCGCTGCAATAAGACGCGCTCCACGCTCCGTAGGTTGTATCTCCGCAGTCCTGCCTGATTCCCTGACGCCTGTTGCAGGAATCATACCAATATAAGTCATCCCCGAAGCATGCAGAATATGATTGGCTGGTGCAGACTATGCACTGGCCGTTCTGGCATCCGCTAGTGCAGGTTTCTACCAGAGTCTGCCTAGAATATGGTGCCTTGAAGCAGCTCGCGGACGCGCAGCCTGTTGTGTAACATGTCTGGCTCTGATAGACATTATTGCTGCTGCAATAACGAAAGCCGCTTGGCGCGTCGCAGTAATCCGGCCCGCATTCCTGTTTCTTGTCATTAGTGCGGACATTACAGGCGTTGTAGTAGTATACATCACCGTCAGAGCATGCAAAGGTATTATGCAACGGAGTGCAGATTTGCGGTGGATTAATTATCGTATACGTTATGCTGTCCTCAAGCCAGGAATCCTGAAATATATTGCTCAGGAATACGAGAGCGTTTACACGGCCGTTTGTAATCGCAGTGCTTGTATCCATTGTATTGACATTATCCCATGGAATAGCGTCATTCCATCCTGAATTGGAATCATGGGACGAAAACGCATCGTAGCACGCCTTTGCCCATGAATCTCCGACGAAAACAAAGACTCTGCCCTGCCCGTAACAATGGTTTATAAGCCCGTCTCCATCCCAGTCCCAGCACGAACATTTCGGAGTCTGCCTTGTTGTTGATGCCCAGAGGTGCCACAAATCGCCTACGGTCATCGCTGCAGGGTCGCTTTTGTCGGATCTTATAAGGGTCGGCTCGCTGACAACAGGCTCTCCCAAAAACAAGTCAAATATGCCGGCACCGGTTATGTCTTCAAATCCCACCGTATTGTCCGGATTAAAGAGGCTAACAGAAGGATTTTTTATGATGAATGCAGAATGTGCAATTTCTCTTTCCCCATCTTTTACCGCTTCCACCTTAACAGCATACGTTCCTTCCTGCTGCGTATCGCTGAATTCATACTCCCAGAATTCTTCTTTTTGCACGCCTGTCTCATACACAGAGCCGTCAGGCTTTATGACTGAGAACGCGACAGAATCCGCGTCTGCGTCGACTTCTATTTTTATTGTAATGCTTGGGTAGCCTCCCGGGTCCACCGAGATGCGCCTGATAAGCGCAGGAGCAAGAATCCTCTTCAGGTCGATTACGCCCGCGCCATATCGTTCATCTTTTCCAGGCACTCCCATGTCCAAGGTTGCGGACTCTATTAGCATTTTTGCCTCCTGTGGATTCAGTCCCGGTTTCATTTCAAGCAGAAGCGCAGCTGCGCCTGCAGTATGCGCCGCAGAAACGCTTGTTCCCCTGAGATCTCCGCTTTCAGAAGGCGCAGCTATATCAGGCTTTACAAAGCCGTTTTCGCTGATTCCACCTGAAAAGCACAGCCATCTATTGCTATTGTCAACAGCGCCTGCAGTGAGGGCATAAGGGCTGTTTCCCGGAGAGCCAACGCCGCTGAAATGGCACGGTCCGCAGGGTCCGCAATTGCCTGCGGGTGCAACAACGAGAACGCCTCTGAAAAATGCTTTTTTCACAGCCTCGTTTAGCGGATTGTCTTGGGTTGTGTCATCAGTAGTAAAGCTCGTCAAGAGTATGTGCGCGCTGTTTTCCAGTGCCCATTCCATGCCCGCAAGCACCGCAGAAACAGTGCCTTTCGCGTTCTTGTCCAGAACCTTGGCATTGAGCAATTGCGCATTCGGCGCTATATCTGCAACTGCAGAGGCAATAGACGAGCCATGCCCGTTCTCATCGTTTGCGTTTTCGCCAACCACAAACGATTCTGAGAGCTCCGAATCAAAACCAGAATCAAGTATTGCAATCCTGACGCCCGCGCCTGAAAATCCAAGTTCCCAGAGGTAACCGGCAGCGATCTGCTCTGCGCCCTCTATGCCAGTTGCTACAACCCTTTCATCTGCCCATGCTGTATCAAATGAAGTATCGCCGGCAAGCTCTGCGACCCTACCTGCAGGAAGGCTTGCGGAAACCATACCCAAAGATGCATACCCGCTGTTTACGTTTCCACCAAGGCTGGATATTTTTGATGATACGCTTTCAATATCAGAAGATTTCATCACTATGTCTATCATTTCATCCGCATCTGACTCTGCAATCCTGCCCTGAAGCGATGCGCTTATCCTGCCGCTCCCTTCCAGTTCTGCAACAGGCTGCGAAACCGGCGAATAAGAAGAGCCGCCAGAGCCAACCTCAATTATCCTAGGCTTTATTTCAGGCTGTTCCTCGTCATCAGGAATTTCTTCCTCAGAATCTTGGGCTTCTGTTGACTTATCAGAAGGAAGTTCATTATCAGCAGGGAGTTGTAACTGCTCTTCTGGCATACCCTGCTCATCCACAGAATCCAGCGGCGCATCACCCGTGATAAATCCTGTTATAGAATCAAATCCGAGAAAGAGCGAAAGCGATATGGCTAAAATCACAAGCGCCAGCGCAACTACAGCCTGCTTTTGCTGTTTCTTCATGATGCCAACCACCCCACAGGATTGCACACGATGGAAACATATCAAACGTAAAAACTAAGCGCTCGGTGCACGGACTGCTGCAATTACTGCCCCTGCACCCTGCGTAATCTTGGGGAGGCATTTATTTAAGCCGAAATTACTGCCAAAAAACAGTATAATCATTCAATAAAATTCCATTTAAATAGGTTTTATTGTATAAATATTCCATGCTTAAGCTGGATGACAAGGACACGAAAATACTCGGCGCACTCAGGGAGCATGGCAACTGGTCTTACAAGCAGATATCATGGAAAACAGGCATACCGACCACTACAGTGCATAACCGTGTAAAAAAGCTGGAGAATAGCGGCATATTAAAGAAATATACCGTTGACATAGATTATTCAAAGATCGGGAAGGGCATTCTTGCATACATTCTTGTAAGGGCTGACTACAAAAGTATTGAAAAATTCAGGTTTCTGATGAAATTTCTCGAGAAAAAGAGTGTAGAAGGCGTTATACAGGAATTTTCTCGCGTGACAGGAGATTATGACATCATAGTCAAAGTAAGATTTGAAAGCATGAAAGAGCTCGAGAATTTCCTGTTCAGCATGGTAAGAAACACCAAGAGCATATACCGCACAGTCACAATGGTGTCGATCGCAGAAAACTCCTAATACCTCTTCAGCTCCTCAGGCACGAGCCCTACAAACTGCTCCGGAATCAGTCCTTGGTCAATCGCATCCTGCACTGAAACCGTGCCCTGCACGTAGCCGTCAAGCCACTCTTCTATCTGCTCCTCGGTCGCGCCCTGCGATTTTGCCGTGCCGATGAGGAATCCATACTTCTCGCGAAGTCTTTGTTTAACCTGCTCCAGCCAGTTATCATCGCGCTGCTTATTCTGCGTTATCCACTCATCCTCTATAAGCTCGCCCTCTGTGAATTCGCCCTGTGAATCAACTTCAAGCCTCCTTCCTTCAGGCACATCCCTCAAATCTTCATCCGTGCCTCCCAGTACAGTACCGTCAGCAGAAGAGCAGGTAGTCTGGTCATCCTGAATATTCATGTCAAACGAAGTCCCCCGCACAGTCGCGACCATGTTAGGACTCCTCACTTCGTATTTCTCAAAACCCGTCATCTTCAGCACCTGATGCCATGTTCTGCCGTTGCCCTGTCTTGCCTTGAACCTCATCGGGCTTCCTGCGCGCACCTCCTCAAGCGTTATTTCCGTATTCTCACTCAGCCTCACAGAAGAACTTTCCCTGAGGATTATTGAAGCTTCTGAATCAGTGCCTGTGCGGACTACATAGTTTTCTTTCAATTCCATTCTATCTGTTGCTGGCTGAAAACGCAACATCGGACCTGCAATTTCCGAGAAGAATTCTTCCCCGGTCGAGTATTCCACCGTCCCCCGCTCTATTTTCAGCTGCGCCAGCGGACCTTGCAGCGGATTCAGCTGCAGATAAAAGAAAGCGCCTACTGCTATTATTATGATTAAAGGAATTATCAGCAAAGCTTTTCTTACCATACGTTATTTTTAAAAACAAGGCTTTTAAATCCAAATTACAGGCGTATTTTCAGCCAACCTCAGCTCTATATCGATTATCTTCATTTAATTCTCGCACATCGTTTTCCTTATCAACATTTATTATTATCTCAGAAAAGTCGCTGTCAGTTGTGACATTCTGCAACGTCAAAATAATGCTTTCACCTGGTCTCAGTTTTTTTGCCTCTTCGTCAATAATGTTTCCGTCGGCCTCTATTGATATCAAAAACAAACCGGAGTCTGAAAGACCATCGTTTATTACGGATATCTTCCCGTCGTATAGATATTGCTTAAATACGACTCTGTTGATAATACGCTTTGAGAACTGCGCCTCTTTCACATACAGGTCTGGAAGTGATTCCAGCCCGTAGGCTTCTAATATGCTTTCCACGTCCATTGGAGACGGTTTTGTAAGAGACTCCTGAGCCTCCGGATACATAATGCTATCCTTGCTTTCAGAATGTCCCAGACCTAACGCATGTCCAATCTCATGCATCGAAAGAACAAACATCTGCTCTCTTGACAAAGCCCCCCCTTCTTTCTTGGCTAGCAGTTCAACCTCTGCCTTGCTTATAACGCTAAAGGAAGGTGATACACTAAAATTCAATTCTGTGTGGCCTATGGCGTCCAGCGAGTCGGCACGCAGCTGCTCTACCCATCTGACATGGATGTCCGCAGCCGACGGCTGTGATACAAATCTGAATGTGATTTTATTTTGAATGGAGTTGCTTAGGGTATCTGCAGCATCGCGGAATATATCTATAAACTCGCCCCTGAAGCCAGGAACATCCTGGGATATTTCGAGGTCAATAAATATGCTAAGGGTGGTCTTTCCCCATCTCGCATTTTCCTCTATGAGAGGTACAGGCGTGTCTATAGACTGGGCAGGAGCCTGCGTGGACCCCGGCGATGAATAGAAAACATCTTCATCAGGCTCCTGCAAAAACACATACAACATGGCAATTAGTGCAATTATGATCACTACTTCAATGACAGTTGTGAAGCGCATGATTAAGATAGAATAGATGAGTTAAAAACATAATAGTTGCAATTTTCGAAGGGTGTTTATCTGCGGAAGCCTCCTCTTAAAAACCCACGGCTTTAGCCGTGGGATAAGATACGGGAGGCTTCCGAGATGCTGAAGACCTTTGGAAACCACCGCCTTTAGGCGATGGAGTGTCGGTCTTCATCATTTTATCTTGTGTTCCGCCTCGCTCTATTATCAGCATTTTTAAAACGAAATAGAAATAGCTGTAATATCATCATATTGTTTGTATCTTGGATATCTCCAGCATTTAGGGTCATCTTTCTCCAAATTTCTGACAAAATCTCTGATATTTTTCAATCCACCTTCCAAGAAAAGTTTTACAAACACCCTCCAATTATCTTCTTCTGACGGATTTTCCTTTGGAATAATTATGCCGTCTGTGAAAATCAGAATGTGTTTTATGGTTTTCAGCTTTTCAATTCCAGATTTCAGAAATTTAATAGCTTCATCTTCGCCTGTCAAGCAGCCATAGTCCGCATTCATTTTATTTCGAAGCTCTAAAAGAGGACCTTTATCGATCAATGTTCTTATATTTTCCTTCTTTCGATTGGCTAATTCTTTCCATATTTTCAGAACTTCTTTGTCGTGATCATAATCACTAACAAGCAATTTGAAAGAGCGGTCCTTGTATATAACAAGAATAAGCGAATCACCAATTTGTGCCCATTCAAATGAATCTTCTTTAATTCTGACAACCGCAAACATTGTACCCCACAAACGACTTTTCTTATTGATGTCTATATTTGATTCTTGTATTTTCTCTTTGATTTTTTGATTTGCTTCTACTGCCAAATCACTCAAGTCCTTGCCATTCCTAGAGAATATGTTTCGTGCAATAGTTGCTGCAATCAAACCCCCTGTTTTATCATCGTTGCCTATAAATTTATCCAAACTATTGAAACCATCAAACACTCCAAAGATGTTATCCTTTATAAGATATGCGTCCTCTTTGCTAGATCCTTCATCAACAATAAAATCGATTTTCATAGATAGATAATGTGATTCTACTTTTTATCTTCGAAAGAACTCCAATTAAATCCTCTGACTTTAGTCAGAGGATACAAGCATGAACGAAGTTCATGCTGTACAGAAGGAGCTTAGCTCCTTCTTGTAAAATACCGAGTTCTTTCGAGATGCTTTGCTTCAAGAAAACGCAGGCGTGTAGCCTGCGGTTCATATAGAAGCAAATCATAGAAGACATCACGCAGCATTATTTGTATTCCCTCCACGTATGGCTGCATGAAGTGCACTTAAAAAATTGCGTTGGAGGCTCATCAGAAGACCGGGTCTGTATCAGCCAGTAATATGCAGTCCATGAACCGCATTTTTGGCATTTCTTTTCCATCGTAGGCAAGTTAGGCAGATCGTTTTCTAGGACAGGAATGGCATCAGTGCTCTGCGTACTTGTAAAGCTGTAATCATGGTCTTCCTTCTTAAATTCCTTTCCGCAGTTGCGGCATTTGAGCAAATTACCCTGAGGAAGCAAAATACCTTTGCAGTCGCAAAATTGCAGGTTCATTTCTCAATTTTGAGAAACAAGTTTATAAAGGAATCTAAGCGCAGCCATTACTTGTACAAGAAGGACTTGCGAGTCCTTCTGTACAGTATCGGATGCGAACGTAGTTGGGGTCTGCCGCATTCGCTTCGCTCGCCGCAAAATTTCTTCGGCATCGCCTCGAAATTTCTTTGCTCGCTTTGCTCATGCACAAATGAAGTTCGGAAACCACTCACTTCAGTGAGTGGAGGAGTATACCGAACTTCTTTGGCACAAGCATGAATTGCAATTCATGCTGTGCAGCAGGAATCGGAATTCCTGCTGGCATGCCATGCTTCAGGAAACCACCGCTTTTAAGCGGTGGTTTATATCGGAAGCATGTCATTTGGCTACTTATATTCCCTCCACGTGCGGCTGCATTTCGTGCAGCGGAAAAACTGCGTGGGCGGCTCGTCTGCGGAGCGCGTCTGCTGGAGCCAGTAATAGGCTTTTGCATTTGCGCATTTGCTGCATACCTTGTCAATAACAGGCAAAGGCATCTCATCCTTCTCAAGAAGCACGACGCCGCGCCTTCCTTTTATTTCCTCTCTTATCTTTATGCTTCCCGCCATCTTTGTTGTGTAACCGCACTTTCTGCATTTCAGTCTTGCGCTAGTGCCCTTTTTTACAGGAACCATAAGAGAATGACATTTTTTGCAAAATTCCAAAGTCATGTCAGCACCGTCGTCGAAACACTCTCCATATGATTTGCTTCCGTCTGAACATCTGGCTTCAGCCAGAGGTTTCTTGAGGCAAATCATCCCGGAAGCCTCCTGTATTCTTCTGAATTCCGTTCATTATTAATCCTCTTCCTTTAGGCAGAGGATTATAGAGGAAGCTTCCGAAGATAAGCGCAGATAAAGCATTTAAACTTCATTGCGAGGATAAATCCATCCCCACCCGGTGTAACTATGGGATTCAGGCGTTCATCATGAAAAACTCTAACATAGTAAAAGTCGACTCGAAGGGAAGAGTGCTGATACCGTATCACGTAAGGGAATTGAACAACATAAACGATGGATCGGAATTTGTCATCCTGTCCACGCATACAGGAGAAGTAAGGCTGATGCCTATGCTAAAGGGCAAGTGCGCAGACATAAAGGTTGTGCACGTTGACGATCCATCTACGCTTGCAAAGATAACAAACATAATGGCAAGGCACAGCATAGGCATAGTTATGTCACAAAGCAAGGCATTGGAGCGGGGTTATTTGGCAGAATGGAACGCCCTTATAGACATATCAAGATGCAAGAACCTGAAGAAATTCTATAATCAAATATCCAGGCTGGATGCGATAAAAAACATAGAGATGAATGAGAAGTGATGGAGAATTAAGGATCCTTCCATCACGCTTTCAGACGAATTCTTTATAGCAAACCAAGAAATGAATTCCTACTAGATTCTTGGTTTGCTATATGAGGAGCAAATAAATCAAATCGGGATTATTTATTTGCTTCACTATAGATGGCTATAAAAACAAAAGCAAACCAAATTTTATCATGCTAGGCAAGTTCAGCCTTGACGCTACATATGTTTATGCTGTCATCGCATTGCTGGTCATAGCGTTCATGGCAACCACGCTTCTTGACAGCCAGGTGACAGGCCTTGCCACAGGCACGACTGGTACAGATGGAAGCACAACTTCAGGAAGCATTCAGCATTCAGATGCTGAGCCTTTTTGTGAAAGCAGATGTGGAACTCCCTGCTGGCTTGTTGAAAGTGGTAAGGAACCGGGAACCTTTGAATCATCAAAAGGTATCATAGGATTTATGGCCTGCGATGGCTTTTGTTATGAGATAGAACAAAGCATTGGCCAGATGTTGTGCTGCAAAAACAGCGACTGCCCGTCTTATGCACCAGTCTGCAGCAGCGGCAAATGCGCGGTGAGACAATGATATGCATTATAGATTCAAATTTTCTTCTCGTTCCGTATCAGTTTAAAGTTGACGTGATAAATGAAATAAAATCTCTCGGATTTCAGCCGCTATTGCTTTCCTGCGTCGTTGAAGAGCTGCGGTCAATATCAGGAAATAAGGGAAAGGCCGGCAGCGCAGCGAAAATTGCATTAGAGCTTATAGAAAAAAAGAAGCTTAGAATAGAGAAGGCAGAATGCCCTGCTGACGCAGCAATATTAAATTATTCAGTCATGAACAAATGTGCCGTGGCTACAAACGATGTAAGACTGATAAGAAAGCTGAAGAGCAATGGAATCAAGGTCATAAGGCTCAGGCAGAAGAAGCTGGTTGTGGTGGAGTAGGTTGTAAAAGAATGTCCAGAAAATCCGCTGCATTTATCGCATCTTGCCGGCTTTCTGAATCTTCCCAAAGAAATCCGTCATTGATGAAATCAGCGATTGCACCTGACGTATCACAAGGTTCGCCAACAAGATGAACGGTTAAAGGATGAAATTCAGAGCGAAGCGTATGCCCGGGAACAATAAAAACTTCTCTATCCAGGTTGTAAAGACCAAAATCCGGATCGATTGTGCCTGTCTGTGGTCGAAAGGCAGTGTAGGGTCTGGTTCCCCCTCGCATCTCTGCAAGACGCCCTAAAGCTATTTCATCATTCTCTGTGCTTTCTGCAAGGCGCCTGAGGTAAAGCAATAATAGATTTCTATACCTCCCTCCAAATTCACGATAGTGTAGCTCCCGGAGTCTTTCGTAAGGTAATTGTTCTCTAGGACCCAGGCACGAAACCATCACTATGTTTTTCTCTGTTGTAACCTTAACCATGGCAACACACTTTATAAAATCTAGAAATCCTTAAAAATACAATCAAATCTTCAGCACGTACTGGCCGGGCTCTTTTATGCCCAGTCGCTTTGCGATCTCTGATTCCACGTCGTAGATGACTACAATACCCTGGTGTGAGGTAGTCAGGTCACTGCCCTTGCATGATGGGCATATGCTGCCTGCATTCACGATTCTTTTGCATAATCTGCACGCCTTCTTGGCCATAAAATCATCCCTTTCTTTCAGGCCTCTTTTTCGCCGATTTCTTCTCCTTCTCTATTTCAGCCAGCACTCCGAGACCAGGCTGGCGCATTGTTAATGCAATCTTGCTTCTGCCGCCTCTTCCAAGAGACACTGATGCTACACGTCCCCTGACAAGGTCATCCTTCTTTAGTTTGATGCCGGTTTTCTTGCCCACGAGCATCCCTGCCTTTTCATTGTAGCCTACCTTGTCGTCCATTATCTGGCTTACATGAGCCATGGCGTCGACAGGACCAATGCGTATGAAAGCGCCGTAAGCAGTCACATCCACGACCTGGCCTACAGCTATCTCATTCAATTCAGGGATAAAGGCAAGGCATTCGAACTCAGCCTCGTAGAATATCGCACCGTCCTCAGGAACGATATCTCCGCCAGTCACTGTTTTCAGGTTCGTGACAGCCAGCACTATGCCCGTATCAGGGTACAGTTTGCCCTCCACCTGTTCCCTGAGGCTTTCCTTGATTGCATCGTTTATATCCATCCCGAACTTGGATGGCGCTACGCGAACCTTTTCCCTGCAAGTCATGATCTTGTACATAATTATTACCAGAATACTTCTTCATTGATTTGATTAAAAAGCTTTATATAGATTATCTTCGAAAGAACTCCAATTAAAACCTCTGGCTTTAGTCAGAGGATAAAATACTGAGTTCTTTCGGGATGTCTTCGAAGAAGCATAGCTTCTTCGGGACCTTGAAGAGCTTCGCTCTTCCAAGGCTTTGCTCTAGGAAACCCCCGCATTTATGCGGGGGAGTATAAGGAGCAAATCATATACGTTAAGGAGAATGAAAACATTATAGTCATAACGGTATTTTGGGGTGAATGAAATGGAAATTAAGTTGGATTTAAAGGCTGATGCATTATACATCAAGTTCCAGGAAGGAAAGTTTGCTAAAAATAAAAGAATTGATAAAGACACGGTTATAGATATGGATGCTAAAGA
>JACPJV010000025.1 GCA_016187395.1 Candidatus Aenigmatarchaeota archaeon
AGAAAATGGAATATCCCTAACTAATGTGCAAAAGCAAGTGCACCCTCTCCAGCAGCACTCATTTCTCCCTAAATAGTTTCTTTTGAAGAATTGCGCCGTTCATTCCTATCGGGGTTCCTTCGTGGTCAAATCTTCCAATCCTCGTAGAAAAAGTTCCATTGCCTGTTCTCTTGACGTGCGCAACTGCTAAAGCAGCTCCTGTGTATATATCTGCCTCGCCTGTATCTAAAGGCAAGAGAAGGGCGTAGCTTCCTCCCTCTGCGTTGTACACTGCTAAAGGCATTCTGCTTGTTGCTTTCCTAAGTATAGTGAAGCAAATTAATAATCCCGACTAGGATTTGCTTCACATATAGTGAGCAAGGAAGTATTATATCCTGATTTATTCCTTGCATCACTATATTCTTCTGTCTTCTTCTGACAATGCACCTAAAGGTTTGTATCCTCTTCCAATTAATTGCGCTTCTATGCGCCTTGCTGCTTCATTCATGCCACCTGTATACGCAGAAAAATATTAGAATTCAAGAATTGTGGCATCAGAGAGTCGATAACTATAGTATTTAAGCCAATGACCTAAACACCGCTTTAATAAATTGCCTTTTAGGTAACCATGTGGATGGTCAGTTGTCTGCAACAATTTCTATGGATAGGCATAGGAAGCCATCCAAAAGCTTATATCCCACGCTTGAATTATTTAGATAGGTGAGCAATTATGTCGATAGTCAAGGAAATGGAAAGACTGGAAAGAATAGATGAGGGTATTGGAGAGAAGGCTTTCATGGGAGATGCTGTGCTTTTTGCCAGGGTGATGAGGACACTGAAGAACAAGGAATTAGCTTACATGTTATCCGTACTGAGCTATAAGATGACGCAGGAAATAGAGGCCATGAAAGAGGACCTGAAGAAAACCTTGCACGAGGAAATTGAAGAGCGTGTCAAAGCCTGAATCGCCTGATAAAATCTTCTGGGTTCTGCCAGTCTAGTTTTAAGCCATATTTTTTCAGGACATCCTGTATGTTCTTTTCAAAAGGCTGCTTAAGAATAGTTCTCCAGTCATATGTGAGGAATTTCTTCCTGTGGAATGCGCTGGTTGCTACAATTTCCGCATCAGCCCTGTCTTCTATTGCATTTTGCAGAAGATCTTTCACTATTTCCTCTATTTTCTCGTTTAATGACAGCTCCTTTGAAAGAGAATAGAAATCTTTGATAATTTTAACCATGATTTCTTTTATCTTGTCATTCAGCTTGGGGTTCCTCTTTATTATATCGATATGGTCCCTGACTTCATTTTCTATGGTTTTGATTGACAGAGGTATAAGGCGCTTTGCTTCAGCAAACCCTGCTGCCTTTTTGCTCAGCTCAAAATACTGGTGTTTGGGTTGGGCAGCCACAAGATAGACGTTTGTGTCCAAAACACATTCCTCAGACATTGTACTTAAATCAAGTCCGTAACTTTTATAGTTTTAGCTCTGTAGAAATGCTCAGTTAGAGGGTGGGTTACTTCATTAGCTCGGCAGCTTCAAACTCAGCTGAAACAGCCATTTTTCAAGCCACGGTAGGTGGCTTCCTAATGATTTTGGCAGGGGTTTCTACAGAGCCGTATATTTCTAATTCCTGCATCCTGAAGTCTTTTAAGCTTGCCCCTCATCAGATAGCATGGTAATATGCACAAATGCCCTGAGTGCGGCAAATCCTTTGACACAGAAGATGCAATGAACCAGCATACGCAGGATAAGCATGCGGTGCGCGCAGCGCCTGCGCAGGAAAAGAAGGGATCGAAGGCAAGGATGCTTGGAATTGCTACAGTGATTATAGTAATAATAATAGTAATAGCAGCTGCTTTCTTGCTGTTATCAAGGCCTGCCTATGTTCCTAATGCTGCCGAGGTTCATGCAAAGGGAAATGGAGCAACTGAAATAGCAGAATACAGCGATTTCCAGTGCCCTGCATGCGGGACAGCATATCCGCAGCTAAAGGAGTTTTTCGAGGAGCATCCTGATTCTGCAAGGCTCGTCTACAAGCACTTTCCGCTGACACAGATACATCCGTACGCATTCAAGGCTGCGGAGGCGTCGGAATGCGCGGCTGATCAGGGCAACTTCTGGGAGTATCATGACGTTCTTTTTGGCAATCAGCGCAATCTTCTCAGGACAGATCTTATCAATTATGCAGAGGACATAAGCCTGGACATAGAATTATTTACTAAATGCCTTGACAGCGGCGTGATGGCAGGACGGGTTAATGCGGATTTATCTGAAGGGAAGGACAAGGGCGTGAGGGCTACGCCCACGTTTTTTATAGATGGCGAAAAGTTTGAAGGAGCGCTTTCTGTAGAAGACCTTGAAAGAGAGGTGGGCGTGGCATGAAAATATACGCACTGGTAATTATAGCTGCTGTCGTGGGGGCATTGGTTGGATCGATATTCACAGCAGCTATAAGCGGCTCTCTGGTGAAGACAGAAGCTGATTATATAAGGGATTTCTACTACACCGAGAATGCCGTGCATGTGAGCCCGCACAGCATCAGGGGCAGGATGGACAAGGGCATCAATGACTTTGTTCTCGTGGATCTAAGAAGCCGGGAAGAATACGAGGAAGAACATATCATAGGCGCGGTAAGCATCCCTGCTTATGAAGACAGGAACACGCCTGCTTACGAGGACACGGAAAGAATAATAAGCTCCTTTAGAAATCTGCCTGAAGGAAAGGACGTCATCGTATACTGCTACAGCATGCCGTGCATGACAGGGCGCAAGGTCGGGAAGATGCTGGCTGACAATGACATATTTGTCAAGCATCTTGGCATAGGGTGGAACGAGTGGAGATATTTCTGGAACCTTTGGAACCATGAGCACGAGTGGAATATGACAGACGTGGAGGACTATATTGCCAGCGGCCCTGAGCCTGGCGTGCCTGCACTAAAGAATGCAACTGCGCCGTGCGGCCTGGGAGAATTCGGCTGCTGATTGTTTCACCTGTCTGCCCAGAATGCCCGTCTCATCTCTTCGGGCTTGTCCCTGAAATGATACCTCATCAGGGGATGCGTAAACGGATCGCGCATCCTTCGGATCCTTTCCAGAAATTCCCTCGCGGGGAACGGCTCGCCCTGCCTGATGCCCAGCATGTCGATGTACCATTCGTCTTCTTCTATTAGGTCTTTTCCTAAGCAGTTGCCTTGCTCGAACAGGAGGCAGCCGATTGCAGGGCCGTTCGCATCCGAGCCTGCACAGAGGTCGCCAAGCCCGGTTGTCAGCGTGACTGTTTTCGCCTCCCCTTCGTAAATCTGCCTGTATCTTTCTATGCCGTATTCCATTGCGTCATCGCCATACGGCCTTCCGTACTTTTCATCTCTGTCGACTCTCAGGGATCTGTCGAGAATCTCCCGGTGAGATTCTCCTTTATCCCTGTTGTCTACGTAGAATCTGAAATTGGTTGAATGATGTCCTCGAAGAACTACGTTTCCCCTGCTTCGAAGAGGCGTTTTTCTGAGCTCATGCAGAGGCACGAAGTCAGAGATGAAAGGCCTTCCTGCAGAATTCACGTGATAATCCATAAATAATTTGTCACGCCCGCTAATAAAGATTTGCGATCCATCATTCAGGAAGCACCTGCGTTACTCCGTAGATGACCGCTATGCCGAGAAGGAGGAAGATTGTGAATGCGAGCATTATTCCTGCTGTGCGCTTTTCGTGGTGAATCTCAGGAATGAGGTCAACGCCTGCTATGTATATGAAGATACCTGCTGTAAATGCTATCAGATTTGCCGTTAGGCCGGGGGACGGAGAAGCGTAGAAGAACGTGGCAACAGCTCCGGCTATGGAAACAAGCGCTGAGAGTATATTATAAGATATGACCTTTGTCCTTGACCACCCGCCTCTCAGGAGCACGCCGAAATCGCCTATCTCCTGCGGTATTTCGTGGAAAAATACTGCGATGGAAGTGGCTATGCCAAGAGGCGCATTGACAAGAAAAGCGGCTGCGATGACTATGCCGTCTATCAGGTTGTGAATAGAGTCGCCTATGGTTATTGTATAGTTGAACGTGTGCACTTCCTTCCCTGCATGGTGGTGGTGCCATCTCAGGAGGTTCTCGAGGATGAAAAAGGCGACTATCCCCAGCAGCGGCATCGTGAATGTAACGCTGTCAGTACCGTATTCCAGGATCTCAGGCAGAAAATCAAAAAAAACCGTTCCAAGGAGGGCTCCTGCTGCAAAGCCGACAAAGTAGATGGAGTTCTTTTTGGTAAACTTCTCCTTTGCCAGAAGCATTCCTCCTCCTACAAGAGACGCTACGCTTCCGAATATCGTGAAAAGCACGATAAGCAGCAGGGTTTCAACCATGCTATTACTCTGAATTTGAGCGCTTTAATAGAATTTCCGGTCTATTTTGCATTAATTTCTTCTTTCTGTTTTCTCAAACGTCCACACCAGATTTTCGCAAATTATTTATACCACATAACGACATGTATTAGCGGTGGCGGATGGAGGGTGCGGAACATCGCCAGCTGAATCGAAGCAAATACGTGGTTGGTCAGGAGAATAAACATGAAATTATCTATTTCACGCTGCACGCAGTGCAGCAGAGCACGATTGGTTGATAGTGTTAACGGAAAATGGATATGCTTTGCATGCAAGCAGAAGATCGGAAAAACAAAGCTGCGCATGATGGGAAGAACTGCTGAAAATTTGTTTGCAATCGCACAATAGCTTATCCTTTTATCTCGGACCGGAAAACACAGCTTTCAACTCGTCCGGCTTCAAAATAATTTTTTGCATACCTTTCAGCAGCCCTGCCGTCAAAATCCCTGCATGAAAGCATATCTACGTATGCAAAGCGGTCTCCAGGCAAGGCGTGCACAGCTATATGGCTTTCAGCTATTACGACAAATCCTGATATGGTTTCCTTGCCTTCCTCTGTTCCATACCGGCAAACAACGGGCTTGCTAACTCTTCTCATGCCAATCCTTTCAGGAGCTTCCAGAAGAAATCTTTCTATATTCTCTGCTCTCAGGGCATTTGCATTGCAGTCATAAAGCTCCAGCAAAAGCCTCTGCAGTTTCAGCATGATTTGAAATATTCTGCTATGCTATATAATGAAACCACAAATGAAACGGAACATGACATTTGTGCTTTCCCATACAAGGAGGAACGAAGTTCCTCCTGTACAGCAGAAGCTTCGCTTCTGCTTGTATAGCAAACCAACTCTGGTATTCCGTTTATTTAGTTGGTTTGCTATAAAGGCGCTTTGTTGCTATATTTCAGTTAGAACTGGCTGGATGAAAAAGGTCTTTAAATGCGTATTTTTCAGTAGTTCTGTGGTGATCTGGTGGCTTTGGTAGTTGCTTCCAAGATAAAGGAGTCTATCAGGAAGAATAAAATGAACACAGCCTCAGACTTTATTCCGGCCCTGGAAAAGCATCTCACAGAAGAAATAAACAAGGCGTGCAGGAGATGCTCGGGCAACGGAAGAAAGACTGTCAGGGCAGCTGATCTTTGATTTTTCTTTTCAAGAAATTTTATTTTTTCCTTTTGCAAGACATTTTGCAGCTTACGATAGCTTTAAAAAGAAACGCCGTATAAATACTTATTCTATTCAAAGTGATGCTAAAATGTTTGGTCCGCATCTGATGCTGGACATGTATGGTTGCAGCAAAGAGCAGCTTCGCGATGTCAACCGCATTGGACAGGTTTTGGGCGAAATGCCTGGACGTATAGGAATGACCAAGATAAGCGAACCTCATGTGATTTACTATCCTGGAAAGGGGGAAAGCTTTGACAAGGGAGGAGTGACTGGTTTTGTGTTTCTGGCAGAAAGCCACATCTCGATTCATACGTTCGCCAGGGAAGGCTTTGTTTCTGTCGACATATTCTCGTGCAAGGAATTCAACATGGAAGAAGCAGAGAAATTCCTCATGGAAACCTTCAATCCAAAGAAAGTGGAAAGAAACCTGATCGTGCGCGGCACAGACTTTGTAAAGCGCTATCCTACTATCCAGAAGAGTTCAAAGGCAAAAAGGAATGATCTCTAGCCAATTTGCTCTGCCGCTGCCTGTCCTTGCAATGTCCTTTCAA
>JACPJV010000026.1 GCA_016187395.1 Candidatus Aenigmatarchaeota archaeon
CATTTTCCCCTTTCCAAGTCTCTGTAAAAATGACTTTTTCTCTACAGGCTGAGGACCAGATTCTCTTTCTTCTGCCATTCTTTCAGGTTTCATGGTCTCTTCTTTTTCAGTAACAGGAAGGATTTTCTTTGCTATCTCCTCCGGCTCAGGTTTTGGCTCCTTCTCTATCTTCTCTTCTATCTTTTCAATTACATCCTCAGGCACGCTTTTTTCAGCTATCTCCGGAGTGATTTCTTCTTCTGCCGTCTCCTCCGGTTTTTCCTTAGACCCAACCACCTCCTCCTTGATCTCCTTTATTTGTTGTTCAACCTCTGCCTTTTCAGAAGGCATCCCTTGCTGGCGCTCGGGCTCTTCGACTTTTTTTGACGCTTTCTTTATCGCATCCAGCAATTTCTTCTTCAATCCGCCGAACATGCAATAAGATATTTCTATACTTTTAAGAAGAGTGCAAAAAGCAGCTTTAAATATGTTTATATATGTATATAAACATGACTAAATTAGTTTCAATATCTGAGGAGGCTTACGAAAGGCTAAAGACCATGAAAGGCGAGAAGGAAAGCTTCACGGATGTGGTTATAAAACTGACAAAGAAAAGGCCTCTGGAAAGCTTCTTCGGCTCTGTGCCAGAGGAGATGGCCAAAAGGATGGAAACTGATATTACTGAAGCACGTGCAAGACACAGAAAACTTCACTATGCACGCCTGAAGAGGCTGAGCAAATGATCTGTCTGGACACGACCGTTGTTGTAGACATATTCAGAGGCAAAGAAGATTTGCTGCCGCTTCTGGAAAAAATTAGAAATGAGGTACATGCTGTTTCAAGCCCCTCACTGATGGAACTATGGAGAGGAGCTTTCCGAAGCAGATATCCTGAAAAGGAGAAGCACAAAGTTCTGGAGCTTATAGATTCTATTGTTGTAATGCCTTTTGAAACAAAGTCTTCTCTAAGGGCAGGGGAGATCGAAGCAGAATTGTTCAATAAAGGCATGATTATAGATACAGAAGACATTATGACTTCTGCAATTTGCATCGAATCCCAAATACCAATTGTTACAAGGAACGTCGAACATTTCAGCAGAATCAAAGGGCTTGAAATTATTTCTTATTGAATGGCTCATACACTGATATCTCAACTTTATATAAGTCCATTTCATATTAAACGCATGAAAGTTCTTTTGCTTCTGCCGCTGTTTGCAGTCCTGCTTGTAGCTGGCTGCGTCGGACAGACGATTAATGCGAATGATCAGATAGACGAAAGCCAGCTTCCGCTGCCACCTCCACCGCCAACGGACCAGGGAGAAGGAGGTACAACAGAAGAGCCACCAGAGTCTTTGCCGCTGGAAGCAACAGTCGAGATGAGCGAAAGCGGCTTTTCGCCTTCCACTCTCACAGTAGCAGCAGGAACAGAAGTCCATTTTGAAAACGTCGGCAGCAGCGACCACTGGCCTGCTTCTGCCGTGCACCCCACACACACAGCATACCCAGAAGGAGGCGGCTGCATCGGAAGCGCATTCGATGCCTGCGAAGGAATCCCGCCGGGCGGAGACTGGCACTTTGTCTTCAATGAAGCAGGCACGTGGAGATACCACGATCACCTGAATCCGAGCCTGACAGGGACGGTTGTTGTGGAGTGATGAGAAGACAGCTTCAGGGAATTTCAACCTCGGTTATCTTTCCGCCTTTTTCTGCCTCTTTATGAATTACAGATGTAGCATGCAATAAATAAGTCATCTCCTCCCAAGGTACGCCTCCACAACCTTCCTGTTTCTCCTGATTTTATTCGGCGTTCCTTCTGCAATCTCCTTTCCGCTGCTCACACCCTCTGCTGAAAGCAATGCCATGCTTTCATTATACGCCAAAGAAATTAAATATGCTGCCAATAATTTACCAAGCCTTTCCCGATCTCAACGGCATTCACGACATCTTTATATACTTATAATAAATTATAATCATGATAACTATGCCGCAGCTTTTCAGGGCAAAGGTACGCAGGGTAGGAACATCTTTGGGAGTTTTGATTCCAAAAGAACTGGCAGAAAAACAGAGAATAAAGGAAGGTGAAGTAGTAGAGGTCGGTCTTCTGAAGGAGAACAGGCTAAAGCTTATTGAGAAGGCCTTCGGTATAGCCAAAGGGGCAGAGCCTTTTGAAAGGGAGCGCAGGGATAGGATTTGAAATCCGGGTGCTCAAATGCTTTTAGATACTTCCGCTTGGATAGAGCTCTTCATCAAAAGCGGCAAAGGAGAAAGAGTCAGAGAGCGTCTGAAAAGGGAAAGCTGTTATACAAGCATAATATCGATGGCAGAGACCGCAAACTGGGCGGAAAAACAGAATCTCGACGGGAAAGAACTTGTAAAACTGATTACTGAACTATCGCAGATACTGCATCTCACATCTGATATTGCTTTTCTGGCAGGTGAATTGAATTTTAAGAGAAAGAAAACAGAAAAGAAATGGGGAATGATGGATTCGCTTATTCTGGCAACGGCACAAGTTTATGGCCTGAAAATATTGACAAAAGATCCGCAATTCATGGATTTGCCAGACGCCGAGATTTTGTGATCCCGGCAATACAAATTCTTTGCTCGCAGCGCTATATATTTGGCAGGATTTCTATTATTCTTCCATGGACAGCCACATCCGCACCACAGGCATTCGTGAAATAATCTTCGGCGCAGAGGACGGAATCGTGACCACGCTCGGCGTTGTGCTTGGCGTCGCCGCAGCAGGAAATGCATCAACACTCATCGTCATCGTAGCAGGCCTCGCAGCCATGCTCGCAGAGGCAATAAGCATGGGCGTTGGTTCTTATCTGTCAGCAAAAAGCCAGCGCGAGCTGGTCGAAGAGCAGATGAGAATAGAAAGGCAGGAGATGAAGGAAAAGCCTGATGAGGAGCGGAAAGAAATCAGCGACATCTATTACAAGAAAGGTTTTCGGGGGAAAGAATTGAGCAGCATCGTGAAAAAGATAACCTCAAACAAGAAGTTATGGCTGCAGGAAATGCTTGTCTGGGAATTAGGGATAATGCCGAAGAAGAATGAAGTGCCTTCGAAAACGGCAACAATTTTCTTCCTTGCCTCCCTTTTAGGCATAATTCCTATATTGCCTTTTCTCTTCCTTTCAGTTACTTCTGCGATCCCTTATTCAGTTATACTCGGCTTCGGCACTCTTTTCCTGACAGGCGCGTTGAAGACAAAATTAACAAAGCGCAGTTGGCTAAAAAGCGGCAGCGAGATGATGATGCTTGGGATCCTTGCAGCGCTGGCAGGATACGCGATAGGCGCTCTGCTGGGAGCGCCTGCTGTTTAGTATTAAAGATTGCTCACTGAATATTTTCATGGTGTCAAAAAAACACTCGCTTACAAGATTCGCAGGCACACTTTCAGAAGAAAGCGCAGAAAAACTTGAGAAAGCTATAAAGGAATTCAGGGCAAGACACACAAAAAGCTATGCCAGAAGAGTGGAATACATCGTAAAATCTTTTGAAGAAATGAAAGAAAATTCCGGCAAAGGATGGGAGCATATGACCTCAAAGAAAAGGACACTTAGCGAAAGAGATGCAAAAAAGGTAAAGAAGGCTGTTCGTGTTTTTGAAGAGGAATGAGAATCTGGCAATTTAATCTTTTCTTTCCCATTTTAATTCATGCCAGAGCTTCCGCCGTACAACGCAGCGTTTTTCGGATTGTATGAAACTTTGTTTGAGACAGAAGGAATAAACGCATTCAGGAGAGTTATCAGGGCTGCGCTGAAAAAATCCTATGACAGAGCCAGATTCAAAAAAGGGGTTCCGCATGAATTCGTGCGCGTGGTAGGGGAAAGAGACAGCAGCGTCGGCCTGCACGTCGAATTCCCCAAGGTAACAGAAGACAAGATTGTTTACAGATTTCATACAGACCCGTTCCCGAATCTTCAGGGCAAAGTCAGCCCCAGAACGCTGGACGCAACCTATATGGAATTCAAGGTAAGCTATCTTTTGGGGGAAGAATGGACATACAAAACAACAAAGCATCTCTGGCGCGGAGATGACTGCACAGAGCATATAATCACGAAACGCAGAGAGGCCACGATAATTCCGCAAAAAAGGCGGGTGGCAGCGTCAGCGACTGTTTGAATAACCCACCGCTTCCCACACAAGGATATAAGCCTTTCTGTCATAGATTATATTTCAATGAAAGCTGCCTATACGGCTATGGCGATCATTGCGATTTTTGCAGTTTCTCTACTCGCATCTACCTCGTTTGCCGCGAACTTTGTTGCGGGCGATGTTGTAAAAGTCACGGGCAGCGGCTCAGGAATGGCTGTCCGTACTTCGTATTCAACTTCGGCGCCATTAGTAGATGGCAATCTTAGAAAATATCAGGGTGATCGGGGATATGTTATAGGCGGACCGCAATTCAGCCCAGGATACCTATGGTGGAAAATCCGCTGGGGCGATGGAAAAGAAGGCTGGTCCGTTGACGGGAAGGAAGATGAGGTTTGGCTGACAAAGGTTTCCATAACTCCATCCACAGAATTTTCCCTGAACGATAGGGTGCGCGCATCCAATCTCGGCGGCTCAAAACTGGTAATCCGTTCTGACCCGCCAGACCTTGCAGATAGCGGAAAAAGAGTGAATGAGGGAACCGAGGGAACGGTTGTCGGCGGTCCGGTTTACGGCGTGCCAAAAGGCAAATCAGGATTCTATCATTTCTGGAAGGTTGATTTTGGTACAGCCGTGGGATGGGCTGCTGAGAATTATCTTGTCAAATCCGTGCCAGACCAAAGGCCAAAGGGTATAGATGTCTCGCACTTGCAAGGAACTATCGACTGGACAAAAGTAAAAAATAGCGGCATTCAATTTGCTTTTGTAAAAGCAAGTCAAAGAAATAACTACAGGGATCCTAATTTTGAAACAAACATGGCAAATGCGAAATCTGCTGGAATCTTCGCCGGAGCATATCATTTTGCATGTCCTGTAGAGGATGATGAACTCTATTGCTATAGAGCGTACACAGCAAAGGAGGAAGCAGAAAATTTTGTAAATGCAGCTGGTAACTACATTAAAGAGGGATATTTGAGACCTGCCCTTGATTTAGAAGTTGGAGCATCATTAGGAAAAACAGCATTAAGCAACTGGGTAAATGAATTCATGAGTATCGTAAAGGAAAAAACAGGCGTGGAACCGATAATATATGTAAACAGTAATTATGCCAACAACTATCTTGACGGCACTGTTTCGAAATATTCGCTATGGATCGCGCACTGGACTTATGACACGAGTAAATCTCCAAATACAGGCATATGGAGTACTTGGGATTTCTGGCAATACAGCGAAAAAGGAACTAACCCAGGCATATCAGGGAACGTAGACCTAGACATCTTCAATGGAGATCTGAATAGACTCAATGCATTTGTGATTAGCTCTGCACCTGAACCACCTTCGCCTCCGCAGAATCTTGCGGCAGCTGAAGGAGATGGAAGGGTTGACCTGAGCTGGTCACCTCCCTCTAATGATGGCGGGGCTTCGATTACAGCCTATAAAATATACAAAGGGACGACCTCTGGCGGAGAGAGTTTCTTTAAGCAGGTAGGGAATGTTCTCAGCTATGCAGACACTGCTGTCACGAATGGAATAACATATTATTATAAAGTCTCTGCAGTGAACAGCGTTGGAGAAGGTTCATTATCAAACGAAGACAACGCCACGCCGCATGCATCTTCCACGGTAAATCCCCCAACCCTTAAATCCCCTGAAGACGGCTCTGTAGTTACTACAAAAACTCCCGCCTTCACATGGACCAGCGACTCAAACGCAGATTACCACGCGCTTTATATCGAGCAGCAGGGCGCTGACGGAGTATGGGGGCTGTTGTATAGCAGTGAATACGATGGCCCGATTTATGGAGATTCATTCCAGCTTCCTTCCGGCTTTCTCTTGGATGGCGGCTATTATCGCTGGCAGATGCGCTCCAACAACGATGGTTTATGGAGCGGCACAACCTCATTCTGGTATTTCATGGTCAGCGTTTCTCCAGTTATCCCGCCCTCCGCACCCCGGAACCTTCAAGCCGCAGAAGGCGACAGCAGAGTAGATTTAAGCTGGGACCTGCCTGCAGATGACGGAGGCAATCCGATTGCCCTCTACTTTATTTACAGAGGGACAGACCCTAACCAGTATATCCCACCTCTTAGCGGAGGCGTGATAGATGGCAGCGTGCGTACATACACGGACACAGCAGTTACCAATGGCGTAACATATTATTATCAGGTAAGCGCAGTCACCAGCCCTGGAAGGAATCTCGAAGGCCCTAGGTCCAGCATAGTCGAAGCCACGCCACAGGTACCCTGCCCTTCCGGCTCTTCCAGCATCCTTTCCCTGTTCGCCACGGTCGCGGAAGCCTCAAGCTGCCCGCTGCCGCCGCCTAATCCGCCCCAGTTAACAGGGCCTGATGACGGCGATGTACTCCAAACAACAGCTCCTGCTTTCACGTGGAACCCCGATCCTATTGCAGAATACCATCATCTGTTCATCCGAAATACCGACACAAATGAACTTGTGTTTGACAGCGAAGCGCGAGGCATTCAGATTACCGGTAGCTCTTACACACTACCGAACGGCATCCTGTACGGAGGCTTCAACTACCGCTGGAACATGAAAAGCTACAATAGCGCTGGTGCAAGCGGAATCAGCGAAACGAGAAAGTTCCATCTGGCTTACCTAGGAACTGCAACAGACGGGTTTGATTATCCTGTTGGCACACTTGATTCAGCAGGAAGGCGGACAGTAACATCAGCGAGGGGCGATGACCAATGGTATGTATGCCAGGATTTCAGGGAAAATACTGACGATTCCTGCAGAGTTACAGCTCCGAAGCCTAGCGGCACGCATCTTGGAGAAGACTGGAACCATGAAAACGGGGGAGATTATGAATATGATAACAGAGAAAAGGTGTACGCATCTGCAAACGGGAAGGTTTTGTACACTGATGATGCAGGACCTGGATGGGGAAATATCATCATTATAGTTCATCGCCTGCCCGACGGGCAGGAGGTCCGCACGTTCTATTCCCATCTGAGGTACGGTTCGTTAAGAGTAATAAAAGGTGATATAGTCAACCGCGGTCAGGAAATAGCAGAAGTCGGAAAGGGCTATAATGACGCGGAATATCCGGCTCATCTGCATTTTGAACTTAATATCAACGCATGGATGACCCTGATTGACTGGCGCGGCGAATACGGGTATGGTGATTCAAATACAGATTATACTAGTTGGACAGACCCCTCGAATTTCATCGATGCAAATCGCCCGGCTATCCACGACGTTTCCGTAGACTCCTTCTCCATCAGCCCGAACCCCATCAGAAGGGGCAGGACAGCTTATGCTTATGTTACTGTATCCAACAAAGGCACGGCATCAGAAACATTTACAATCGAAGTAAAAGATGACACCCAGGGCATTGTATTAGGCACCTCACAGCAGACCCTGTCACCCGGAAGCTCACGCGCAGTCAGAATAAGCATCAGCGGCACCAAAACCCGGCAGCTTTCGGCAGGAAGCCACACCATGACAGCAAGGGTTCCGCCGGTCGCAGGCGAGACGGTTACAGCGAACAACAAGAAGATAATTTCCATAGGTGTGAGATGACAGCCGCGGTAATTAAGGTGATTTGATGGCCGTAAGAGATGGAATTCGGAACGAGGAGATAAAAAGAATGCTAGTGGAAAATTTGGAAAAAATTTACAGGATGAGGGTTGACTCTCTGTTCCGAGATGCGGAGAAACAAGCCCAGACCACAGCAGGAATCCTGCAAACGCCTTTGAAACCCTATAAAGCAGATATAGATAGAAAACGAGAGGAGTGGGAAAGAAAATTCCAAGAACAGAGACTGGAAAGATGCTATCAGTCACTGGTTTGGTATCTTCGGCATGCTGCTGAGCTATACGGTAGTGAAAAAGGCGTAAATACATATAACCTGATGAGGGACGTAGAGCCCCGCCTGGCCGAATTCCGCAGGAAGCATGGATTTCACCTTTAAATATCTGCGATTTCTAAGTTCATGATATGTCTGTTGACATACATGTCGGTACGCAAGGCATACAGCACGAGCACATATCTTTCGGCGACCTGCGCGAAAGGAGCGAGATAGAAGTGGGTGCCCTCCAGATGCAGATTCTATGGTCATTGAGCAGGAAGAGCATGCACGGCTATGACCTGATGAAGGCATTGAGCGCGATAAAAGGTACGCAGGTCACGCAGGGAACGATGTATCCTGCGCTTCAACGTCTTGTCCAGCTCAGGTTGGTCGAAAGGCACACAGAAAGCACGGGCGAGCGCAAAAGACACACGTATACTCTTACAGAGAAAGGTCTCAAAACAATGAATGACAGCTGCCTCGAGTTCGTCAAGACATTTTATGGAATATTCCATGATTTCGCCTGCCAGCGCTGCCAGTTGCACAATCATCATCAAGCGAGTCCGCCGAGCAAGAAAATTCCGAAGCAAAGCTGAAGGAATTTCGATGCGAGGCGAGACGAGCGCGATAGACATAAGTGGAAGGCATAAAGGCGTATGCGCGTGTCGTTGCACGCGCGATGTGATTTGATGAAAACTCTGGAAATAAAAGATTTGCATGTCTCAGTCGAGGGCAAGGAGATACTCAAGGGAATAAATCTGCAGATAAAGCAGGGCGAGGTCCACGCAATCATGGGCCCTAACGGCAGCGGAAAAAGCACGTTAAGCTACGCCATCATGGGGCATCCGAAGTATGTGATTATGGAAGGGCATATCTTGCTTGACGGCCAGGACATCACAAAGCTCAGCCCTGACAAGCGCGCGCAGCTCGGGCTCTTCCTGGCATTCCAGTATCCCCATGAGATTTCTGGCGTCTCTGTCTTCAACTTTCTGCGCAACGCATACACATCGCTTCAGGCAAACGGCACGCGCACGCCAGAGGCGGGTACTCCTGAAAACCGCGCAAAGGAGCTGCAGTCCATAAAGGAATTCCGCAGCCATGTTCAGGAAAAGATAAAGCTTCTTGGAATCAGCGATGACATCCTCAAAAGATACCTGAATGAGGGATTCTCAGGAGGGGAGAAGAAGCGCTGCGAGATTTTACAATTGGCAGTTTTGAATCCAAAGATTGCAATCCTGGACGAGACAGACAGCGGATTAGACATAGATGCATTAAAAACAGTGGCGCAGGGCATGAATGCATTAGCAGGCCCTGAGATGGGCGTGCTTCTTATCACACACTACAACCGCATTTTGAATTACATAAAACCGCACTTTGTGCACGTGCTTATTGACGGCAAAATAGCGAAGAGCGGCACAAGCGAATTAGCGCAGGAGCTCGAAGAGAAAGGATATGACTGGGTCAAAAATGAAAGCCAAGTTGCAGCGTAATTGGTGGTAAAATGACAGAACAGGCAGTTTTAGATTTCCGGAAAAGTTATGGAGAGCAGTACGGTTTCAGGACAGAGACAAAATCCGCGTACGAAACAGAGAAAGGGCTGAGCGAAAAGGTTGTGAAAGAGATTTCTGACTTGAAGAAAGAGCCTGACTGGCTCCGAGATTTTCGCCTTAAGGCTCTGGAGCATTTTTTGAAGCGCAAGATGCCGATGTGGGGCATCGCAGACCTGAACCAGATAAACTTTGACGACATTGTTTACTATGTGAAGCCCACAGACCAGGAACAGGCAACAAGCTGGGAGGAGCTGCCCCCTGAAATCAGAAAAACCTTTGATGCCCTCGGAATTCCGGAGGCTGAAAGAAAATTTTTGGGAGGGGTGGGCGCGCAATTCGAAAGTGAGAATTTATATCACAGCCTGCAGGAATCCCTGCAGAAACAGGGTGTTATCTTCGTCGATCCCGACACGGGATTGAACCCGACTGATGAGCGCATCAAAATATTGAAACTAGACAAAGCAGCAATGGAACGGGCGCACAAAAAGTTCCGCGAGTGGTTTGGAAAGGTAGTTCCAATAATGGACAACAAGTTTGCCGCATTAAACAGCGCGGCTTTCTCCGGAGGAAGCTTCATTTACGTGCCGCCCGGGGTTGAAGTAACTATGCCGTTGCAGGCATACTTCAGAATAAACCGCGAGAACGTCGGTCAGTTTGAAAGAACGCTTATAGTAGTAGATGAGGGAAGCAAACTACATTACGTCGAGGGTTGCTTTACAAAAGGCGCACCCATTGTAACATCACGTGGAATTATGCCTATAGAAGATGTGAAAATAGGAGATTTGGTTCTAACGCATAACATAAAATTCAAAAGAGTTTATCATACACAAGTAAGGCCGCATAGCGGTAAATTATATAGGATTGTATATTTCGGAGATAGTACACAAACTATAGAAGTAACAGAAGAGCATCCTTTCTTGGCTGCTAAAAAGCAAAAGGATGAGTATAAAAACACAGAATGGAAACCCGAATGGATAAAGGCAGAAGAACTTGATAAAGGAGATTACATAGTCATCCCAATTGATAGAGAAACAGAATCAGAAGATGAAAGAGAATTTTTGATAAAGATAGGTCGTGGCAGGCACGGATTCAAGACAGAAACATTGAGATTGAGAACTGACCCGGACTTTTTCCGCCTGATAGGATACTATCTTGCAGAAGGAAGTATAGTAAGTGGCCACTATTTGCATTTTACATTCAATGAAAAGGAAAGGGAATACATAGAAGAGGTCAAGGAACTTCTGGAAAGATACTTTGGAAAAAAACCTTATGAAAATAAGCCCTATAAACATGGAATTTCTATAGTCCTAAATTCAACAGCCGCTGTAAGATTTTTCGAATCACAGTTTGGAAAGGGAGCGGCTAAAAAAAGCATGCCGCAATGGGTTCTAAAAGAAAAACCGGAAAAACAAAAAGAGATAGTTAAGGGCTTTTGGAGAGGCGACGGAAGTTTTATGATGCAACAGTACCCTTACGGTGTCAAAAGAATGTTCAGGATGAATACAGTTTCTGAGAAGCTTGCAAGAAATATAAGGGACATTTTACTTCGTTTAAACATTTTTGCAAGCATAAATATCCAAAAGAGGGGTGGAAAGCGCAAGAACATGTTTTGCATTTATGTTGGAGGAAGTTTTCTAACGGCATTCGCAGAAGCAGTTGAGGCATACCCATCAAATGAAGTTGTTGTCGGAAGACAGGTTGCATTCCAAAAATTACGGCAGATTAATGCAAAATCATTTACGCATATCGCAGAAGACTATGCATTTGTCCCCATTAAAGAGATTTCTGTAAGAGAAGTGAAGGATGAGCCTGTTTACAACTTTAGCGTTGAGGATGATGAAAGTTACATTGCAAATGGTGTAGTCGTGCATAACTGCACAGCCCCGATGTACAGCGACGAAAAGCATTCTTTGCATTCTGCTGTCGTTGAAATTGTTGCATTAAAGGATGCGACAGTAAGATACACAACGCTCCAGAACTGGTCTAATAACGTTTACAATCTTGTCACCAAGCGCGCCTTCGCCTACGAGGGAGCGACAGTGGAGTGGTTGGACGCGAATATCGGTTCGCGTGTGACTATGAAGTACCCGAGCGTCTACATGTTCGGCAAGAATGCAAAAGCTGATATTTTATCAGTTGCATTTGCCGGCAAGGGGCAGATACAGGACGCTGGAGGAAAGGTGCTGCACTTCGCGCCCAATTGCACCTCGAAAATAATCTCAAAGTCAGTGAGCAAGAATGGCGGCCGCTCTTCGTACCGTGGCCTTCTGAAGATAGCAAAAGGCGCCACAAATGCGCGCTCTGTTGTCAGATGCGACGCGCTTCTTGTAGATGAGCAGTCAAAAACAGACACATACCCCTACAACGAAATCGAGGACGACACGGCCACGGTAACGCACGAAGCGGCTGTTGGAAAAATTGGCGAGGACCAGATTTTTTATTTGATGAGCCGCGGCCTGAGCGAACAGCAGGCATTGGGCATGATCGTGAACGGATTTTTTGAAGTGTTTGCGAAAGAGCTGCCAATGGAATACGCCGTGGAATTCAACAGGCTTATACAACTGGAGATGACGGGTTCGGTTGGGTAGGGTGTGAATATGATGAGTCCAAATGATTTTTGGTATTACTTATCTGCACAGGTGTTAGTCAGGTGATTGCATGCAGGAACTGGTTCTTCAAAATTTTTCTTCAGATAAGATAGGCGAACTCAGCAGAGAGGAGCCCATGTGGCTGAGGAAATACAGGGAGCATTCTTTCAAGCTTTTTCAAAAACTGCCCCTGGAAAAATCAGAGCTGTTCAAGAATTACGCCTCTGCGCAGGGAGTGCAGACAGATTTTGATTTTACCAAAGAAACAGATGCAAAAATTCCGGAAGAACTGCGTTTTGTAGTGGAAGACAAGCCTGAGTTTTGCATCCATCAGACAAATGGTAATGCGGAGTTCAGAATACCGCAGGAGCTGAAGGAGAAGGGAGTAATTTTAGAGAATATAAGAGAAGCCGTGAACCGCGATATTGTAAGGGAATATTTCCAGAACCGTTTGTTGCCTTCAAGCGAAGAAAAAACGGTTGCTTTCAATAATGCCTTTTTCAATTGTGGCTTCTTTCTCTACGTTCCTGACAACGTGGAGATAGGGATGCCATTGAGAAATTCCCTGGTAATATCCGCAGAAAACTCCAGCGTCATTTCCCAGAATGTGATAATGTTGGGAGTTGAAGCAAAGCTTACACTCATAGAAGAAAGTTATTCTTCTGCAAAAAGCCTTTTCAGCAACGTTACAGAAGCACTGCTGGACAAAGGGGCGAAAGCACGCGTCGGAGGCGTGCAGAGCTTCGGCAGGGATACAGTAAGCTTTCTGAACCGGAAGGCATTGCTGCAGAACGATAGCAGCATAACGTGGTCGACAGGCTTTTTCGGAGGCTCTTTCACGTTGTCAAAGCTTGAAAATATGATGCATGGCAACGGCAGCAGCACGCAGGACTTCGAGGCAGTTTTCGGCAGCAGCTCGCAAAGATTTGACATTACCTCCAACCTCACGCACATAGGCAAGGCAACTAGCGGCAGGGTGATGGCAAAGGGAATATTCAAGGACAGTTCAAAAGGCCTTTTCAAGGGGATGATAAGTATCATGGAAAAGGCAAAAGGCGCAAGCGCTTACTTGGCAGAGCACGCAATCCTGCTCAGCAAGGACGCAAGATGCGATGCAATCCCTGGACTTGAGATAAAAACCAATGACGTGAAAGCCACGCATTCTGCATCAGTCGCCCAGGTAAGCGAAGAGCAATTGTTTTATCTCATGAGCCGCGGCTTCACAGAAAACGAGGCAAAGCGCCTCATCGTTCTGGGCTTCTTCGAGCCGCTTATAAGGCTTATGCCCTTAAACGAAATCAAAATTAGGATAAAGAGTTTGTCAGAGCTAAAATGGCACAACAAACCTCTCACGCAGTTGTCGGAAACAGCAAGCAGAATCTGGGAGGAGGAAATAGTGGAGGAAGAAAAAAGGGACATATTTGAAGGTCATTATAAGTATAGGTGAACATCATATTCGTTAATGATAGGAACCATGTTTGTCTGAAAATTGCATAAGACCTTTCCCTTTAATGAATTTGTAACTAGGTGAAGGTGAATGCATGTTGCGCCGCAGCGCAACATGAGGTGTGTTAGCATGGACGGACTAATGTTGGAAAAATTGGCAGAGCGGGTCAAGCAGGACTTTCCCATATTCCAGCAGACCGTGAACGGTCATCCCTTAGTGTATCTGGATAGCGCGGCAACTAGCCAGAAGCCGCGTGCTGTCCTGCACGCGATGCAGGAATTTTACGGTCGTTACAATTCGAATGTTCACAGATCCGTGCACAAGCTCAGCGAGGAAGCTACTGATGCATACGAACAGGCAAGAAAAACTATAGCAAGGTTTATCGGCGCCCATCACAGAGAGATAATTTTCACAAAAAATGCGACAGAAGCCCTGAATCTGGCAGCGAACTGCCTTAAAAATCAGTTGCAAAAGAACGACGGGGTATTATTCACAGAGATGGAGCATCACAGCAATATCGTGCCGTGGCAGATGGTTTCTGCGGAAAAAGGCGCAAAGACATCAGCTGTAAAAATTACAGAGGAAGGTTTTCTTGATCATGAAAACCTGGAAGAAGAGATTGCAGAGAACCCGAAGATATTCTCCTTTGCCCATGTGTCCAACGTCTTGGGTACGATAAATGATGTTGAGAATCTGTGCAAAAAAGCAAGCGATTGCGGGGCAGTAAGTGTTATAGACGCAGCGCAATCTGTGCCTCACATGCCCGTTGATGTAAAGAAAATAGGATGCGACTTTCTTGCATTTTCTGGTCATAAAATGCTCGGGCCAACTGGCATAGGAGTCTTGTATGCACGCAAAGAGCTGCTTGAGCAGCTGCCTCCATTCCTCGGAGGCGGCGATATGATAAAAGAAGTGCATATAGATAGCTTCATTCCAGCTGATGTGCCCGCAAAGTTCGAGGCAGGAACCCCTCCCATCGCAGAGTCAATAGGACTTGCAGAAGCTGTGCGTTACTTGGAAAAAATAGGAATGGAGAGTATAC
>JACPJV010000029.1 GCA_016187395.1 Candidatus Aenigmatarchaeota archaeon
ACGCGCGAGATTTCTTTCAGCATCAAGGTCACGTGGCATCCTGTTGTACGCCACTGCGAGCTTCTGGAATCCTACGGAAAAATAAGCAAAATGGCGATCGGCCACTCAAATATCTGGTTTTTGCCCGAAAGGCAGGGCTTTCCGGTTTACAGAAGAAAGAAAGGGTGAAAGTTATGACCGGCAGAGAAGATGGAACGCCAAAGGAGGCATTTGTTTTGAGAGCACTCGTTTTGCTGTTTGCCGTCTTCCTGCTTATGACTGTGCTTGCATACGCGGTAGACACATCTGCACGCTTCTTTCTTCCGCAGGGCAACGCGACATCGTTATCACTAGGACTTAATCTTGTTGGAGGGCAGATGGACGAGACGCGCGAGGCGATCATGATACTGGAGGTTTCCAACTGCACGACTATTTCAGGCACCACAACATGCGTGCCTGTCGGAGGGGCGTCTGTGAATCTTACGGTCATAGATCCCAATAACATAACATTTTATGAAACCAACTTTTCTTACGTAGGCAGCGGAAACTATTCAATCAAGTATGATTTTAAGCAGAACGGAAACTATTCAATGAATTTCTCTGCGACGCATGGAAATATAGGAAACAACTCGCTGCTCACGACATTCCAAATCCTGGGCTATATGGAATTCAATGACAGCTACGTGCACAAATTTGAAAATCGCACGGTTTTCGGCGGATATAACCTTTCCTTCGCGCAATTAAATGCGACAATATCCAAGTATACGAACATATCAGTGACAAGCAGGGAGACCAATGCAACTTATAACATAACCCTGTTCCTGAACGCAAGCATACCAAGGGAAATAATCACGTTACCTGACGACAGCGTGTTTTCGCCAAGGACAGCCAGGATTATAGCAAGGTTTTTGGACAAGCCAGGAAGGAGGAATATAATAAAGATAAATGAAACGAATGCGTCGCTGGCTGCGACGCAGGAAATCTTCTTTTTGCTCAACGGAACTGCGGTTTCCCTTAATATCAGCATTCTGAACGTAACAAGGGAGTTTGCGTATATTTCTGACCATAGCCTGATGGTCACGCCTGCCTTTGCAGACGTGCAGAATATTTCATTCAACGGCACGCTGCGCCAGCTTAACTTCACTGCAAACGGGACAGGAAGCCAGGAAGTTCTGTTATATGTAGGCAACAGGAGCGAGCCATCGAACATCACGATAGACGGCTCTGCAATCCTGACAAGCGCAAACTGGACGTACAATTCGACGGAGAAGACGATAAGATTTAATTACACCTTCTCTGTCCATGAATTCGGAGTAAACTTTCCTGCGCCCAGCGCAGAACAGCAGGAAGAGCAGCCTTCGCCAGCGCCAGGCGGCGGCGGGGGCGGCGGAGGCGGCACAAGAATATTCCCACCGGCAGCCGGCAATTTCACAGTCGAACCCACGATTTTGCGCACGAGCCTGCTTCAGGATTCGACGAAAACCCTTGTTCTGGTCGTGAGAAATACAGGAGGAAAGAAAGAATCATTCAAGGTGACCACGGATTCGCGGGAGCTTATTTCGGTAAGCGAAGAGGAGTTTGAACTTGCGCCAAACGAAGTAAGGACGCTGCGGATAGAGGTTTTCGCCAGCGAAGACAGAGAGCCTGACGTCTACGTGAGAAATATTTTTGTCAGAGGCACGAGCATAACAAAGATAGTTGCAGTTGTGATAGACGTGAAGCCTCTAAAGCCGCTGTTTGACATAGAACTGGAGGTTCTCCAGGAATACAAGACTATCCAGCCAAACAACACGATACTGTTCAGGGTAACGTTCACTAATCTGGGTCCGCTGAAGGACACCAAAATACCGATAGTGATAACGGCTACGCATCTTGAATCCAATATTACGTTTGCAAGGACAGAGGAAACAGAGCACGTGGAAACGCAGCTTTCGACCGTGAAATCACTGAAAATACCGGCGGTTGCGCCTGAAGGAGTTTATCTCATAACGATGCGCGCACTCGTGGAAGGGCAGGCGATAGTTGCAACAGATATAATTAACGTCAGGGCAGAAGCCGGAGGAAGGCAGGCACTGCCTGATCTAGGCATGGTAATTCTGATTCTGATAGCAGTTGCAATCGCATTTGCCGCTGTTATTCTCTACGTGCATCTTGCCCACGTAGTAAAAGAATTTCATAGAAGGAGAAGGTCGAGGGAGAGACCAAAGGAGAAACAAAAAATATACGTGCGCACAGAGGGATGGAAGAAGCCTCCGGTTGTAAAGGTCAGGGTGATCAAGAGGAAAAATGCAATAAAGGCGCAGATAAAGATGGGAGAGATTGAATCAAAGGTGCTTTACGAAGCATACAGAAAGGGGTTAATAGACGAGATAAGGTACTACGGGAAGAGGGCGCGGCTGGCGAGAAGAATGAAGACGCTGAAGGACAGGCTGAACAGGATTATCAGGTAGCGAGAATTCAGAAATGGAGAAAGGATTAATTTATTTTGGTTCTGTAGAAACCCTTGCCAAAATCATTAGGAAGCCGCCTTTGAAATCCTAGAGTGGCTTGGGAACAGGCTGTTTAATTTTTGCAAAAATGATAAGAAACAGCCCGTTCTGAGGCAGCCGAGCCTGCGAGGCTGCCGAGATGATGAATTATAGTGAAACAATGAAATCTAATCGGGTTATTTCATCGTTTCCCATAAAGTGAACCAAATTTCCAGTCGGTATTATTAATTGGGCTCACTTTAATTCACCCCTATAGCTGAGCATTTCTACAAAGCTGATTTTCTGCCCTAATGAACATCATTACAACCCCGCCATAATAATTCCTTGTTTCACTATACAAACATTTATAGGGTTCGAAACTTATCATATCTCATGAATAAACCGGGCAGCCGATTTGCAAGGGAGGTGTCTGTTTTGACAGCGCTCATTCTGCTGGCATTTGCCGCTGATGTTGCTGTAACGGCTCTCAGCACGTCCCCCCTGCTAAGCGCAAGCATAGATGTCCTGCCTGAATACAGGGCAGTGGCTGCCGGAAAGGAGGTTTATTACAGAATTCTGCTGGTAAATATCAACGGCGAAGAAAGAAAGGACGTTGTGCTATCGGTTTCGGTTGCCAGCATAGGAACAGGAATGCGCGAGATTTTCTCGCAGGAGACCGTAGCTATATCCACGACGCTTTCACTTTCAAGGCCGCTGCATATTCCTGAATCTACGCTTCCAGGCACCTATGAGCTGCAACTGGAAGTGAATAGCAACGGAGAAAACGCAAAGGCAGCGGATACGTTTCAGGTAGCGGCTCCGCTGCAGGAAGCGCAGGCAGAACAGGCAAGCGCAGACAACTTATTAATAGCGGGTGCACTGATAATAATCATAGCGATCTTCGCTGTCATGCTTGTCATTGAGCGCAGGTATATGGAAAAGGGTGGCAGAAAAAGAAGCATAGAAGCGAAAGATTTAGAAAGGATAGTTGTAGGCGAGGATCACAGGCATCTTGTGTCGCACAGGGAATATGTGCGTCTGAAAGGAACGAGGAGAAGGAGAGGGTGAATGCAATATGGTTCTGGATTTAGGCGTTAATTCGGCGGTATGGAATATCATATCACTTGCGCTTACGCTGCCCGCGATCCTGTGGCTATATAAAATATCTTCGGTGATAGACAGGAGGCACGCAGAGGGATGGCGGACTTTTCTATACGCAATCGTGATATTTGCGATTATCCAGATCGTGCTGGTACTGGAGACCATAGGGCTTATATCTGCCGGATATTCTGCCGCGCTGCGGATACCATTAAGAATCCTGTTCCCGGCAGTTTTGCTTGTCGGCGTATGGCAGCAGAAGAAGCTGTTCATGGGATTGCTGGATCATAAGGTTCAGCACCGAAGAAAACGCTAGACGTGCACGGACGACAGCTCACGCGGCCTGCCGATTATGTGGGAGAATAATTCTTCAGCGCCTGTGACCTCGGGCATAACTACAACGTCAGCGCCCGCTTTTTTCAATCTCTTTACAAGGTCCTTGTGCTCGGCGCGGGCGTATATCTTTATTTTCGGCGCAGCCTCCCTTGCGATCAACGAGATCATGATGTTCTTTTCTGTCTCGGGCAGCGCGGCTATCACGGCTTTTGCATCTTTGATGCCTGCCCTTAGGAGAACAAGCTCATCCAAGGCATCGCCGCACATCGCCGTTAAGCCGGAATCCTGCAGAAACTGGACTTTTTTCTCATTCTTGTCTACAAGAACGTGGCTTATGCCTTTCTTGTGCATCAAGATTGCAATGTGCTCTCCAACCCGGCCTGCGCCGCATATGACATAGTGCCTGCTCAACTTACCCAGACGTCTGTTCATGCCTATCTCCCTCATGTATTCGGAAAAGCGCCCCTGCAAAACAAAATCAAAAATATTCCAGAGCGCCCACCAGAATGCTATTACGCCCAGGAAAGCTATAAACGTTTTCACGACCTGCGCACCTGCATTGGGAATCTCTACAGAGATGAAAGCCATGCTATATATAGTGTCAAGCAGGGCTTCCTGGAAACCCACACCCTTTGTAACTACGAAACCAGCTGTGCCGATGAAGAATATCGACAATATGAAGAGGAACAGCATTTTCAGCTCCCGCGGCAGATGCAATGATCTGTTCCATATCACTTCTTCTTTTTTTGCCATGAATATTATTTGGCAAAAGGCAGATAAAAAAGAATTCCTATATGGATTCAGCAACTTGCTTGAGTTTCTCTTATGTCACTCTTGTCTGTGGTAATTGCCCATTCTTGTTTCCGGTCATGCATGTGCCTTTCTCTAAGGTCTCTTGGGAGAAACCTATAAGTTCTTCTATGCCATGGCACCCGATTTCGTTTTTCTCTTGCATGTTCTTCAAGAACAGCCCGGATATCATCACTTTCGATGCGCGAGAAATTCCCTCTATCTAAATATTCATGATAAGCGATATCAACCCATTGGCCTATCGGCGCACCACCATCAAACAAATGGCAATGACGATAATGGAAAGGCTTCTTCTGCCCATCTATGTACAATAATACTGTACCCGCATTATCACCGTAGTTCAGTATGCTTGCCCTGACGACGATTCCTTCCCTTAATTCTTCCTTTGCTTCCATAGAGAGATTTACAGAGGGAAAATTATATAAGCACAAAATAAAAAGCAGAAATGCGGGGGACGGGAATAAAGGCAACGCACGGCTTATAGTGAACCAAATTAATAATACCGACTTGGAATTTGGTTCACTAGATGGGAAAGCATGCAAGGAGGAACGAAGTTCCTCCTGCACATGGAAAACTGAAGGTTTTCCAGTGCTGATGAACCTATGGTTCATCATGCACAGCAGGAGCTATGCTCCTGCTTGTGAAATCTAATCGGGGTTATTTCATGGTTTCACTATAATTCTTCAGCAAAAACTTCCACAGAGGGACGTAATGTACAGTTTTTCCTCCAATCCTTTCTTTAGTTTCAGAATCCTTTGTAACTATTACGCCTTCTTTCAAATCAAACTTCTTAAGAGCCTTTACCATACTTTGTGTTTCCCTGTCTTTCGTCTCCTTTTTGTTTATGTTCCAGCATACCTGCATAATATTTTTTATATGCCTGCCCTCTTTGATTAAAAAATCTATATCAGTTTCTTTATCTTTCCAGTAAAATATTTCTATCAGGGGATTTTTCATCTTAATATGTTTTAGCTTAAGAAATACCAAATTTTCCATAATCTTCCCGTAATCTTCCGTCAAAAAAAAGCCGTGCGCCGTCCTGAAGCCCGTGTCTACAATGTATATTTTTCTCGGGTTGCGCATCTGTTCCTTCAATGAAGATGAAAATTTACTAACGAAAAATATAATCCCTATATCTTCCATGTAACCGGCGTAGTCCAAAACTGTTTTTTTCGTTATTCCGTGCTTTTCCTTTGCAAGCTTGTAAAATCCTGATAACGAAAAATAATTTGAAATATTCGAAATTGCATATCTCAGCATCTCCTTTATTAAAACCTTGTTTTTTATTGAAAATCTTTCTATAAGATCCCTGTAAAAAACGACATTCATATATTCCTGCAAAATTCGTATCTTTGTATTCTCGTTTTTTTGCATTATTACTTCCGGAAATCCGCCGAATTTCATATATTCATCCAGCGCATGTTTTGCATCGAATCTGCTTTTTGAATAAAAAACGTTTTTAGCGTCTATCCCTCTTGCTGCCAGCAATTCTTCAAAGGAAAACGGCAGCATTTCATAGCTTATCGTCCTGCCTCTTAGCGCGGTTGCTATCTCCTTTGAAAGCAGCTTGGATGAAGATCCTGTTATAAATATCCTTACCCTTTCCTTGTCATATATCCTTCTTATTGCAATTTCCCATCCGTCAATGTTCTGGATTTCATCCAGAAACATGAACACTTCCTTTGATTTGTTTTGCGGATAAAGCTCATAGTAGGTTTCCACGAGTTTTTCAAAATCCTCCACGGAAAAAGGCAGTATTCTATCGTCCTCGAAATTGATATAAAGCAGTCTCGTTTTCTCCAAACCCTGGGAAATGAGTTTTTTAATGAGATAATAAAAATAGTAGGTCTTGCCGCTTCTTCGAGGGCCGAAAACCGCCACTATTTTCTTTGTATCCAAGTCTATGTCTATTAACCTTCTTTCTATAACAGAAGGCAGCTCTGTTTCGTGAAACTCTTCTATAAGGAGTTTCAGTTTTTCGGCATCCATATGGTACTATATGGAATACCAATATTTAAATATTTTGGTATCATAGGAAATACCAAAAAAATGCGGGGGACGAGATTCGAACTCGCGAAGGCATTGCTTTCCAATCCCTTTTCTTCCAAGAAAAGGTCTTGGAGAACCCCAAAAGAAGGACGAGTTCTATGAACTCATATTATGAGTCCGAAAGACTCAAGTTTCTTTGGAATTCTCCAAAGCCATTCTCATTCGTGAAAGGATTTGGATCTAAGCCACTAGCCCCTCAAGCTTAAGCAGGCTGACGCTCTTCTAAGGGCAATCCTGCGCCGCGAAGCAGCGCATATACGCCTTTCTGAGAGCGTCCATACGCCTTTAGCCCGTTTGGCCACTCCGGCACCCCCGCATTGGAGTAAAATTGCAATTCACTTTAAATATCTGCTTTCTCCATTCATAATCATGGGATGCGGATCTGGATGCGGATGCGGCAGCGGGCACGAGGACCCGAAGACGGCTGAGATAGAGAAGAGCATTCCTTCTCCAGAGCCACCGCCGATTGCGCCTAGGATTGCACAGATGAGCGAGGATGACAGAGAGTCTCTGAAGCAGAAACTACAAAAAATGAGCGTGGACGAGATAAAAAATCTAACAGACGACGAATTCCGGGATCTGGTCACGTGGATAATGGAATACACGTCGTGGCTTTACAGCACTGCGGAGCACAAGGTGATAATGGCTGTGGTCGCGAATGATTACAAGCAGTGGTTTGATATATTTCTGGAAAGATACGGGATTCCAAGAAGCTAGAAAATATCACCGTAATAAAACAATCTCTCTTTCGGTGATTTTTGATATTGAACCACCTGCATTAGCATTTTCAATTATTTCACGAACAACTTCAGGGGCACCCCTGCCTCTATAAATAATCTCCGCATCAATTGCAGTTGCAAATCTGTTTGCCATACTTCCAAACTCACCATCAGACTCACCATCCTGGATGCACGCAAGATAGACTGATCCTTTAGAAAGGCCTAATTTCAGTATAGCGTAGTTTTTCATCACGTTGTATTGGTTTCATTGAAATAAATCATAGTTACTGTCTTCAATTCTTTTTATCAACCCACCTGCATCTTTCAGGATCGAAAAGAGACCAATAATTTATGTGCCGGTGTATGTGGTTATGCATAACATCATACGACTTTGAATGAAGGACAAAAAAGGTTCTTCGTATATATGCCTTTTCATCAGAAATGGAATCAAAGAAGTCATGCATGACATTCTGATTTATCAGAGCTGCGATAAACAGATTGCATGTGTTTCTTTCAGGATATATGTAGGTGACAATGCTTTTGCGGCAGATATCTCTAAGTTTGTTGAGAGCTGTTTCTTTTCTTGGAAAGTTAACATAGATGTACACCCAGAAGTTGCTTAATTCCAGCGGGTCATAATCAACCCTAACCTGATGAAACATATTGTTCGCATGTATTTCTTTGAGAGTTTGCTGAATTCTCTTTATTCCAATGCCATCGTTCTTCCTGCCCTTCTTTTTGATATAATTCCAGATGTCATTTCCCATTCTTGCCTTCATACGATTCCAGGCCTCGGGCGAGGAGATGTTCTCCTTGTCGTATTCAAAAAGGACAGGAACTATTAACGGATTGTTTTTGATCGTCCGGTGCATTGCAGGGTTGGGCAGATCTGACCAGTACCTGGAGAAATCGTTTATCTGTTTTTCTATTATGAAAGGGGCATTCCCTTCTGGATGAAACAGGCCGCCGCTGTCTACGGTCTTGTGCCAGGGAGAATACACTATATAGGGCGTATTTACATTGAAGAGCTTGTAATTGGTCACAGACCCCTTCTTCTTGAGCCATACCCATTTTCTTCTAAACGAAGGCACACGGTTTCCAGGGATAAGAAAGCTCACCACCAGCGCTTTCTTCCCGTACTTAGGATCATAAACCCAGACTACGTGATAAATGTTGGAAAAAGCGTCGAGAAGATCATGTTTTGCATCTTCCACAAACACATAGAAATATTCCAGATCAAGAAGTTCCTTGCAAAAATTCGGGTGATATGTAAATTTTCTGTAGAGCTTCTGGCCGTTAAACACGCTTGGCGATCTCAGGAAATTAAGCCAGCTCTGCACGGTTTTCTCGCTGAGCCTTTTGCCATTTTCCAGCCGTATCTCCTTGGCAATAGTCCGATAATTCATGCAGTGCTTTTTCTGGGAGAGCTCGAACAGGAAATTCAGGAGCTTGGTATTAAACGGCTTCGGCATTTCATCATATATTCTTTTGGTCTGGAAATTTATATAGTGAAATTCGTTGGTGACTATATCCTTGCTCAAGCATAAGGGCAGTTTTTCACCCAAAAAATACCCTATTATATAAAAAACGCCTTTGAGTACCTATGTTAAGATCAGCATGCGATTAGAAACAGGAAGAATAGTTCTGATAATTTCACTATTGGCATCGGCAGCGATATTCGTAGGCATGCCCATGATAACGTTCGCTTCTTCGCACGTTTCTGGCGGAAATGATTCAAAGATTTTCGAGGGCAACGTCACGGGCGGGCAGCCGCTCTATGATGTTCTGATCAAGATAACGCCTGTCAACCAGACGCAGACCTGCCCCTCCGGCTCCTCCTATGCTGACAGGACGCTGACGGCAGGAGGCTACAAGTTCATAGTTCCTGCAACAAGCCTGTACCCCGGAGACAATACGGTGAGGGCGGTAGCCTATGACGAGAAAGGAGAACTGATTTACACAAGTACAGGGACTTTTACAAATTCCGGAAATACAAGCTGCCAGCAGCCAAACCAGACAGAGCAATGGAAAGAATGGAGGCACGAGATGTTCGGGGAACTTGTGAGAGACTCGAAGGACGGCGTTCTAAGATATCCGGCAAGGAACGTTCCGAAAAGGGAGGATGTTAACAGGGAAATGCGCCACTGGCTTATAGACAACGGGTATGCCACACAATCACAGATAGGCGAGAACGAGCAACTAGTGACAGATATTGTTGCATTAGCGAGCCAGCATGACGAAATACTCGTCTGGACACTTGGTGATAACCTTACACAGATAATTAATGCCACAAATTCGACACGCCTCTGGGTAACCAGAAAAGATATTCTCCAGGCCATGGCAGCAGAAACAGGCGGCATTAGCGGAACGTACTTGTCCTGCACCATATCATAGCAGAATGACAAAGGGTGCGCACAATGGAAAAGCAAACGGCTTTGAAAGCGATTTACAGAACAGCTGTTTTTGGAATATTCGGACTGATATTGCTTAGCGGTCCGTTATCCTTTGCACAGGAGGGAGTCCTGCTAAATGCAAGCATAGAAATAGACCCTGAATACGGTATAGTTCGTCCAGGCGATCCTGTGCAGTATAATATCCAGATCACAGATTTGTCGGGCTCAGGAAAACTGTCAGGCGTTCTTATATCAACCTCGCTTATCAACTCAGAAACAGGAAAGAAAGAAGCGTTTGC
>JACPJV010000011.1 GCA_016187395.1 Candidatus Aenigmatarchaeota archaeon
AGTATCAACAGCAGGCGCAGGAGACCTTATCATAAATAACTCTGAGATAAGCGCAGTTGGAAGCACAGCAGGAACAGCACCGAGGGCTGCTGTGCGCGTAGAAAGTGCAAACAGTCTTTCTCTGACGCGAACCACAATATCCACAAGCGGTACAGGAAAGGACGGCGTATTTGCAAAATCAGCTTCTGCGGTAATCGTGGATAGTTCCATAACCACGGCAGGCATAGATTCAAGGGGCGTTTTACTAAATGATATATTGTCATTTGCAATTCTCAACAGCACAATAATAACGCAGAACGACGGTTCTGACGGAATAAAGGTCGTCTCACAAAACATCCCGCCGTCGCAGGCAGGAAACATAAGCTGGAATCAGATCACAACAAGCGGCGATAATGCTCCAGGAATATCGCTTATATCCACGGAAGCTGCTTTGAATTCAAATATCATAACAACAGGAGGGGCGGACTCGCATGGCATATACTCTTCTTCATCAACATTGACGGCGTCTTCAAATGAGATGTCGACTGTTGGAGACGTTTCGCATGGCTTTTATCTGGTGTCCCAGAGCCTTTATTCGCTTCTGGAAAATATCATCAGCACAACAGGCGACGGCTCTCACGGTCTCTATTCATCGTCGCCGCTGGACAACAGCATAGCTGTCGAAAACTCGATATCAACATCAGCAATAGACGCAATCCCACTATACATTTATAACACAGACAAATCTACTTTTGACCTCAATGAGCTTAAAAATGACAAGCAATCTGTTCCAATGTTGTTGCGTCTTTCAACAGCAAACAGATTTGCCGACACACTATTGGGAGTAAACCTAAGCGCTTCTCCACTTCCAGCAATATTCAATTCAGAGCAGGGATCATATAATAATCTAATCACGAGGATTTCTGCGGGAAGCATACAGCTAAGCTTTGAAGCTACGGATGTTATAATTGCACTGGCAGCACCACCAACATCCCCGCAGGGATATTCCCATCTGGGCAGGGCGCTTGATATAAGGGCAAACTCACTTTCTTCAAATGCACTTCTGAAATTTCATTATTCAGAGCAGGAGCTTGGAAATCTGGATGAAAATAAAATGAAGATATGGAGATATGCGAATGGTGTTTGGACAGACAGCGGCTTCTCTGCCCCAGGGCAGAACGGAGTGAATGCGCAGGCAAATTTTGCCTTTGCAAACATAACATCGTTCAGCGTATTCGCACCGCTAATCGAAGGGACAATATCCTGCCCGGCAGTTCCACAGCCACAATGCGCGTCAGGGTCGCCGGTTGCAATCAGGGATGAAAGCGGATGCATTGCAAGCTACGAGTGCGTTTCATGCTCTTCAAGCTCAACAAGAGGCGATCTTAACGGCGATGGTAAAATAGACGAGAAAGACGTTGCAGCTGCATCCAGTATCGCAGCAGGGCAATCCCCTGCACCGCAAAATTCATGCTGCATAGATATTGCAACTCCAACCGGAGGGATAACTACCGATGATGTCATTGCCATAAGCAGGATTTCTTCCGGCAGCTATGGAAGTGCAGGCACGTGCAGTGCACCGGAGAATCCTGTGGAAAATGCCCCCAAAGGCTGGATTGGATTCAAGAGAAACAAGGAGAGAACATCATATAACCCGGTGGGAGGGCCGATTAAGAATATAGTTATTTGGACAAAGAGCGTTGGTTCAGAAATCCGGTCTTCGCCTGTTGTACTAAATGACAGGGTATACATAGGCAGTGCAAACGCAATTCATGCACTGGATGCAAGGACAGGAAACATAACATGGTCGTTCCAGACAGGTAGTCCTGTTCATTCAACGCCTGCGGTTTCTACAAACGGCATTGTATTTGCAGGAAGCTCCAATAACAAGATTTATGCCCTGAATGCAAGCAACGGCAACAAAAGTTGGGAGTATGCAACGGGCGGCGCCGTGGAATCATCACCACTCCTTCATGGAGGGATAGTTTATGCAGGAAGCAATGACAGCAAGATTTATGCCCTGAATGCAAGCAGCGGAACAAAGGTATGGGAGTATGCTACAGGCGACAAGGTCGTATCATCGCCTGCATTCTATCGCGGCGTTATATTCATAGGCAGCAATGACAATCGTACGTATGCATTAAATGCATCAACAGGAACTCATATATGGAACCAGACTACCGGAGGCAGGGTAAGATCAACGCCTGCCTTGCACAAGGGAATTGTTTACGTAGGAAGCGATGACAGCAGGATTTATGCGTTTATTACAAGAGACGGCAGAAAGCTCTGGGAGCATGATGCCGGATCCCCTGTATCATCACCTGCAATACTGGAAAGGAATAACGGAGATATGATAGCAACAGGATCTGCTTCAAAGACGCACATACTAAACATAACAGGACAGGAAATTGTTGCAATACCGACAGTAGTACCTTCTGCACACTCGCCGGCAACAGCAGACAAAATCTATGCAACTGCAGGAAACAAACTTTATGCTATAGATCCAGGCGTGCAGGGATACGTTGTATGGTCACTTGATGTTGGAAACAGTGCTTCGTCACCGGCTATTTCAGGAACAGTGCTTTATACGGCAAATCTTTCCGGTAATGTTTATGCAATAGGCGAACTGCCACCTTCTACAACAGTTGCGTGCAATAGTAATTCTGCAAGAGGGGACCTGAATGGAGACGGCAGGGTTGATAGCATAGATGTAGAACTGGCTGACTCGGTTGAAGCAGGTGACGTAGCAAAGCCGTCAAACCTCTGCTGCATTGATATCAACGTACTCGGCGGTGATGGTAATGTCACGACAAATGACGTAGAGGTAATCACAAAGATAGCAACAGGAATTACAACAGGTGCAGGAACGTGCAGCCTCCCGGAAACACCTGTAATTATTGGAGGGATAATATGTCAATCTCCAGGCGGGTGGTCTGCATGCGAGCAGAATGCGGACGGGAGTTTCAGCAGAACAAGAACAGTGTATGTAGGGAGCAGCTGCTCACCGACTGCAGAAGAGGAAGGATGTCTTCCAACAAGCTGTACGCAACAATCATCCGAGTGGGGTACGTGCACCGGAGGAACGCAAAGCAGGACGGTGTATTCACCTAACCCTGCGACATTCCGATGCGAAGCGCAGCAACAAAGCCGCTCCTGCATTTCTGCAGAAACAGCTCTGCAGGCTATAAATGAACTGAGGCAGGAAATAGAGAATGCAAAGGCGCGGGGAGCTGATCCTGAGATAATTTCCTTGGCAGAGTCACTGCTTTCACAGGCAGAAGAGGCTTACGATAGTGGCGATTATGGGCTGGCGTACCAGAAGGCGCAGGACGGCCTGACACTTATCAGAGGGGCAACTGTTCCAGAATCAGCCATAGACCCGCTATGGCTTGCGCTTCTGATTATACTTTTGATAATACTAATACTGCTCATAATAGGATACATACTTGCAGGAAGGGAGGAAGAGCCTAACAAAGTTCTTTACTACGTCTTCTATCCAGGCTACGTGCTTCGCAAAAGAAAGGGCAGGGAAGAATCCGGCAACAGATGCAGCATATGCGGGCAGCCGACGGTAATAAAGCAGAAGTGCAGCGTGTGCGGAAGAACGACGTGCGCTCTTCACACGATATCTGCCGGAGGAAGGACGTACTGTCCTGACCACAAGCCTGCCACGAGGGCTGTTTCTGGAGGGGCTGCGGCAACAAAAACACAGGCAGCAGCGCCGCCCTCAAATATCCCAAGAACAAGGCGCAAGAAGATGCGTTTCCTCCTGAGAAGGCCTAAGAAATAGAATTAATCTTCATCGTCTTCATCGTACAACATTTCACAGAGAGCAACCGCTTCCTGTTCAATACGGACAATTTCGCGATTTCTATTCTTTGTGCGCATCAACCTGCCTATCCATTCTCCTGCAAAATCAGGGGGAACGGAATCATCGACAGGAGTTATAGTTCCTCCTAATGTTCTGAATTTCATCTTTACTCTAGAATCCATAGGAGTTCTAGGAGGGACATTCCACTGATAACCTCCACGTTCCATCTTCTCCCACCCATAAACGTGGATCATAACTGCACATTCATTTGTCTCCATGTACAAACAACGGTGCCAGAATCCCGGATACGCTTTGTGATTCATGTCGGTTGTCCATTCCTTGTAATGATATCTTTTCCTGCCGCGCATAGAAATTACAGCCTTCAAAAATATTAATTGGCGGAATGACTGCGCGTCTTTTAATACCTTCCATTCTTTATTTTTCTGGTAATCATGTCAGCACCATACAGGAGGGGATATTCACACACCAAGGAGCGCGGGCAGGAGAAGAAGATAAACTGCGGCTTCTGCGGCAAGCTTGTGCCAAAGTGGAAAACATTTGCCGTGGAAAAAACTTTCCGCATCTCAGACCCGCTGATAAAGAAGAACGTAGATATGAGAAGGGTCTCGATGTGGGGGCGAAAGGTTTACGCATGCCCTGGCTGCGCGCGCTTCAGAGGCATTGTGCAGATCAACCGCTCAAGAACTTCCAGGCCCTCCGGGCAGGAACAATGATGCAAAACCCCTGCTATTTTGAATAATGTGAAACAAGAAAACAATTACAAAAACGGCACTATAATTTCTACCCATGCCCCAACGATTATCATTGTAAGGGCAAAGGCGAATATTATCAGGGAGTCGCGGATATTCTCTCTGTAGAGTCCGTTGATCAGGATTCCGCCGGCAACTGCTGCCAACAGGTATCCCAATATTTCAATTATTGTGTGCGGAAGAAATGCAATTATATTTGCTGCGAACGGAGGCGTGCCGTAAATCAGCGTGCGGATAGATGAACCGTATAGAACGCCTGCGATAGAGGCGTTGTAGCTTAATATGAGAATGGAGCCAGAGCCGTAAAGCACTGACAAGGCAAACGCTACGAATACGAGCTGGATGTTATTTGTAAGGATGCTCCAGAACAATTCAGGCGCGACAAACGAGCCGCGAGGCTGCAGCAGCTGCAGCTGGTTGCTGAATGCGTTTTCATTGATTCCCGGCGGGAGCACTGCAAACAAGAGCGTGTATTCTATGGCCATGCCTGCGAAGAGGAATATGTAGAATAGGATCAGCTTTTCGTGGCGCTGGAATATTTCTGTAAGGCTGCGGCTATAGAGCCACTGCCGCTGCGGCTTTATGTAAAAGGACTGTGCCTGATTTTCAGGCTGCTGTTCAGGAAGATGAACAGAAGGTTTTTCTTCTGATTCCAAGAATTTTATAACAAACGGCAATATCATAAGGGAGCTAAAGGCGATTATTGCTATGCTTAATGCCGCCTGAAATATGAAAAAAGACACGAAAAATCCGAGCAGCACAAAAAATGCAGCGGTTATTGCTGCAAAAGAGGGCTTCTTTCTAAGCAAGCCGGGATAGATTATGCGCACAAAGACAAGAGGAAGAACTATGATTCCGAATATAAAGACTATAAATGAAAGGACCATGAATAACTTACGAAGAAGTTATATAAAAAGTAAGCCCCTTATCTTTTTAATAATCTGGCAATATATCAATTATGGTCAATCTGAAATTGCAGTCACTTCTCGGCTCTATGCAGAAACGGAGAAAGAGCGAGTCAAACTATCCATCTTTCTCTGTTTTGCCGCAGGGGATAGTAGAGATGAATCAGCCAAGGCAGGCTGACGTTGCTTCGCAACGTCCATACACCTTCATTTATCCGCTGATAAGGCCGTACTGCCACGTGCAGATAAATGAAGGCAACTATATAGTCACGGAACCGCAGCTGAGTGATGAGGAAAAAAAATTATTTTCAAAGATTAAGCGTGCATTGATGCAAATACTCGATGTCTCTCCCTCTGCTGTAAAAAATGAGCAGGCGCTATTGAAAATGCTGGAGGAAAAATTCAGGCAGATACTGGAAGATTTTTCAGTCCAAGTAACAAACGACCTTTACCTGAAGATGATGTATTATGTTTACAGGGATTTCATGGGCTTGAATGAGGCAGAGCCTCTTCTAAGAGACCCTTTTATTGAGGATATTTCCTGCGATGGAATCGGGATAAATATCTATATAGTCCATAGAAGATTCGGGCATCTGAGAACAAACATAATTTTTGAGGACGAGGAAAAACTAAAGGATATGGTCGTCAAGCTTGCAGAAAAATGCGGCAGGTACATAAGCCACGCAGAGCCGTTAATGGACGGAACGCTCCCGGATGGCACAAGAGTTCAGGCAACCCTGGCCAAAGACGTGACAACGCGCGGACCTTCATTTTCGATAAGAAAATTCCCGGAAAGACCCTACACTCCTCTGGATATAATTGAATTCAATACAGCAGATGAAAAGATGCTTGCATACCTGTGGCAGCTTGTGGAAGGAGGGGCGAATATCCTTATCATAGGTGCGACTGCAAGCGGAAAAACGTCTATGCTTAACAGCATTGCATTTTTTGTCCCGCCAAGCGCAAAAATAGTCAGCATAGAAGACACGCGCGAAGTAAACGTTCTTCACGAAAACTGGCTCCCTGCTGTTGTACGAACATCATTTTCAGGCACTACTGTAGGAGAAGTTACGATGTTTGAGTTGCTCAAAGAATCTTTCAGGCAGAACCCGAACTATCTTATAGTCGGAGAAGTCAGGGGCGAAGAGGCCAGCGTAATGTTCCAGGCAATGGCGTCAGGAATGGCCACTATGTCAACAATGCATGCAGGATCTCCAGACGACGCACTAAAAAGGCTGCAACTGCCTCCAATATCCATACCGCCGTCGATGATAGAAACCCTTGATGCTATCATACTTATGACAAAGGCAACTGAAAAAGACAGCAATAGCCGCAGGATAAGAAGCATTGCAGAGGTAGGCAAGAACGGCATAATAAACGAGGTGTTCTCCTGGGATCCTGTCAGCGACTCATTCATCATGAAGGGAGATTCAGCGGTCCTGAAGAAAATCGGGGCAGAAAAAGGAATTTCAGAGGGCATGGTGAAGGAATCTGTGGAAAAGAAAGAAACGATACTAAAAAGCCTCAGGGGAAGCAAGATGCAGTGGAAGGAGGTTGCAGAGAGGATAAGCGAACATTATGCAGGAAGGAGCGCAGCAAAGGAAGGCTTGAAGGCGGCAGAACAAAGGGCGGAAGAGCCAGCAAAAACAGGCGAAGAGCAGGCCACTTCTTCTAATGAAGATAGCGGTGAAAAAAATGAAGGTACCTGAGTATTTTCTTTCAGTCGCGGGCAGTTATGAGCCGTTGCTTTCAAGGCTAGAGCCATCCATGCAAAAAGCCAGAATGAAGGTGCTGCCGCAGATATATGCCGGAAAGGCATTGTATTTTACCTCTCTGGCTTTTGTAATATCGTTTGCGTACGTGCTTGTGATGGGAATTTTTCTTAGACTGGGCATACTGCAGTCTGTCTTCCTTTCTATATCCACGGCAATAATAGTGTCTGCGATTACTGTTTCCGGATTCCTGCTCTATCCGCGCAGCATCGCATCGTCAAAGAAAAAGAACGTTGAGACAAACCTGCCTTTTGCTGCCCTGCATATGCGTGCGCTTGCAGGAAGCGGCGTGCCGCCACAGGACGTGTTTCGCGTTCTGGCAGAATCTGATGAGTACGGGGAGGTTGCAGAGGAAAGCAGGCGAATTTACAGGAACATGGAGGTTTTTGGCATGGATCTTATAACCGCAGTCAGGGAGGCAGCGAAAGAGACGCCTTCTGATGAGATGCGGCAGTTTTTGAACGGCATTGCAGCTACGATATCATCAGGAGGCGATCTTCAGGAATACATGCGCATTGCATCAGAAAGGAGCATGACGAATTACAAATTGAAGAGGGAAAAGTGGCTCTCTACCCTTTCAACGTACGCTGATTTTTACATAGGCGTTCTCATTGCCGCACCGCTGTTTTTCGTGTCGATACTGTCGATGCTTGCGGTTATAGGAGGAAGCTTTGCAGGACTGAGCATACCTGCGGCTATGTACATAGGGATATATGCCGTATTGCCTGCGCTCAACATCGCATTTTTGCTGTTTGTGCATTACACACAACCTGCCGTATAACCAATGGGTGAGGGAAATGAAAATGAACTGGAAAACCGCAACGATAGTCGCAATAGCCATAGCCTTTGCAATAGTTATGGTGAGTGTCATAATATTCTCTTCTGATCTTCGTATGTTCTCATTGCTCAACGGTCTTGCAGCTTTCACGGCGTTGTCCATTCCTGTTTATGTAAGGTACAAGGAATACAGGAGACTGAGGAAAATCGAGGACGAATTCCCCAGATTCGTAGAGGATTTTACCAATAATATTTCAGTCGGGATGCCTCTTCCTGCTGCACTTTCAGAAACAGCAGGAAATAATTACGGAGAACTAACCCCTTTCGTGCAGGAGATGAGCAGCAAGGTGGAATGGGGGGTGCCTTTTGGAAAAATACTCGAATATTTCGGCGAGAAGACGCAAAGCGCCCTGATTGCGAGAACTGTACGCGGAATAATACAGGCGCATGACAGCGGAGGAAGGCTTGCAGATGTCATGAGCTCGATGTCAAATGCTGTAAGAGAGCTTGACAAAGTCAAGAAAGAGCGTTCGGCAAGCGTTTTCTCCCAGATGATCACAGGCTATTTCATTTTCTTCGTGTTTGTAGGGATAATGGTTGTGATGGCTTCTTTCCTGATCCCGCTCCTGTCATCGGGCGCAGAGGCAGAAACCGGAACAATAGGGCTGTATCAAAACATATTCCTGTCTCTGGTTCTTGTTCAGGGAATATTTGCAGGCCTTGGCATAGGAAAGATGGCTGAGGGCAGCCTGACAGCAGGCTTAAAGCACAGCTTTGTGATGGCGGTCGTAGGATATACTGTGCTGGCGGTGGCGTGAGGAATTCAAACAAACTTAAAAGGGATCCGCTTTAGCCACAATACCATGGCCACTTTCAACAATTCTCCGCCTTGGTTTATAATTTCCTTTCCACTAGCCAATTCCAGAGGCTCGTCTTCGGGCGGCATATAATTAATTACAATCTCTCCAGGCGTAACTTGGATACTAGGCTCTCCGCCACTTCCTTCCATCGATTTTTGACTATTATCACTCGCATCCATAGTTCCCTCGGGAAATATTTCCCATTCTTTGAACTGCCAACCGGATCCAAGGTAGAAATCTTCAAGATGATCTTTTATTGCGGAACGCTGGACGAACTCGTACTCCCTATCAAATCCATCAAATTCTGCTAATCGGCTTTGTGCCCAGTTTTGTGCCCATTTGGTTTGAAAGCATGATGCGACCAAAGGGAAAGTTTCTCCATCACAGGATGACAGCAAATAATCTTCAAAGAAAATCAATTCTAGAATGGAGTTCACATTAGTATCTGGGTTGGTATAGTAACAAAGCGTTGCCGCCTTGTCATCTAAAAAATTCACGCTTGTGCATTTATTTTCATCAAGCGAGAATTCCTTGCCATCAACTTTCACAGAAGCACGTTTCGAATAGCAGGCTTTCGCCCACTTATATTGAAAATAGAACCCGTTAGTTAAATAGTCGTTGATTAAAGAATGCTCGATTTCTATACCCTCGAATCTATTCTCATCTGTTTCGCAGAAACTTGCTTTTTCGTATGTTTCATCGATGCCTCTCTCCTCAAGGTGAAGCGTCCTTGTGCCGTCGCATGACGTCCATACAAATTCGCCACCTGTTTGCTTTACTTTAGGCTTGCACGCATTAGAGTCTCCGACAAAATAGAACTCAAAAAGCACAGCTGGTGTAACGATATCAGAGTAGGCGCCGGGGGAAGATTTTAAACTACAGTCTCCAGAAGCCCTGTTCCATATCAGTAGGCCATCGAAATGCATAAATTCGCCCAGTTCTGACGTGACTTCCTCGCTGTTGATATTGAAACGGATATCGCCAGCAAAGTTGAGACTTACCGCTGAAACTGTGAATTGCTTGCCGCCTAGCAAATAAGTCTTAGGAGTCTTGCTTATTGAACTGCTTACTAACAGTTCCTGAACGTTATCTACATTTTCTCCCATCGAATCCCTCAAATCGGGTATCGTTCTTACATTCGGCCCTGTTAATAGCTCGTCAATTAATGCCGAAGAATATCTGGACGGGTCATTTGACGGAACAATTCTTTTTGCCTTTGGGTTGTACAGGTTGGTGCAGAGCATGGTTTTTTCAATCTGGGGTTTATCCTCTTCAGGGTGCGTAACTGGAACGAAGCCCGGGGAGCTGCCAGATATGGGTGGAGTTTCCTGCGCAGGAATGTTCCCGCTGTCTTCGGATGGCTGTATTTCTCTTTCGTCCTTGCCCGGACACTTATCGGACGGGTTATCCAAATCGCAATGTGTCGGCTCATTGCCATGCCCTTTGTCAAAATCGCCGCCGTCTGGTGATATAGGAATTTCATGAGGCTGCTCCTGCGGTCCTTTCTGTTCTTCATTATGGCGTTCAGGATTTTCCGAAGAGGGAGTTTCTATTGGTGGCTGTGTCGGGGAGTCTACGATAATTTCGAGGGATGGCTGGGAACTGGGTTGCTCTGTAGTCTCTGCTACAGGTTCAGTGGACGGACTTGTAGAAATTTCGCCGCTGCTATCTCCAATTTGAATGTTGCTTTCCAAAGTTTCGCTAAACGCGGTGGGCACTATTAGAACCAAAGCTACTGCAGTTGCGACTATTAGAAACGGCACAATTATTCTAATAGCTCCTTTCATCATTTCTATCTACCATTCTATGTACAATATGCATCGAATAGAGATAAAAAGCTCTTGGCATACGGCCTAACGAGAAGAAAATGTGACGCTGTTTTTACTGTCATTACCAGAGGAGTCCACGCATGTAACTTCTACCCTATCTTTATGTCCCTTGGGGGACAGAATAATTACAATCGTATGCCTTATACCATCTTCACTGCCCAGCTTTCCTCCTAATGATTTTAGGTTACCGTCTGGATATTCTTTCGTCATTGAATATTTACATTCTGCTATCCTATCGGTTATCACAACTACATCTTCAAAATCGCCTTCGTTGACCCCTTCCTTTGGAAATAAAATCTCTATTTTGGGTCCGCAACTCGGGCCATAAGCTCCGTCGTAATAGTAATTTGTAATATTGACGCTGCAAAATATGTTGGTGTACATAGTTTCGTTGATAATTTGCTCTTCTATTCCTGTACCATAGAATTCATTTTCCAAAAAAGAATTTTCGGAGGCTCGAAATAAATACATTCCTATATCGCGGTTGTATCTAAATTTGTTTTTCCGAATGGAATTATTAGAGACCTCTGAATAAAGCGCATCCATCGTCAATCCTATCCCATTGTTTTCAAAAATGTTTTCATAAATCAAAACCCCTTCGGAATCTGTTATTTGGGTTCCGATGTCATTATTAATAATTTCATTGTGCTGCAGAATGATGCCGTTTGAATTTTCAATAAATATGCCTCCAAACCCAGATTCGTCATAAAAGGTCGTAGATACAGTGTTATTTGTTATTTTTCCAGTAACAACCTTTGAAAGTTTGATAGAAGTGCCGCTGTTTTGTGAAAGCGTGTTATTAAATATAGAAATGGAATTTGCGCCATTGGCAGAAATTCCTCCATTCTTGGAATTCTCTATGGAATTGTTTTCCAGGAGAGTGTTAGAACCTGCGGTGCTAATTCCAATATCAAAATTACTTATGTTGCAATTTCTTATTGTTACATTTCTGTATGCATTAACATCAATGCCGATTCCGGTGCCGTTTCCGACCAAAGTTGCTCCTTTGCAGTCTATGTCAGTTCCATCGACAGCAACTTTAATGCCTGCGGTTAAATTGTAGGTTCCTTTGCAGATTTCGGTTTCGTATCCTATAAGCATTTCTTCTTCTGGAACTGTGCACACTCCTCGACCTGCTGGGGGATTTCCTAAACAAGTACCATCTTTGCAAAATTCGCCGCAGAGAACGTTTCTTATATATGTGTCTTCGAGTTTTGGTTTGATTTCTTTTTCCATTGCCTGGAATTTTTCTGGGCGTATTATTTCATCTCTATTTTCCATAGCCTCCCATGTTTTACGCACTTCCTCTTCGCATTCGTTTCTAAGATCGACGTCATTAATATTTCCCACCATATTTAATGAATCCGGCAAATAATCTATCCACGTCCCGCCTTCCTGATAGAGGGCAAAAACACAGGTGCATTTATCCCTGTCTTGCTGTTCCATCAGATTGCAGGCATTTATTGAGAATGGCGGCACAAGACGGGCACTCAAATTGAATTTGCTTTCGCTAGTAGTCAATCCAAAATATCCCTGACCACTCATCAGGCATCCCTCTACACCAATCATGTGATCAATACCGATCTTTGCATAAATATCATCCCCGATCTTTTCCAAAGAAAGGGAATAATCTTCAGAATAGTTCTCCGAGAGCCTAAGGTATGGATGTTCCTCCTCAGCCAAACAAAACGGGCTTATCTCCCCCCAGGGATACATTTCGATGTCTGCGTGACTTATCCCCATAGAGCGATTCACTTCAATTGTTTGGTAAGTTGGCTGATAAAATGTCTTATTTCCACTTCTATTTCGCTCTAAAAATATATACTCTCTTGCTATCCATAAGACTATTTCTTCATCCCCAACAATCCCTTTGCTATAAGTGCAGGCGTCGATTTTATCTTGAGTGGGAAAAGACGACAAAATTTCTTTTGGACAGTCTGAAGGTGTCCTGTTGCCAAATATATTCAATAATGCTCTTGTCGTGATTTTATTCGTTTCCTTTGGCATTATACGTCGCTCGATACATTCATTGATATTAAATTTCTCTGTATCGCTAAGTGCAATTTTCTCTGTTTCCTCCGTTGTTGGAATTGTCTGGAATGAAGACGGATGTGAAAAGGCTGGAGCATAACTGATATTCAATACCACCAAACTCATGACCAAACCAGCAACAAGTGGAATCAGCAAGTTATCATCTATTTTCACTTTGGAAACGCGCAGGTCAAAGCTCTCCGCAATCATAGCGGCAAGGCTGCCAAAAAAGGCAGCAGAGAACGGAACGAAGTACAGTGCACCCAAAGTTCCAGCAACAATCCCTATTGCGGTTCCTTCCAAAAATCTGGTTTTATTGAAGGGGTGCCTTATGCTGCCGAATCTCCCGAGATGGGAAAGGCTGTCGCCTAGCGCCAGAACCATTATGCTGGCTAAGGCAACATTCCTGCTGAACAAAGTCAGCGCTATGATGCTTCCCAGCAGGAGCGTAAGCGCTCCATGACCCGGAAGTTTGCCTCCCCTGTCAAAATGATGCAAGAACCATTGTATGCCAGGCATCTTGTATTTTCTAGATAGAAGAGAGACTACAAATCCAAGCATCAAAATCAAAACCAGATGGTATAATTGCAAGATATTGGCATTTAACAGAAACACAAGAACTACGCCTGCTGCCAAATGAAAGCCTTGTCTCTTTATTTCACCAAGAGGAAATTCAACCAAGATTGGTTTCGCAGTCTTTTTCTTTCCACTTTTCTTTTGTTTTTTATCCAACCGGCCCCCTATAATTGCACCGATTTTTGTATAGAAAATCATTGAAAGAAATGTTGCAACAATAACAAGCAATAAGTATTCCTGGCCGAAAATCCCGGAACCTACGGTGAACACAATGATATACAAAAAACTAAATGCCACGAAGAGGAGTATTATTACGACTTCAAGTAGTGAAGAGTCTGAACGAAACAATAGATTCAAAGACCATAAATAAAACAAAACCATTGAAAAACAAAATCCTACTATCGCCCCTTTCTGACTGCCTTTTAGATTCCTCAGCCATTCCAGGATATCCTTCACTTCTATTTCCATTATTTTCAGGACTGACTGCTGATTCGTCTTCATCGCAACAAAGTGCGTTATAGCATAGATTATGGACGCAAGAATATACCACCAGAAATATGTTGCAATAGTCCACTCGTATGAGTCAAATGGAAAGAAGAAAGGAGAAAACTTTTCTTCGTAAGGTCCACCAACACATACATTAGTTCCCTCAGGACACCAAGAAACATCATAACCGATAGTAATGGCCAAAACCCAGAGCAACAAGAATATAAGCACTTTCCACAAATTCGGCTTTACGAAATTCCAAACTATACCTGAGACCCTAGCATTCCTTTTCATTCCGCAGCCCCTTAGATAGGACTCGGCGAGCCTTTTTATAGTATTCGGCCGCAATTAGAAACATGGCTTACTTAGGAAAAGCATCGAAGTTATTCGGAGCTTTGCTCCTCGCAGGCGCAGGCATCGCTGGCGCGCAATGCGACAAGCCTCTGCCTGGTTCTGTAGGCAATACGCTGCGCGTTTACAGGGTTGATAGCGATGTAATCATGAATTGGCAGGCTTTGCCTGAGGCCGAGTTCTACCGCGTTTACAGGGACACAAATTTCGCTTCAACCTACAACCCTGAAATCACAGGAGATTCACCAACAACTGATTGGACAGATACCGGTGCTGCTGAAAATGGAATTGCGCTGCACAAATACAAGGTCGAGGCGGCAAATTGCGCAGGGATAAGGATTATGAGCACGCTCTACCGCTATTTCAAGCCTGCACCTGAGCAGCCTGAATTTGCTGTGCGCATGGGAAAGGAATATTTAATCGAATTTGAATCAGCTAACGACAACGGTCTTCCAGGCCATTGCGGAGACCTCTGCGGTTTTCCTCAGGCAGGAATGCCGCCGGAAACGTGCTCAGGACCTCCGAATCCGGCTGGTTCGGGCTGCCAGTCATACCCGCCGCTTGTGGATTTTGTTTCAGGACTCAGGGTTCTGAATACCCTTACTGATGTCGGGGTGGCAGAAATACAGACTATTGCAGATGCAGACGGAATTGCGCAGATGCACAACGGCGACTGCAATCCCGGGGCGCCGCCCTGCAACTGGGTTGATAGAAGCTGCCCTGTTCAGGACAACGCAGGATGCGCTTCTATCGTAGTATACGAAAAGCCATGATTGACAATATGACATGCTTCTGATATGAACCACCGCATAAATGCGGTGGTTTCTTGAAGCATGGCATCTCGGAAGCCTTCTGTATCCTTACCTCCACCTAAAAGTGGAGGTTTTCGGAGGAGGCTTCCGAAGATGAATGCAGCAATGCTAACCATTTATTAACCCTGAACCTAATTCTATTATGTTTCGCCTGCTATCGCTGTTAGTAATCATAGCTATGTTATCAGCATCCGCACACGGGTATACGGCAGAAATGATTTTTAAGTCATCTTTTCCAGATCCACTAGAAGTAAGAACCGGAAGCAACGTTTTTTCAGCAAAAGACTCTTTGAAAGTCACCTACGATGATGCCTTTTTCTCGGGCATTGGATCAGAAAACAAATTCCTGGCGATAGCTTTTGCAGGAAAATCACTGGCGTCATCGGGCTTTGATAATACACAAGGTACCCCAGTTATGAGCGTAAGACAGGGCCCTGAAAGCAGATTTATCATAGCTTTGTCCAATTCATCGCTGGCATCTGCAAGCGAGGATTTGTCGTCAGGCACCGTTCATAGAAGCAGGTACGGTGATTACGCTTTCCAAGGGACAGGTTCACTAATATATCTTTACGCAAGGATTGCTGACGCAGTTATCTCAGGAAGGGTTTTTGCAAATACAATAGTGCGAAATACAGGAGGCGATCCGCCACTGATAAGCCTGCAACGCGGTTGACGCGAAGGTGAAAATGAATGCTTGTATCTCATGCGCTTGTGCTTGGCCTGACGCTGGTTTTTATAGCAGGACTGATGGTCGCAGTCAACACACTCAGGGAAAACTCATCCGGAGCTCTGCTGCAGTCACAATCTCAGGCGCTTTGCCAGCAGATAGCTGCAGAATTAGGGTCTCTTTACCACAAATCTTCCTACGAAGGATCGTACCTGTCTCTGAAACAAATAGAAATTCCCGACGAAATTGCAGGAGAAAGATATTCGATAGTGGCAGACGGCAAAACTTTGATATTTTACAACAAGAACAATGACAAGATTTCAGAATGTTCTGCTCCAGTTGATATATCAGGAAGCGTGAGAGGTGGCGTAGTGGAAATAGTTTTGAATACGTCTCTGCAGTCACACGCGGTTTTGAAAGGTGGGTAGCAAAATATGAGGTTTGAAAGTGAATGCACATTTCGCTGCAGCGAAATGTGAGGTTGAAAATGTGAATGCACGTTTTCCTGCAGGAAAACGTGAGGTTGATTTCGATGGCAACACAAACAGATTATGTAACGGCTTTGATAATATTTCTTGCGTCATTCGCAGTTATTATGTCCTCTGTGCTTGCATATACAGATTCATACGCAGAATCCTGGGAAAAAAATGCGATGAATTCCTATGCGCAATCGCTGCTGAAGATTGCTGAAAAAGAATGGTCTTCAGGCAAGATAGGCACGAAGGGAATCGGAACAAGGGCGTACTTCTTTGAATTAACGATTGCTGGTGATGGGGCGGTAGAAATATTTTTCAGCAACATAAGCATTCCTATAGATAAAAACTCTCTGGCTATATACAGAAAGGGACTCTTTGGCAGCTCATCCGGCTATTCTTTGTCTGCAGACAAGGCAAGTTTTGCCGCAAACGGAAGCAGTGAATTCGTAATATGGTTTGACGACGACTCTTCGTTTCCATCCAGATCGGAGAATCTCCCGGATTTGCAGGTAGTAGAAAGCACGACATGGCCTGTTGAGGGAAGATGGATACTTTCATACTCAGCAATGCAAAAACTCGCATCCGAGGATTACATAGCGACAAAGGAAATATACCATTTCCGCGTATCAGTAATTGACAGCAATCAAAATTTATTTTTCAATTACGGGTTGGAGCCACAGGGAGAGACTGTGTCAGCACGAAGGCATGTATTGTTCCAAAAGGAAAATGCGGATGTAGAGAGAGGAGAATTAGTTGTAGACGTATGGGATTGAGCAACATGAAAGGAATATCTTATTCGATTGAGGCGGTGATTGCGGTTTTGATAATAGCAAGTGCAGCGCTGCCGCTGCTTTCATTGACATCTGTGAACACAGACCACGCAAAACAGCATGCTTATCAGAATCTGCAGTATCTATCTGCAGATCCGCAACTCCGGGAATTTGTCTTCGAGGATAATGCAAACGGAATAAAGAGCATGCTTGAAGGTTTCTTTGATGACTACGAATTTGAGATATGCAATCCGGAATGCACGGGTGCAAAAAGAACTGCCAGAGAAACCATAATAGCAGACTGGCATTTCGCAGGATACAGGAATGTGAATCAACCAAGGACGTTGAGAATATACTTGTTTGGGTAGATGACGACATGAAATCTTTGAATGAAGTAGCAAGAGGGAAGAAACGGCTGATTTATTTTTGTTCCCTTTGCTGTAAAGCCGGGAAGAATGAAATGGACGATGCTCGCGAGAAAGAGCGCCATTCTTTTTCCCTAATGAATATTGAGGGCATGAGGTGTAATCCATGAAAGGGCAGGTTTTTGTTGCAGGGGCGTTTATGATAGCTTTGGTGCTGGTTCTGTTCGCGGTCTCGCTTTCAACAAACCTTGCAGAAACGGAGGCACCCTACAAGGGCTATCTTGCTGAGAGTATAGCAAACGGAGGCACCCTACAAGGGCTATCTTGCTGAGAGTATAGCGGCTGAGTATGGATATGCTCTGGGGGCAAACAGCGTGAAACAATTCACAGAACATGTGGACGGGAAGATAAGCGGGTTCGAGTCTGTTTACGCTAAAATTGCAAGAACCGAAAGCGGATATGACATCGTCATAGGCAATTATTTGGGTGATAAGATAGATGTGTCAATAGAAGCAACGAACTCGGATCCGGAACAGGTATCCGGATCTGTGCAGAAAGACAGCGAAGGTTTTTTTGCATTTGTTTCAAGCGGCACGTCTGAAATTACAATAGAATATAAAACCCCTATAAAAAGCTGGACGGAATCTCTCACAACTTCCCAGGGAGATAATGAAAAGATGCTCTATGATTTTGTCCTGATCGATGATAGCTCAGAGATAAGGAGAAAAGGCTTGGTTGAAGGATAGAGGTGTTTCGCAGATGAACGTGATTGTATCGTGGGTTTTGGTGACGTTGCTGATAATTTCAGGCATATCGCTGGTTATCCTGACAGCAACGCCGGCCCTGGACAGAGGCAAAGATGCTTTGGAATTGCAGCTTGCTGAGAGCTCGCTGAAAGAGCTGTTAAGACTATTAAACGAGGTCGCAAGCGAGGGAAACGGATCTTCCAGAACAGTTTCAATTCCTGAAGGGGAATGGTCTCTGCAGAATAATACAATAAGCTACAGAATTTCCACAGACCTTATGGAATCCGGAACAAGAGAAATAGGAAAAATAGAGAAAATATCCGGCTCAGATGCATCTTGTAAGCAAGAAGACAACTTTGTAATGGAGAATGCAATCCTGAGAATAAGCCTGAAGAGGCAGAATGGAGAAATTGCCTCCAGCGGAATCCTAGAAATTCACAATAAAGCCACGGGAACAGCAATAAGGCCAGAAGACTCGTCGATCATCATAGATGGCATAGAAGGCACAAAGACAGGCACGGGCTTTAGCATGATCGAGGAAAGCAGCGGAGCTAAATGCACGATAAGATATCATATTGACTCAAACGCAGGCATAGCGTATGACGTATTCTACACTCTCTATGCAGGCGCGGACTTCCTGGTCGTAGAGGTGGAGAATGTGGGTGGGTAGAACTTGCAGAGCCAGAACTCTTGTGAATGTGCAAGGTTCAAAGTCCCGAAGAAGCGCAGCTTCTTCGTAGATACGAACTAAGGAATGCAACCTGCTCGCAGGAAGCTATAAATACATTCTCTGCCATCTGATTTTCATGAGTGGGCCGAGGGGTGTCGTGGGGCATTGCGAGTAGAAATAGAGGAAAGGATTTCAGATAAACTTGAAGAAGCTGTTGAAAAATATTTAGCTACGGCAGGCACACCTTTTAGCGTAGTGATGGAAGACGATTGGAGCGCTATAGCAAGATATGCAGAATCCCAGTGCATGGAAATTCTGAAGAATGGAAGTATTGTAAACCGAGGCATGGGGTGCGAAGATTATTGAGGATCTAATTTCTTTATAGGTACGAACTAAGGAGTGCAACCTGCTCGCAGAAAGCTATAAATACATTCTCTGCCATCTGATTTTCATGAGAGAAGAAGTGAAGTTCAAAGAGCCTGAACTTGAGAAACTGTACCAGAAAATGACGCGCAGCGGTACCTTTGAGAAGCTTAAGAAAATTGACAGGAAAAGAAATGGCTCAGACTAAATCCTTGGGATGCCTTATTTTCGCGCCAAGCTCCCTTTCGAGTTTCCCATTTCCGATCAGTTTTCTGTCTAACGTAGCGAAGTAATCAGCCTTATCTTCTGCTGCGCACGCCATAATCAATCGGTCCGTCTGCTCTATTCTCGGATCTATCTGCTTTATTCTGGTCGCCGATTCATCCACAGTTTTCGTTATGATGCCGTACTCTATTTTCTTTCTTTTTATCAAACTGTAAACAAATTCTACAGAATCCTGCCTTTCGGAATAGTTTTCCAGCCCGACTATGTCCAGAAGCAATTCGCCCAAGGCAACCAGAGACAGCTTGCCCCTATATTTGATACCCAGCACGTTTAGCAATTTCTTGCAGTGATACCCCTCTTCTGTGTTTCCTGGTTCCAAAATTATCGATGTATCAAGATGAATTACAGGCAATTTTTTCAATCTTCTAATGAGCCTTTCAATGGTTTTAGGTTTCATATTCTAGAATTATTGTTCTTCCCACTGAAAAAGGTTTATCGGGTCTGAAATAATCGCAGAACCAGAACTCACCTTTCGATATCCCCGATAATTAAGCGCTTTAATCCTTTCATTGCACTTTGTGAATGCAGGCGCCTCGCTTCGCGAGGCGGGGTTTGTTTATGAAAAAGATTTTCGGTTTGCTTCATTTACTGTTTGCGGCGATAATAGGCCTGTTTCTGTTTTTGAATGCCGTGCCGTTTTCTTTCGCTGTTATTGGTTGCGTCTATCTCATAGGCAAGGGAATAATATTCGGCCTGTCGAAAAGAATAATACTCAGCTTTCTTGATGCGATCGCAGGAATGATACTTCTTCTGGCTGTTACAGGGCTTTTCAGCAACCTGATACTGAATGCCATAGTGATAATCTTTCTGATCCAGAAAGGGGCGGCTTATTTCCTGAGAGGGTAGGATTCTATATTTATTTGCGGGTTCACAACAATTGTTGCTGGTATCATGAGGCCTGTTTTGTCAAACCTGGGATTTGTCATGCAGATAGCAGGAATTTTCCTGCTTTTGCCCGTGGCATCCGCGTTTTACCTCGGGGAGACGGAAGCTTTAATCTCCTTTTTTGTCGCGGGATTCTGTTTTTTTATTTTAGGTTTCATGCTAAACGCCTTGTCCCGCAGGTCGGAGATAAGCTACAAACAGTCCTGCATACTGTTGAGCTCGTCTTTTTTCATCCTATCCCTCATCGGCTCTGTGCCATACTTATGGAACAATCCTTTCGGCCAGGAAAATGCAATAGACAGGTTTACAAACAGCTTTTTCGAAAGCGCTTCGGGGTTCACGACCACGGGATTGTCGCTGATACCTGATATGAGCGCCGTCCCGCGTTCGCTGGCACTATACCGAAGCCTCACAGAGCTGATTGGAGGTTTGGGCATAGTATTTTTGATACTTGCATTCTTCTACAAGGGAAATACCATTCATAACATAAGCAGGATTATCGGCCTTGTTGACATCTCGAAGAAGGACATAAAGAGGTCATTCGCCTCCATACTTGTCGTCTACATCTCGTACCTTGCTGCCCTTACAGGAGCATTCTATCTTCTCGGCTTTGCAAACCTGTTTGATGCAGCTGCTTTGATGATTAGCGGCCTTATGACAGGCGGATTTTCTCCTGTAAACTCCCTTTCGGCTTTCGTTTCCTTCCCGGGAAACGTGCTGATAATAGTTTCCATGCTTCTCGGTTCAATAAGCTTCATCGTCCACTTTAAGGTTTTCAGCGGAAAGTTCAGGGAGGCTCTGAAGAAAGAGCTCCTGATTTTTCTTGGGATAATGGCCGCGTCAGCTGCAGGCATATTTTTTGCATACGGCCTGAATCCCGCGGAAATAATATTCCACGTCGTCAGCGCTTCTTCAGGGACAGGATTCTCGCTATGGAACTTCTCAGAGTTCGGAAACAGCCTGAAGTTGCTGTTTGTAGCTCTTATGTTTATAGGAGGAATGAGCGTTTCGACCTCGGGCGGCATAAAAGTCGTCAGATTAGCGGTTTTGTTGAAGTCTGTCCCGTGCATTATCAATTCCCTTCTTTTTGGCAGGGAATATGAAGTGAACTTCGATGGCAGAAGATACACCATCAGGGATGTGGCTGTAAACTCCACGTTTATCCTGCTCGGCATCATAATAGTTTTTCTGGGAAGCATCGCCCTTACAACCGCGGGGTTTTCTTACATGGATTCCCTGTTTGAGTCTGCGTCGGCGTTCGGGACAGTCGGATTGTCTACAGGCATAACCACAGTCAGTCTTTTTGCGCACCTCAAATGGGTCCTGATAATTCTGATGCTCGTGGGCAGGATAGAAATAATACCGTTCCTGATGACATTTTCAAGAGGTCCTGAGAGGAAAGTCCACGGCCATGAGAAAGAAGGAAGAAGGCTGGCAAGGCTTGCCCAGCCATGAGCACGTTCAAAAGTCTCTTTTATCCTTTTCATTTGAATTATTCTAATGGATGTGGAAGAGCTTCTGAAAAAGCGATCGGCGGAAATCAATAAGATGATTGAGAAGTGGATGCCAAGAAGATATAATGAGAAAAATCTTGAGTTTGCACTTGGGAATGCCCGTTTTCGTTATAATCTGGAGGCGCCGAACCGGGCGATAGCGGAACCTCTATGGAACCTTTTAGACCGCGGGGGCAAGAGATGGAGGCCTGTGCTTATGATGCTTATCTGCGAGGCGCTTGGCGGCGATGCGAAAAAACACGCGGATTTCGTTGTGATACCTGAGCTTATCCACGAGGGGACGCTTTGCATTGACGATATTGAAGACAATAGCACATTGCGAAGAGGAAAGCCGTGCGTGCATAAAATATTCGGGCAGGACATTGCGATAAACGCGGGCAATGCCATGTACTACCTGCCGCTGCTTGTCCTTCTGAAATCAAAACTCGATGAAAAGACAAAACTGCAAATTTATGAAACATACGTGCAGGAGATGATTAATATCTCCTTTGGCCAGGGCATGGATATAGCATGGCATAATGGCACTGCAAACGCAGACAGGATAAGCGAAGAAGAGTATCTGCAGATGTGCGCTTACAAAACCGGAACATTGGCAAGGATGGCTGCGAAGATAGGCGCGATACTGGCAGGTGCGGATGAAAAAGCTATAGAAAAGGCGGGGCGCTTTGCAGAGAGTCTTGGAATTGCCTTTCAGATTCAGGATGACGTTCTGAATTTGACTGCACAATCAGGAAAGGGGCAGTTTGTAGAAGAGTATATAGGCGAAGACATACATGAAGGCAAAAGGACCTTGCTTGTCATTCACGCATCGAAGAAGGCAGATGAAGGCGACAGGAAGAGATTGATAGAAATATTGAATATGCACACGAATGACAGGAACCTGATAAAAGAAGCCATAGACATAATCAAAAAACACGATGCAGTTGAATATGCAAAGAAAAAGGCGCAGAATCTTGTAGAAAGTGCCTGGAATGACTTCGAACCTCTGCTAAGAGAAGGAGAAGCTAAAAACGAACTAAAGGCGCTGGTCGAGTTTTCTATCAAGAGAGAATTCTAATAAACTGTGGCTAATGTCACCAGAACTCCTATGATAGCTGCCAGCAGTATGATAATTGCAATAGCGCCACGCCAATGCTGCCCTTCATAGGAATCTGCTGCCCTGCTTGCCTGTCTCACGTTTCTTCCGGCTCTTCGTTTTGCCATAAGTAAATTAGGAAATAGGGGTATTTAATTGTTTTCAGATTAACTAATTAATATATGAACCCATTGGAACTGCCTCTTCCAGAACAGTTTGCTTCTGCGCTTGGACTGAAAGAGCTGAATCCTGTTCAGGAGCTTGCGCTTAAGGCAGGATTGCTAGAAGGCACAAATATTGTAGTTGCATCACCGACTGCCAGCGGGAAGACGGCTGTAGCGGAAATCGCAATAATCAGGCATTATCTTAACAGGGGAAAATGCGTTTACCTTGCACCGCTAAGGGCGCTTGCTTCTGAAAAGTACGAAGAGATGAAGGAGAAGTATGAAAAGCTGGGAATGAAAATTGCAATCTCAACAGGCGATTTTGATTCTGCAGAGGAATGGCTTGGAAGGTATGACGTTATAATTCTCACTAATGAAAAGATGGACTCTGCGATAAGGCACAATGCATCATGGATTTCTGGCATAAGCCTGGTTGTTGCTGACGAAGTGCATACACTGGGAGATGAATCAAGAGGGCCTGCTCTGGAGGCCGTGCTGACAATGCTCAGGGAAAAAACAAAGGCACAGATATTGGCATTATCAGCAACTATAAGCAATTCCGACGAAATAGCAAAGTGGCTTGATGCCAAGCTTGTGAAATCAGATTACAGGCCTGTTAAATTGCATAAAGGAGTTGTTTATCCTGATGATGACCTTTACAGGGTTACGTTCTGGCAAGATGGCGATAGAAAATACGAACTTGATGGAAACAACCATGAAAGTGCAGTTGTTAAAGACACCATGGAAAGAGGAAAGCAAATCCTGATTTTTCTTTCATCGCGCAGGAACGCAGAATCGCTGGCAACGAAGATCATACCTCTTTGCAGCAAATTTCTTGGCGGAGAAGAAAAGAAAATACTGCAAAGAGCGTCGAAAGATATTATGAATGCATTGCCGACACCTACAAAGCAGTGCGAGAAAGCGGCAGAATGCGTGAAAGGAGGCGTTGCATTTCATCACGCAGGCCTTGTGCAAAAGCAAAGGATGCTTATAGAAAAGCTATTCAGGGAAGGCTTTTTGAAAACACTCACAGCAACACCTACACTGGCTTTTGGGGTGAATTTGCCTTCATGGCGTGTTCTTGTCCGCGATGTCCGCAGGTATTCTTCGAATTACGGTAGCGACTATATTCCTGCCTTGGAGGTGCAGCAGTTCTGCGGCAGGGCGGGAAGACCTAAGTATGACAAAGAAGGCGAGGCGATAATAGCTGCAAGGAGCGAATCAGACGCAGAGATGATAATCAGGCGTTACCTGGATTCGGAGCCGGAACCTATAATGTCACAACTATCTGCTGAAAGTGCATTGCGAATGCATACTCTTGCAATTATCGCAATGGGTTCCGGGGCTACAACAGCTGATGTAAAGAAATTCTTTTCCAAAACGTTCTTCGGACACCAGTCCGGTGATATGAAAAAAATAGGCAAGCAGATAGAGAAGATTCTTTACCAGTTAGAGCAGTGGAATTTTATTGAAAGAGATTTTGCACAAGGCGACTTCAAGCCTGCTTTTGCGATGACGGAAGATAGTATCATAGAGGCAACGGAACTTGGAAAAAGGGCAGCGCAATTGTACCTGGATCCGCTTTCTGCCGTTAACATTATCCGCAATCTGAAGGCACAAGACGCATTAGCATGTCTGGTTGCGATATCAACCTGCAGCGAGATGCCTCTGCCTAACCTGAAAAAGGCTGAGATAGAAGAATATTCAGATGTTCTTGCCTCATCGAACATGGAAGATGCGCCTGAAGTCTGGGATGTCGGATATGAAATGTATCTAGCAGCTGTCAAATGCGCAGTTATCCTGCAGGATTGGATGGATGAGCGGGGCGAGGATTTTATTCTTGACAGATACGCGCTTCCGCCGGGCGAGCTGTATACAAGAATCAGAAACGCGGAGTGGCTTCTCTACGCAGGCAGCGAATTGGCATTAGTGCTTGGAAAAAGGCAAATAGCAAATGACTGGCGTAAATTGCAGCTGCGGGTCAAGCATGGCGTGCGCGAGGAACTCCTAAGGCTTGTGGAGATAAAAGGCATAGGGCGTGCAAGGGCAAGAAGATTGTGGAGGGCAGGGATACGCACAAGGGCGGACATAAGAGATGCTACAGAAGCTACGCTGTCACGGATCCTGGGGCCGAAGGTTGCCAAAGGCATAAAGGCGGAAGCTGAATTAAGGAAACAAAGGTAATTGTTTCATTCTGTTTCACGGCGTTTTCTCATGCGTGAAACATACATATAATATCGGTGATTGGATGGAAATGAGATGCGCCTATGAGCCCATCAGAGAGGCTGATAGGTTAGCCAGGCTGGCAGAACGCCGGCTTGAGAGAGGTGTGGTGCTTATCGGAAGAACGGAAATGAGGGACGGACCTTATCTCCTGTTTATGGACAGGGAAGGCAAGGTTTTCCCAGTGCCAGAATCTTTGAGGCGCGAGCCTTATCGCGCCTCTTTTTCTTCTTTTAATTAGCAATGCAGGCTTGACAATCTGCCGACGAGAACTTCGGAAGAAACAACTTCTTCCACATATCCTCTCATAGCAACATCAACAAGAGACTCTGAAGAAAGAACTGTTCTTGGCCTTTGCAGCGGATTGAATTTTCTTATCCCATGCGCATAACCCATTTCTGAGGAGACCCCATTGCCTACGTAACCTTCGCCGCCGCCAAACACGTAAACAACTTCAGTTGAACCGATTCTTGCAAGATGGTCTCTAATACTTTTCCACATAGCTCGGAAAACTTCAGGTTGAGGTTCTATCAGCCTTTCTTTTAATTTCCATGGTTCCCTAGGATCGAGATACTGATTAGGAACTGGAATCTCGCATCTAATGCCAGATTCTTCCAACCTTCTTTGAAGCTTGATTACTTCCGGATAAAACCTGAAGCTGCTGCATACGACAACGGAAACCATAACCATCGGATTCACGAAAAGTTTAAATATAGTTCGTTTTCGAAGCATACTATGAAACGGCAAAACGTCTCGAAAAAAGCCGTATTTGAATTGCTTGTGGTAGTGCTTACTATTTCAATCTACCTGAACGGCTCGCTTGCCGGCCTGGCAAAAACAGGCTTCCAGGTGGCGACTGAGACAGAAGCAGCTGCGGAAGAGACAACAGCAGCAACAGCTGTTGAAAACAGCGATGTAAGCACAGTTATTATTGTAAGCTCTTACAATCCTATCGACCTTGCAATAGCAATGGGAATTTCCAGCGAAACAAACTATCCCATTATGATAATGGGAGATGAACCGACTATAGGCCAGCTGGACGCCTTTACAGACGGCGGGGAATACCAGGAAGTTAGCGAGGTTGTTTTCATTGGAGGACCTGAGTCAATGTCTACAGAGACAGTTGATCAGTTCAGGCAGGTTAGTGATTATCTGGAAGAAACAGACGGATTTGGCTATGAGGTAACTACCATAGCCGGAGCGACTGGCACAGAAACAGCAGTGGAAGCCATGAATTATCTTGCACCCGGAACTGAAACTATTCATTTAGTAAGCTATGGCGGCGACGCTGATTTTAGCGCTGAAGATTTTGAAACGCTTGCCCTGAGTGCACAGCTTGGGGTTGTTATTCCTGTTGACAGCGGGGAATCAGAAGGGCTGCCTGCTGTGGTTGCAGAGGGCATTTATGATCATCCCGTAGACGCTACTGTGAATTTAGTCGGTGATGCGGCAGAAGATCCTGCCTTAGAAGAGGATCTGGCAGAACTGGAAGATATGGGTGAGATCTTCCATGGAACAGAAGTGACAGGCGAGCCTGAAGAGGTTATATCAACTCTGGAGGATGAGGTGGCAAGAACGCTAGAATCAGGAACAGACGTCATTTTTGCAGAGATCGGAGAATCTCTTCCTGCCCCACAGCCCGGACAGATTATTTTCTACTATGAAGATGAGAACAATGACGGCATAGATGATGATCATGACACGGACGGAGACGGAATCAGCGACATTACGGGGGTGCCGCTGAATGACCTTTTTGGATTGCAAGGGATAACTGCCCCTGATTTTATCATTGACAGGATAGACGGAGGATATGTAGGGGATATAACATTCACAGGAGACGACCAAGGAACGTTAGAGCAGATAGAGAACGAAGTAGAGGATGAGTTTCCAAGGGAGGACATAACAACGAGCGACGATGCTATTGAAGTAACATTCGACCATGCGATTGAAAATGCGGCAGAGATAGAAGATCTTGCGAATGCCAGAGAAGAAGAGATAAAAGTCATATACAGAGAGCATATAGAGGAATTCGAGGAAAAGGTTTCTGATGACCTTGAGCAGCTCAGGGCATTTTACGAGCTGAAGGCAGACGAGCTTTCGGAAGAGATAAGGAACGATATTATCGACGCCCTTGAGGAGGCTGGCGAGGGAGGGGATGAAGACCCTGTCGCAGCGTTCAAGCTTATGCATGAAATAGACAGCAAGCTGTTTGTAGACGACTATGCAGAAAATAATTATCATGACGATCCAGAAGCAAGAGCAGAGCTGGAGGCAGGAGCGAATAATGATCTGGACGCGGCGGTTGCCGAGCTGGGAGTGGAGAATCCGGGAGACGTTGCCGTCGCAGAAAAGATCGGGGTTTTTGAGGCTGTGAATGATTTCGTGCTTCCCAGCGAGGCAGGCGAGGTTGCCCGGGAGGTTACGGCCATAATATCAACTGCGCCGCCTGCAGAGCTTGGCGAGACAATATTTGAATCAATTTGGGAGAGGCCTGCTCACGAGGAATTTGCAGAGAGAATCGCAACCGAGTACCAGGCATCCGGGAAGAAGGAAGATCCAACGAAATGGGATCCTGCAAAGCTTGAACAGGAGTACAGGGCAAGAATTTCGCTCGAGGCAGAGGCGACCGTAAGCGGAATATTCGCTTCTGAAGATTATTCAGATCCTGCGGAAAGGGCAAAATTCTTTGATGAGTTTAGAAGCGCTTATACTGTCCTGGAGTCAAAGGGCATAAAGCCGTATGCACTTCCGCCAGAGGCGCTGAAAGAGGCTTATACAAAGTATGCAGACGAAGGCAAGCTTTCTGATGAAGTGGTGCAGAAGATGGAGGCATACTACGTTGCGACAAGAGCCTTCGAAGGAAACAACCTTGGCGACCACGATGATCCTATAGGCTATACGTGGGACGGCAGGGCTGTAAGCTTCTATGACCCGGCAACAGAAGCGTATGTGCAAGGGGATTACATACAGGGAAAGGAGACCTTTGTTTATAATCATAACGGCATGCTCGTAGCAGAAGACAAATCCGGAACTTCTTATACGTATAATCCGAACGACCGGATATCAGGATATTTCTCGGACTGGACGTATGACAGCACAAAAGGAACGTGGTCAAGTCCTGACGGATCAGAATACACGCCGCCTGCTTACAGGGATGATTCAGGCGGGTTCAAGTATCAGTACTATGATACATCTGCAGGCCAATATTATGAGAACACGTACGTAGGGGCGGTATACGAGTATGATTACAAGAACGACGGCTTTTCGTACTATACAGCACAGGACACTGGAAGCGCTGTTTATACAGGAACGTTTGCGTACGATCCGACAAAAGGATACCAGCAGGTTACAACATCCATACCAGTCGGTGCTGAATACAAGCCTGGCACTGGACAGTATGAATACAAGGCGCCTGACGGCAGCACGTACAATTATGACCCTCAATCAAGCATGTATTATAACTCAGACGGCACGCTGGCAGGAGGGACAGGATCTGGCTATACTGGCGGGACGTATACAGGAAGCGGTACTTATACTCCGCCAGGATATTCATACGACCAATATTATTCAGGCAGCACAAGCGGAACGTCAGGCGGTGAATATTATTCAAGCCCAACGTACACATACACTGGGGCAACATCAACCAGCTACAGCGGGTCATCGCCGGAGGCATACTCCTACACGTACACAGACCCTGCTACAGGACAAACTACGACATCAACCTACTATGCTCCTAGCGGAGATTCAGGATCAGGCGGAAGCTACTCAGGTGGCACCACAGGCGGTACGTACACAGGAGGTGATTCAGGCAGCTATAGCGGAGGTGGTTCCGGTGGTTACAGCGCACCTAGCGGAGGCGGTGACGGCGGCGGAGGCGGCGGTGGCGGTACTGGAGGATACTAGATTTTATTGTTTCTCTTTAAGTAATTCTTTATAGAGAATTTTCTCAAGGGCCTGTAGTGTAGCTTGGTCTAAGCTATTATGGCAGACCATATGTGCGGCTATGCATCCGAGCTTCGGGTCCAATCCCTTTCACGAATGAGAATGGCTTGTCGCTTCGCGACAAGCAGTTTGCACTCGCAAAGAAAGGTCTTGGAGATGTTCAAAGAACCTTCGGTTCTTTGACATGCCGAAGAGCTTCGCTCTTCGAGCAACCCCAAAGAAGCCTTCGGAACTTCGTTCCGATGATATGAAAGGGAATGGGAGGAAAAGCTCGAGACGCCAGTTCAAATCTGGCCAGGCCCATTAATATCCTATCTCTCTAAATATCCCTTGCTATATCATCCCTTGTTATAGTTTTTCCAGAAGCGAAATACATGCTAGCTCCTATATGCCCTCTTTCTAATTTGTAAGCTATACCTAATCTATCAAGTTCTCCGGTAACTCTTAATGCCTGAAGACTATCCATCCTTTCATTTGCAAAGCTAACTCCTTCTAAATCGAATGTTATTCTGTAAGCAATATCGCCACATCCAACCATGCAGAACCTTCTAGTACAAAAATATTTATAGGCTAAATCTTCCTCCCAAATGTCAGGAAACCGGTATGCATCACTCCTGAAGGAATCGGGTGGGTGTGCGTGCCAACCAGCCACTCTCGCTGGATGTTCTCCACGGTTTTTATCTGAGAAAAGCCTTCTTTCTTCATCCGCTTAGATGCGGCATTCTGCTGCTCGATGTGCGGGGAATATACGCATAAAAATCCCTTGTTTTTCAGGGCTTTGTGGCATTTGCCAATGAGATTTTCAGCGCCTTTCATGTCCAGCGTTATCAGATCAAGATTTTTTTCACTGAATTCTTCTGCATCCCTGTTTTTTACTGTGACGATTTTTTCAAGTCCGCACAGCTTCACATTATGCTTCACTATCTCTGCGAAGTTCGGATTTTTCTCGTAGCTGTATACCCTGCCCTTTGGCGCCACGACATTCGCAAGCATAAGCGTAAGAAATCCCGATCCGCCGCCTGCATCAAGGCAGCGCTTTCCTGAATTCAGTCCGGTCTCGGTAATGATAACGCCGGCGTCCTTTGGCGTGATTATCTGGGGACCGCGCCTGCATTTCTTGAGAAGGTCGATGATATTATCCATGGAGATATTTCGCAAAAGCAAATATATGAATCAATAAGACAAAATGGCAAGAATTCTTTTGTAAGTTTCTGCGTCTACGGCAGCCTTCAAACCTTCCAGGAGACCGCCCCCATGGCTTTCGCATAAATCATAAGACATCTCCCTTTCATCTTTCAGAACGACCCTGATCCTGTGTCTCAGAGGAGTTATGCACGCAAGGTTGCCGCTACGATAAGAGCACCTGACAGACCGCGGAACCATTACTTCGTCTATAAGAGGCTTTTTTACGTCTTCACGCGAAAACGCGTATTCCATTCCATCACTTCAGATAATTCTAAAAGACACGGCGAAAAAGGCTGCTGCCACAATAACGGTTATGATCAATACTATAAGAAACATGGCGGGGTTTGTGGCAAAACCGAATGGTATAGTACCTATGAAACCGCCTACCGCTACCTCACTCCTGCTCTCCTGGGCATTGACAAGGCCGCCTACTATTATCAGGATTATGCCTATAACTACGACAAAGAGGCCTACGTATACGAGCTCTGATGCTGCCATGACAATAGAAGAAACGGAAAAGGTTAAATTTGTTCGAGTGATTCATTTTTTACATGGACAGAAAGGAAATGCTCTTTAGGAAATTTGTCGAGGCTAATAGATTAGCTGTAGCGCCTGATTTTTCAGGCAGGGGAGGAAAGAAATACAGGGGTATCGGAGGGGACAAGACCAGAGAGGAGCTGATGAGAACAGTTGCTTTTGCAGGTTTTGTGGATGGATGCGAAGGGCGTCCTCACAGACACAAAGGGCCTCACGGATCTGTAGATGGTTTCACTCCGCCCCGGACACAGTCTCCAGAGCCCGATGACATCGTGCATTCTATGTTCGGGAAAATGGTGGAGACGTACCCGGATGAGGCGGTGCGTGAGCTTGCAAGGGATACTGTTAGACATTACGACTATGTGCGAAGGCCTGAGGCGCAGATATACGATGAGCAGTATAGGTTGGGAAGAGTGATGAGTGAACGGTAATAACTACTTCCCAAATCTTCTCTGCCTTTGGCTAAATTCGCTTATGGCAGATTCGAAATCTTCGCGGGTGAGCTCCGGCCACCTTTTGTCCAGAAAGATCAGTTCAGAGTATGCGGATTGAAAGGTCATAAAATTACTCAGCCTCTTTTCTCCGCCTGTGCGCAGAATCAGGTCAGGCATTGGCTGGCCGTTTGTGTACAGATGTTCCTTCACGATCTTTTCGTTGATAACTGCAGGGCTTATGATACCTTTCATCACCTTTTCCGATATCCGCCTCACAGCGTCCGCAATCTCCTGCTGGCCGCCGTATGCCAGTGCAACATTAAGGATGTGCTTCTTGTATTTTGCCGTTTTTTTCTCGACAGCATCTATCTTTTCAAGCAGCCAGGAAGGCAAAACAGACAGGCGGCCGATGAAATTCACCTTTACGCCGTGCTTGTGCACCACGTGGTTCGTGTTTTGCATTATGGAGTCTGCTTCCATCCCCATGCATTTCAATATATACCTAAGCTCCTGCCTGGGCCTGGTGGCGAAATTTTCCAGAGAAAGGACGTACGCAGTTATATGCTTTATCCCATCCTCGCATGCCCATGCCAGCGCTTCGCGTGCCTTATCCAATCCAAGCCTGTGCCCTTCCCAGGGCCTTTTCATGAGCTCCCTTGCAACGCGCCGATTTCCATCCAGTCTGCTGTTTAGTCAGCCGCAACTAACTAAATATCATACCTAGATGGTTCAACCGCACGCGGCTGCTATGTGCCATAATAAATACCTTTTTCAACGCATCTTTTTAAAGCATTTCTTTTTCTCTTTATTGAAAAATAGCCTTCTTTTCCCACCGATGCTGATGCAGGAAGGGTTCTTTATATTTTCTTTTGCCAGATTTATTTGATGATAGAGATTTTCCTCTTGGCTGCCATGGCTATGGCATTTGCAGGATCTTTTGCCGCAGGTTTATGGGACTTAAAGACAAGCGATATACCAGATGAGGTTATCTGCCTGATGACAATACTGGGAATTTTCATCTGGTACGTCTACGCATTGACGTTTGGGATATTCAGCATAATGATAACCTCCCTCATTTTAGGGACAGCTATACTCGCAGCAGGGTGGCTGCTCTACAACCGAGGCATGTGGGGATTTGGCGATGCCACGTTATTCGCATCGATATTCTACCTGTTGCCTGACATGGCTTTGTTTTTTGACTACATATTCAACCTTGTCCTGGTCATGCTTGTATACCTTATTGCCTATTCTGTGATTGTTGGAATCAGAACAAAGGGGACTTTTCAGGAATTCTCATCTAAAATCAATAAACAAAAATATACTGTTGGGATTGTAACGGCAATTGCAGTATTCTTTGCATTATTCGCATACCAGTTTTTTGGCACGTATTCTTTATGGATAATAGCTATACCAGTCATGGCGATATTCGCAGTTTATGCAAGGGCATTGGAGAAGAAAGCATTTGTGAAGAGGATAAACTACTCCCAGCTAAAGGAAGGCGACGTGCTTCTGGAATCAAAAAAATGGAAAGGCCTGGGCAAGGCGGAGGCGGAACTGCTGAGAAAAAGAAAAGGCTTTGTAACTGTGAAGGACGGCGTGCGGATGGGAATGGTTTTTCCGATAACGCTGCTGCTCACGATACTTTACGGAAATATAATGATCCTGCTGCTTTTTGGATTTGCTTATTGAATCAAATTTCACTATAATCTAAAGTGGACTGAATTTTTGGCTCAAAAGATTCTGTAAAGGAAGAAAGAATGACAAAAAAATGCAAGTCAGAAAATTAAAACATCTGTTTCCTATTGCAAAAGCCTTATAAACACGTGCGCTAATTATTTTCATGAGCGCAGAAACCCAGATTCTGGAGAAGCTGGAAAAAATTGAAAGAGAGGTAAAGGAGATAAGGGAACATATGGTAGACATAGATAGCATTATGACTGAAGATGATTATGAGGCATTGCTTCAATACAGGAAAGAAAAAGAAGAAGGCAAACTTATTTCTCATGAACAACTCAAGAAAGAGTCAGGATTATAATGTTCGAAGTCAGATATTCGAATCAAGCTGCAAAATTCCTAAGGAAAGCTGATAAATCTTTAGTTAAAAGGATTACGACAAAAGTAGAGGAAATTAAGGCAGACCCATCGATGATACGCGATTCTAAGGTCTTGGAAGGCTACAAAGAAAAACTTTTCAGAATTCGTGTTGGAGATTATAGAATTTTGTATGAGATCGACTACGATAACAAGATAATAGGTATAGTAAAGATTGATAGGCGTGAGAGAGTTTACTAGGCGATTTCATGAATCCGGTCAAAGACATGAATTTCACAGGAAAGGAAAGCGCGGAAGAGATAATCAAGGCAATGTCAGAGGGCGGCGGGTTTTCTGCAAAAGACCTTGCAGATGGTGTGAAGATACTAAAAGAAGGCTTGAATGAGAAAGGCAGCCTGAGAATCCTTTCGTTCCCTGCAGCCATCATATCGACAGGGGTGCGCGGGATAATAGCAGACATGTGCAAATCAAAGGCGTTTGATCTGATAATCACGACCTGCGGGACATTAGACCATGATATCGCAAGAAGATTCGAGGACTATTATCACGGCGACTGGAGTTTGGATGATAAAGAGCTGCACAAGAAAGGGCTGAACAGGATAGGGAATGTCATTGCACCGAATGAAAGCTACGGAGAGATAATAGAGAAGAAGATGGCTGAGATTCTGAAGGAGATAGGGGAAAAGGAAATAAGCACGCATGAGCTATGCCGGGAGATTGGCAAAAACCTGAATGATTCTTCGATATTATACTGGTGCTATAAAAACAAAATTCCTGTCATCGTGCCGGGCATTACGGACGGCGCTGTCGGCTATCAGCTGTGGCAGTGGATGCAGGACCACAAGCTGCGGGTAAATGTATTCTCTGATGAAACACTTCTCAGCAATCTTGTTTGGGAAAGCAAAAAGAGAGGCGCGCTGATTATCGGCGGCGGCATAAGCAAGCATCACGTCATATGGTGGTCACAGTTTAAGGGTGGGCTGGACTGGGCTGTTTATGTTACGACGGCGGTGGAGCGTGATGGGTCTTTGAGCGGCGCGCTGCCAAAGGAAGCCATAAGCTGGGGCAAGATTTCTGAAAAAGCCAAGACAGCAACAGTCTACGCTGATGCTACGATTGCATTACCGCTGATGTGGGCGGCTTTAAAAAGAGGGCTTTAATAATAAGAAAAGAAGGTGCATGGCATATGATACTTCCAAGAGAGCGTTTGCTTACAAGAAAAGAAGCGAAAGAAATGAAGAAGAGAATCAGCAAATTCAGGGAAGGCTTTGAGTTTCGCACAAGGTGAACTGCAAAAGCCATGATGCTGATAGTTCTGGAATTTTAATTAATTTCTCCGGCACAGAAGCCATTCCAATCTTTTATTAGAACCCTCGCTTCTGTTCGTACCTTTTCCTTCCGGAAGATTAATTCTTGTCATATAGGATTTTCTGTGAAGTTCTCGTTTAGAGATTTTATTTGGAACGTAATCAACCTTCCTCTACAAATCTATCCCAGAATGACCCTTCTGTCCTCTGCCTTTCTTGCCTTTACCTTTATCCTTCATCGCTCACACCTGCCAAGCACGAGCAGATAACCGCCTTTGCGAAATCCTTGTTAGCGGTTTCATGCATGCGTGGCAGATGTTTTCGGTGTGTTCATGACATTACTTGTTTCTTAGGCTTATAAATAAATTGCAGGTGGTATTTGAAGGGAGGATTGAAATGAATGCGGAAAGGAAGCGAATAGGCATCGTAATGAACGTGAGAGTTCTGAGGTCGGAAAGGCGCAAGAGCGAGGAGCTTTATTGCAGGGTTCTTGTGATAGATCCGCTGGGAAACGCAGGTAACGGGCATGGCAATGCTGTCGGCTATCATAACAGGCACATGAGATCTTTCAGGCTTTCCTATGGCGCGCTTCACAGCAGCATGTTTGAAGACGGTGCGGTAGGCACGCTGACTCTTGGAAGGCGAAGATATCGCGTATATCCGGAACATGGCAAGCACCTGGAATACAGGGAATTGCAGCTGACAGAAGAGGAGCTTGCCATTCACCTGAGCAGGATACTGCCGCTTGTTTAGGCAAATTGTAAAGCTGTAAAATCTAAACGGATAGCTTTATATAACTATTAGTATATAAAATATCATAGAGGTGTAATTATGGAAACTATCACGAGAACAAGAAAAGTCGGGGGGTCACTAGTGATTACTATACCCAAGGAAATAGTGCACGAAGAAGACCTGCGTGAAGGGCAGCTTGTAAGGATAGATATACAAAGACCTAAAAAATCCGGTTTCGGGATATTTCGCGGAATGAAAAGTTTCTCTGAAGAGGACGAGATGAAGGCTCATGACTAGATTTGTAGTGGATTCATACGCATGGGTGGAATATTTCAAAGGTTCAGAGAAAGGCAGGAAAGCGAAAGATTTTCTAGAAGGCAATATTCATGAGATTTACACAAATATTGTAACCCTTTCCGAAGTTATTAGCGTGACAAAAAGACAAGGTCTTGATTTTGTCTCGGCTATGGAAATTGTGCTTGGCATTTCACAGATATACGGCATAGATATTGCATTTTCCAAAGAAGCAGGTGAATTGCACGCAGACATCAAAAAGGAAATTAAAAATATCGGGCTTGCAGATATATTCGTTCTTCTAACTGCCCGTAAACTTGGTGCCAAGATTCTCACAGGAGATCCTCATTTCAAGAATTTCAAGGAGGCTGTTATGATTTGATTCCCTCACCATTCAGCTTATAAATTTTCCTTATCTGTTAATGGAGTATGATGCTGTTTCCGCACGTTATCGAGATATCGGAAGGCGCATGTGCGCGCGCAGGATCGCTCATTGAGCGGCTGCGCCTGGGCAGGAAATGCGCCCTGTTCTGCACGGAAGAAATAATGAAAATTGCAGGGGAGAAAGTGCTTGATAGCATGTCGCATTACCGCATAGACGTATTCACTCCCAATTCACTGGAAGCAGAGGCGCTTAGAGCATTAGGAGAAAGGCTACACAGGTATGACTTTGCTGTTGCAGTAGGTGGCGGCAAAACCATAGATATAGCCAAGTATTCCGCCTATCTCGCAGGGAAGCCGTGGATAGCCGTGCCAACGATACCGAGCCATGACGGGGTTGTTTCTTCGCGTGCAAGCCTGAGCGACAACGGAAAAAGAATCTCCGTGACTGCAGTTGAACCTTCAGCTATTATTGCAGACCTGGATGTAATATCAAAGGCGCCGTACCGCTACATAGCCGCAGGCGCAGGCGATGCGTTATCAAAGCTGAGCGCAGTAGAGGACTGGCGCATCGCGGATGCGGACGGAAAGGACAGGATGCACGTAATCATGGCGAATCTCGCCCTGCTTGCTGCCAATGCGACAGTAAGGCATGCAGAGCAGATACGCAAAAAAGAAATGCGCGGGCTGGAGGTGCTTTTGTGGGCTTTGACATGCTCAGGATTCGCGATGAATCTTGCAGGCTCGTCGCGCCCCGGCTCAGGGAGCGAGCATAATTTCTCTCACGCGCTGGACGAATTAGGATCAAAGGCTCTGCACGGCGAGCAAGTGGCTCTGGGAACAATTATAATGCAATATCTCCATGGCACGGACTGGAAGAGGACGAAGCAGATCATGAAGCAGCTGCAGCTGCCAACAAGCCTTGGCAAGATCGGCATAGACGAAAAAACCTCTATCAAGGCACTGGTAATGGCAAAGAATGTCAGGGACCGCTACACGATTTTAAATAAAGTAAAAATTGATGAAAAGAATGCCAAAGAAATATTGAGGAATGTCGGCGTGTTGTAGGTGGCAAAGTCATAACGATGAGCGCCTGCAGGCGCTCATGAGGTCTGTTATGTTCGGATGGAATTCGTTTGATCTGAAGATAGGCAACATAGAGAAGAAAATCCACAAGAGCGCAAGGGCAGGAAAGAAGATGCACTTTGCACTTATAGACCCGGATATGCGCAAGCTTTCAACAGAACAGATATCGCAAAGATGCAAAAAACTCGGGGAATGGGGAACGGATGCCGTGCTTGTGGGAGGTTCTACGCATTTCAGGCGGAATGACGTGGATGCAACTATAGAGGCTATTCGTAGTGCATGCAGCATACCCATAGTTCTTTATCCCAGCAAGCCTGGGGCGCTGAGCGAAAAAGCGGATGGAATTCTCTTCATGTCTTTGCTGAATTCCAGGGATCCATGGTGGATAAGCGAGGCGCAGACAAAGGCAGCTGCGTGGGTCAAGAACAGCGGGCTGGAAGTCATGCCGATGGCATATTTGATAGTGAGCCCAGGAATGACAGTGGGGCGCGTAGGCAAGGCAAAGCTGATAAAGCACAAAGAAATTAGTCGTGCAGTAGGGTATGCAATAGCTGCGCAGCTTTTTGGTTTTAGGATTGTCTATCTTGAGGCAGGCTCTGGCGCAAGCAAGCCTGTGCCTGTTGAGATGGTCAGGGCTGTGAAAAATTCGCTGGACGTGCCCCTCATAGTTGGCGGAGGCATCCGCGATGCGCAGACTGCAAGGGAAAGACTGGAGGCAGGAGCGGACATAATTGTGACAGGCACGGCGATTGAGAACGATATTCAAAAGCACGAAGCAGTTGTCAGGGCGATAAAGGGGTTCTAATAGACAGAGGCAGGCGCATCATAGAGCCTTAATCCGTGCGATGCATGTTCCCAAAGCGTTCCGCTTCTGCGCATTTCATGATGGAGGTCGCTTAGCCTGGATAGTTCCGCACCTTCTTCCATGGCATTTCTAAGCACATTTACATATTCTGAAAGAAAGCATCTTCCTTCGCCGGCAATTTCTACCCGGGATTTTTCCTTGCCTTTCCAGTGCGAAAATAAAACTTTCTGCCTTTCCAGGCCCGAGAGCACGACAGAAACTCTGCCAACATGGGAATATCCAATAGCCCGCGCCACCTCATGGCAGCTTCCTTTTCCCCCATGCACAAAATATACGTATACCCTTTCTGTCAGTCTGGGCAGGCTGCTGACGGGCCTGAAACTCCCAGCATTTTCAGGATTTCGTTCATACACGTTTCTTCTGTTATCGTCAGCAGCAGATTCAACGCTAACAAGTCCTGTCTGCTCCAGCCTGCGGAGATGCCTCCGGACTACGCTCCTCGGAATGCCAAGTTTTCCCGAGAGCTCTACAATTGTGCTGTCTCCCGCATACAGCTCTTCAAGTATCTTTATTCTGCGATAGGTCGATTTTTCATCCCCGCAAGAACGCGTTTGCCCCAAAATGCTGTATAGCGACGCACCTTTCTGCTTCGCATATTGAAGTGAAAAAGCAGCTGCAGGCCATCCAAATTTCTTGCCTTCTTCAGTAATGCGCCATGCCCTTTGCATCCACCCTTCATGATACCAAAGGCCTTCCATTGCAAGTCCATTCGGTGTAAGCGAGAAGTGGGAGAAATTTCTAATTAACGTGCAATCCGGCGGTTCACTACCCGGTATTTTATCAACCCATGAGTCCCTTATGTCAGGGCTGATTCGCCAGTTCTCGTCCAAAAGAAGAAGCGTCACTGATTTTCTTTCTCTGTTCGCCATGTCCAGTATAGCACCGAGGCGTTCTTCATGGTCGTCAGGAAACCTGCGATGCGTTACATCTTCTTCCCTGACGTCTATCGACGCCCTTTCTGCAGTTCCTGTTGTGCCGTGCAACATATCTAATTATGACTATGGAAAAATTTAAATTCAATCTTTCAAAACACCGCTCCCAATATGAACCCCAGGAATACCATATACATCGCCACTTTTATCACT
>JACPJV010000030.1 GCA_016187395.1 Candidatus Aenigmatarchaeota archaeon
GATATTGTGGTTCGCGTCAGAGAAAGACTGTTTGCACTTTCTACGCGCACAGCAGCCCTCGGTGCTGTTCCTGCTGTGCTTCCAACTGCGCTTATCTCAGAGTTATTTATGATAAGGTCTCCTGCGCCTGCTGTTGATACTATCCCCTCCTGGAAATTGCTCAAAAGCAGGTTCTTTATCCCTACACCTCCTGAACCTCTGGTTTCTATTGCTATACCTGAACCGTCGCCTGTTATCGTGTAGCTTGCTCCGTCCAGAGCTATGCTGCCAGCTGATGCATCTAGTATGAGGCACGGGCTCCTGTCTGCAACCATGTTGCCGGTTAGTGCTGTGTCTGCTGTAATCGTACGGCACGCGCTTGTCACTGGCGGTATGCATCTGTATGAGTCATGGCATCCGTCATTGTTTGTGTCAATAGCCTCAGGCGTTTCGCCTGGATTGCATGTAGGCGGCGGCAGAGGAGTGCATATTGTCGGGTCTGTCACGGTCATTGTGACAGTCCTGTCAGTTGAGACAGCATTCGCACTGTCAAGAACCCTGCAGTATACAACACGGTCTCCCTTAGGATAGTTTGATGGTACTGTAAAGGGACAGGAAGGATCCGCGCTAGCAAATGATGCGCTGGTGCAAATATCATTCGCGCCCTGAGACGATCCGCACGCCAGTTTCACCGTTCTTGAGGGAGATTGTCCTGTTCCCTGGAAAGTTATTGTTCTTCCTATCTGAACAAGAGGCGGATTTGCAGTAAGCCCTGTTAGCGCAGGGCCTCCTGCGACAACTTCTGTTGTTGCTGATTTTTCACCTGAAGGAGTGCCTGCGTCATCATACACCTTGCAGAAGACAGGCAATGTCCCCAGCTGATAGTTAGCAGCGACAGTTACAGAACATGCAGGATTCTGCGACGCATATGCACCTCCGGGGCAGAGATCGCTTGTGCCTGACGCCTTTCCGCATCTAAGCTGTATGTTCTGCCCTGCCGGAGATGAAGCAACGCTGGTTATTGTGAGTGTTTCTCCCTGCCTGACCTGCGGTGGAACTCCTATCGAAGTGAGGGCAGGCGGCTGCTGTTCAGTCGTGCACGTGGAGGAACAGCCGTCGCCGCCTTGCAGATTCCCGTCATCGCATTGCTCAGCGCCTGTGGCAACAAAACCGTCTCCGCAGACATTGTTTCTGCAGCTGTTCGTGCACGCATCGTTGCTGTTCGCATTCCCGTCATCGCACTGTTCGCTGCCCTCTCTCACGCCGTTGCCGCATTGCGCCCCGCCGCCGCTTTGCACCGTGACTTGCGTGCTTCTTTCCGAGGACTCAGCGCCCGTCGTGTCGCGCAGCTTGCAGAAGATGGTATAATTTCCGGCTGAAATTTCTGAAGGAGTTGTGTATGAACAGGAAGGGCTTGCAGGAACAAAGCTTGCGGTTTGGCAAACCTGATTCGCGCCCTGCCTGCAGATAAGCTTCACATTATTCGTCCACGTGCCGCTTCCTGTAAACGTCACAGAATCGCCGGGCGCGATTGTCTGCGGATTTGCGCCCAGGGAATTCAGCACAGGCGCTCCTCCTGCAGCCTGCACCGTGATCTGCGTTGTCCTTTCTGGAGATTCTGCCCCTGTCGTGTCCTTTATCCTGCAGTATATTGAATAATTTCCAGGCGACTGTGCTGCAGGTACGCTGTATGTGCAGGAGGGGTTTGATGCGACAAAGCTGCTGGAAGATTCAGGGCATATGTTCGTGCCTCGTGACGTGCTTCCGCATACAAGCTTCACGTTGCCGCCAGGCGAGGAGCCGACGCTGTTAAAAGTGACTGTGCTGCCTTGCGTTACTGTCGCAGGATTCGGGGTTAAAGAACTCATAACCGGTCCGCCGGGCGGGGGAGCTGCCACGCACATTCCATCCGGGCCTGCGTTGAATACTGCGGAAATATCGCTAGAAGAAAGGGCCTTGTTGAATATCGCAAGCTCGTCAATCCTCCCCTTGAAGTACTCGTCCGCGCCACCTGGGTTCAGTCCTATGTGCAGGTTGCCTGTTATGGGTTTTATGCCGCTCGTGAATGTGCAGCTTTTTGAAAGCGCGCCATTAACATAAATCTTTGCGCTCCTTGCCGTATCGAATGTGGCAGCCACATACGACCATGCATTGCCTGGCAAGGCGCCTGCAGCAGAATCGCATCTCTCGAATCCCTGTTCCCAGTTTATGCTGAAGGCAATTACGCCGTTGTCGTATGCCGTAAGCGCATAAGAGTCCCTGTCCTCTGTTGCCTTCTCCACTATTCCGCCAAATCCTCCTGCCCCGCCCGCATGCGGCGGCTGGGGATAGAGCCACGCCATGACCGTCAGCTCCTGCGGCTCAAGGCTGCTGCTGTGACTGACGCGCACGTAATCATTGCCGTCAAAGCTGAAAGTTTGCCCTACCTTGCCTGTTGCAAACGTTGTGCCGACAAGCGTGCCGTGATTTATCCCTTTCGCGTCGCTAGCATTGCCCTCGGCGCGCCACCAGCTGACGATGCCATTGGGCTGGGTTGCGCATTGCCCGCCGCCACCGCCGCCCGGAGAGGTAACCGTGACGTTTATCCTCTTCTCCTTCCTGTCTGTGATTGCGCCGTCTGCGTCTATCTCCCTCAGCTCGCACTTGACTTCATGAGTTCCTGTCTGGAAATCCGCTGGTATGCCCACGTTGCACGAGGGGTTGCTCTCTACCCTGCTGCTGGAGCATAGCAGCGTATTGTCTGAAACAAGCCTGCACACGAGCTTGACGTCATGACCGAGCGTGGAAGAGCCTGTGGCTGTGAACCGGAGCGAGCCTCCCTGCTGCACCATAGTCTGATTCACGCCCAGTGACTGGTAATTCACAGCAAAGCCCGTTATATCTATATTCTCGAATATGGTTACCATCATGGCTATTACGGCAAACACAAGAAACAGGGCTGCATAGCTTCTCACATGCGGTCTGCTCGCATAGCTACTTCTGGACCTGTCTTTTGCCAAACCCATGCAAAAATATGTTTTAAGCCCCACTTATAGCTTTTGGTTTGTTAGGGATCCGTTCTTTTTCTTACCGAAATTTCTTTATTATATTGCATGTATTATTCTAGTATGGCGCAGATTGTTGAGGAAAGGGAGGCAGAAATTGCATTAGCAAATGTTGTTGTAGGCCGTGATCCTGATGATATGCGCCTTTTTGGGACCAAGGCGACAATGCAGATAGGAAGGCATCTCGTCGGCACAGGCGATAATGCCCATACAACAACGCCCTTTCTTTTGGATGCGCTGCGCCCTCACGTTATCCTTGTCACAGGCAAGCGAGGGCAGGGAAAGTGCCTTGTTCCTGGAACGCCTGTTCTTCTTGCAAACGGAGAAGAAAGGACCATTGATGCCCTGTTTGCACAGGTAAAACAGCCTGATCCGGAAAAGGACGAAGAATTGATCGAATGCAAAGGTATACACGTCGTAAGCATCGATGAAAAACTTAATATGGTTTCTGATGCGGTTTCACACGTATACAAGCGCCGCATAAGCGAGAAGATGATCGCTATAAAAACCAAGGGCGGAAAAGAGATCGTGTGCACAAAAGAGCATCCGCTTCTTTCAATAGAGGACGACATCATCTGGCGGGCCTCTGACGAGCTTCAGCTAAAGGCAGCCGTAGGCACCTGCATGTCTTCTGTGAGCTCAAGCCGTGGCCAGCTTATGAAGCACTTTATTCTTTCCTGGGACGAAGTTGCAGAAATCCGTGAAATAGACTACAGCGGCAACGTCTATGACCTTACTGTGCCAAAATTTCATAACTTTATTGCCAACAACATAGTATGCCATAACAGCTACACCATGGGCATAGTGGCTGAGGAATTGAAGTCGCTTCCCGCTGACGTGCGCAGAAACCTATGCGGTGTTATTATCGACACGCAAGGGATCTTCTGGAGCATGAAACAGCCGAATGACAGGCAACCTGACGTCTTGGAAAGATGGAACATGATTCCAAAGGCTCTGGATATAAAATTATACGTGCCTGAAATGCAGAAAGAGATTTTTGAAAGAAGCGGCGTTCCCTACGATGATTTCTTTTCCATATCGCCGTCTGACCTCTCCGTTTGGGAATGGCTTGGATTGTTTAATGCAGACCCTTCCAGCAAGCTTGGCATACTTCTGCAAAAGACCTTGTCAGGTCTTGCAGGAAAGAATTACGGGTTAACAGATATTGCATCATCAATACCATCTATGGACGGATTTGAAAACGAGGCACTGTACCTCCAAAATCTATTTTCATCTGCGGCAGCCTGGGGTGTTTTTTCCAGGAAAAAGATGCCGAATCTGCTTGAATCTGAGAAGATCAGCGTCGTGGACATTTCCCTAACACCTCCGAACGTCAGGTCGCTCCTTGTATCTATGATATGCAACGACCTTCTTGAGAAACGCGTTGTTGCGAGACGCAAGGAAGATCTTACAGGAGAAAAAACTCCCTTATGCTGGATATTCATCGACGAATCCCATAACTTCGTGCCTGCATCAGAAAAGACGCTTGCAGCAGACATCCTTCTCAAGATTGCAAAAGAAGGGCGGCAGCCCGGGCTGACACTCGTGCTTGCATCGCAGCAGCCTGAAAAGTTGCATGAAGATATTCTGGCGCAGACAGACCTGCTGATAAGCCACCGCCTCACCTCAAAAGGCGACATCGAGTCCTTGAAAAAGATAATGCAAACATATGTCGCTTTCCCGATAGAGAAATACATGGCAGAGCTTCCAAGAAAGAAAGGTGCCGCACTCGTTTTGGATGATAATTCAGAGCGCCTTTACAGCGTGCTTATGCGGCCACGAAAATCCGCCCACGCCGGCGAAAGCCCTGTGGCGATTTAGGAAGCAGGAAATCAGTTTTCTTGCCCGCCCAAATCAGCAAGAACTACAACTCCAATACCATAATCTCTTAGTTGTCTCTCGGCTCTTTCAGCTTCTTCAGCAGGAGCAACTCCCAAATCTGCATAAAGCCGCATGAAAAATGCAGTTACATCTGTTCTTGCCATCATTAAGCCTGGATGGATAAATTCAAAGTCTTCATGTCTTGATTCTAGTCTTGTCGCATATTTATCAAATTCCCCTCTTTCTTCTGCATAAAGAAGAATTGATGTCGCATCTAATTGTCTTCCTGCATATTGTTCTCCAATTCTTCTAACTCTTTCTTGTCTTGCTTCTGGAAATTCGCTCACTGCTCCTTCCAAATCAAACCCCCTTTCAGTTGGAATTTCTCCGGCATCCATCGGCACGTTTGGGAGCAAATAAAGTCTGATGCCCTCTTGCGCCCGAACATATCTCGTTATAATTCCGTTTCGTTCTTCTGTATGTATTGTTGCCATATTTTTAGTGTAATATTAAACTTTAAAAATACATTTCTACGAAAATTCTTGCCACGCCTTGCAGGCTCACCACATAACACGAGTTATGTGCAATATTACTCGGACTTGCTAGGAAATGTGTGCAAAAATATCAGCTAATTTTTTGATGGCTATCTTTGCTCGTGTTTTCATTGGCTCATATTCTGATTCGATTAACAAAGCATCCACCCCGACTCCTTTTGCTGGTTTATAATCCCATTTATAGCTGTCCCCCACCATCAGCGCTTTTGATTTTGGTATTTTTCTTTTCTTCAGAATTTTCAACATAAATTCTCCTTTCGACCCCGGATGAACTCTTGTCGCATGCACTTCATCAAAAAGTTTCTCTAATTCAAAGTGTTTTATCTTGTGCTTGATAATTGCGTCTGCCTCCTTGGTTGGATATGGGTGAGTCGAAAGTACTATAGTAATTATTCCCATTCGTTTTAGTTTCTTTATTGTTGAGAGCGCTGATGGTGTCATAACAAGATGATTTGTGTGATTTTTGAACCTGCGATCTTTGTAAAGCCAAACCGGATGCTTTACATATCTTGTTTTCTTTGGATACCAAAGTGTTCCATCACCATCAAAAAATATTATCTTCTTTTTCATGTTTATCATATTGATATTTTTGCGCATTGATAAATATATCGCAATCTCTGTGTCATACTGTCGGTCGCTTCGCTCCCTCGTTCGCCTTGCAGGCTCTCAGCACTATTGTATTTATTATACCCCAGAAAGAAAAGTAATTTCATGGCGATGAAAAATTTGTTTTTGCTCCTCTTGGCGCTTGCCCTCGTGCCTTTTTCTTACGCCCAAGTGCCGGAGGGCTTTGCATCACCGGGCTTTTCGCTTCCTGCTGAAATAACCTTGGCAGGGCCGCAGCTGGCACTGCAATTTTCCGTGAATCACGAGATCGTATGGGGAACGGTTTATTACCTCAGCAACCGCACGTGGAAACCCGCGCCCCTGCTCGGAACGCAGCCTGCAGAGAGGTGGGTGAAAGGCCTCCTGACTGCAAACGTGCAAATTCCTGCGTCTGACCTTCTCAGGGAACAGAACCTCGTCCTGCTCGTATACGGCTGCGACCGCTCCTCATCGCAAGGCTGGTCGTGCAGCAGCGCGGATGGGGAAAATGCATGGGAGATTGCGTTCTCGCGAAATCTGGATTACATTCAAAGGGATATCATATTTTTCAAGGCGCACAGAAACGAGATGCTGAGAGACCCAACGTATCTTTCAGACCATGAACTGATAGACGCAGTTTTCATGCAGGTAAACTGGCCGACTGTCGAGCCTGAAAGGGGCAGGTTTGATTTTGCGGAGCTTGACAGCCTGATAGACGCATGGCACAATGCAGGGAAGAAAATCCTTCTGCGCGTCAATCCATATGGCCAGGCGCGGGGCAACGACGAAACGCCGCAGTGGCTTCTTGACTCTGTTCCCGTGATAGAATTTGACGATGCACTGCGCGGCCATGTTGTAATTCCAAAGGTCTGGGACCAGTCATTCACCAGAGAGTATAAAATATTCGTAGAATATCTTGCGCAGAAATACGACAATGACCCGCGTGTGCAATATGTGCAGATCGGCATCGGCCATATAGGATTTACAACCGCGCAGCCTTCAAAGGAGGGCGATGGCGCATTTCTCAGCGCAGGATGGACCCTGGAGATATGGGAAAATTATGTGAAAAACATCATCGACGTTTATTCGGAGAATTTCAAAGAGAAAAAATTAATGATAGGCCTGGAGCCTATATTCATAAGAAGCTATCTCCTTCGCGACAATCTTGATACAGGAAAGAGGATAGGGGCATATACAGCAAGAAAAAATATTATAATTTCATCAAACGGGCTGGAACCGGGCATTCAGGATTTCGAAAACACAGCGATTCCTGAAATAATAAGATATCTTGTCTCCCTGAATCTGCCTGACCTGCATATCGCGCTAGGCGACGACTGGCCTCTGTACGGCCAGACAGGAACTGTATACCGTGATGAATACGCTTTCCAGTCTGCATTGAACAATATTCTGAATCTTTGGGAAGAGAATGGAAGAAGATACACTCCTTATCTTGTCCTGCTCCGCGACGACCTCCAAGCCTCCCAGCCAGGAGACAGGGATTACAATCAGGTTGTTTATGACGCGACAGCGAATTTCGTAAATCATGTTCGGTAATAGCAAATTCCGCTGTCTTTGATTTTGTGAAAAACCACCCATCACAGATGGGTGGCATCTTATTGTTGGTGTAACGAAAGATGCCACGTATCATACTGGGTGTTTTTTATGTTCAAACAACGAAGTTGTTTGACATCCCGAAGAAGCTTCGCTTCTTCGTAGACATCCAGAATACCGCTGCATATTATTTGTGACCACTGGTCACAGACCAGTGGTATTCTTAGATATAAATGAGAATTACGTTTGAAGTTGGCCCAAGGGAATCTCGGCAGCTCTGGGTGTGTAAATCTCCCGCTCACAGGATCAAGAAGGCCACGACCGTGTAAAGTGTGGTATATAGTGAACCAAATAAATCAGGATATGATAATATTTGGTTCACATACAAGCATGAATTGCAATTCATGCTGTACAGAATGAGCTTCGCTCATTCTTGTATTCCTTGCATGACTATAACGCCAGATATTTTTCAGTATGCCTCATGTTCATATTAATACCATCAAAGAATGCAATCCTTTAATCATAAAATCCCTTTGCAATCAGAAAGCTCAATACAATATTCCTGCAACTACTCTGTCGACGTCTTTCCACCTTATCCTGCCGTCATCTGCAGGATTGTTGTCGCCCCTTGTGACCGCATACCATCCTTCTTCATCTGCGCCTAATTGCAGCACTCTATGCACTATAAGCCTGCCGTCCCTGTAGAAAGTAATGATATCACCTTCCAGGATATCGCTCTTGTCCTGCGGTTTCACGAGAAGAAGCGTCGATCCCTCGTCCAGTGTCGGATCCATTGAGTTTGTGTCGCTAACAATTGCCGTTGAAACATCACTCATAAGAATATTCACAGAGTCGCGCCATACAGAGATCTGGTCGTGATTTATCCTGTCTCTTGGTGAATTTCTTTCAGAAGCAACCGGTGCATAGGCTACCGTTGCTATCAGAACCACCAGCACCAGCATTGCGGCTATGAGTATTTTCATGGCTTGCACCAACTGCCTTGTTCAATGAAAGGCGAAAAAGTTAAATAGGGGTTTGCAACCCCCAAAAAGTAATAAGGATTTAAGCTTTGTTGTTGCACTATTGTTATGGCAATACTCTATGCATTTGACTGCGTCAATGGAATGACATATGTAGCCAGAAAAAGTAAACGGCTTGAAGAAGAAAGAGAAAGGTGGGAACTGAGCGATGTCACGTACGGTCCTACCACAGAAATCCATGAGAGGGCTGTGGATGTTCGTGAGGAAATCGATCATCTTACCCTTTATGCAGATAGTGTAGTAGCCAGATACGAGTTGGACTGAGGATTTGGAAGATGACAAAGAATTCTGAAGACATATCACACTAAATTTGAAATCCTGATACAGTTCTTCTACAGAAAACCTTATTACCCGCTATTTCTCAATATAAATATGGCTTATACCGTGGGCGTGTCAACGGGTTTCTACAGGATAGCCAACGCGCCCGAACTGCTCGGTCTGGCGACAAAAATAGCCTACGGCGCAACCATAGGGGTGCAGTTTGTCCAGGTAGACCTTGAAACAACCGCGGAGTTCAAGGAGCCGACGCTGAAATACAAGGTGAAAAGGATAATCAAGGATCTTGGAATAAAGGAAGTGGGCCTTCACGGAGAGATAAGCGGAGAAAACATGGCGCTGGACAGCGCATTGAAGAGAAACTGGGAAGACGCGCATACACGTCTTTGCGAAGCATTGAAAGGCGCAAAAGACCTCGGCTTTTTCTATCTCAACGTGCACTTTTCCGGGCGCCCTCACCTGCTCTTTGAAGAAGAGCGGTACAGGGTGCAGGGATACTTCTACCCTGTCGTCGGACCTGACGGAAATCCCCTGTCGCACCTGTGCGACAAATCCCTTGCTGCAAAAAACATCATAATGACAGCAATACCAGAGCAAATTCTTCTCAGAGAAGAAGAGGTAGGTGCGTTCAGAGAAGTACAGAAACGTTATAACAATATTCTGGAAAAACGCGTTCAGGAAGAAAAAAATAGGATAAGACGGCAACTTGAAAATCTTCCGGGTTTCCAAACCATGCCTCCTGACCAGAAAGAAGCTATCGTAAATAACCAGCTTTCTTCATTGCTTCCTGATATAAGGAGAGAGGTTGACGAACTAGAAATCGAAGAAAAGCCTGTATGGCTCTATAACATATGGAAAAAATCAAGAATAGGAAAATACATTCTCGCAAACTCAGAAATAGGAGCGTATGAAGCCACGGCAGCTGCCATGCTGGAATCCGGGGATACTCTGTGGAAGGATATATGCGGAGGCACGAACGTGAAAGATGCCTACGATGACAAGCATGCAACATTCAACGCAGCAGTTGCCGCCAAATACATAGAAGGTCATCTTCTTAGAAAAGACCATCCTGCAAACGAGGACAACCTGGATGGGATGTCCATCAAGGAATATTGCGAAGAGCACGAAATATATTTTCTTATGGAGGTGCCTGCCGTTGAGATAGGCGGCATGGAAGGCCGCTTCCGCCTCTTTGACCCGCGCCACGGCTATCATCTGATCAAAAAAATCGGCTCTTCATGGATCAAGATGTGCCTTGACTTTGAGCACATGCTCTCCCACAAGCTCGAGCCTGACAAGGTTATAGACGACATGCCCGGAGATGCAGGCAAGCAGGTTATTTTATTTCACTTGGGCAAGCCCGTGCCCTACGGAGGCGTTACGCACGCGCCGATCTACCTGGGAAGCAGATCGCAGGAAATAATCTACAGATGGCTCCATAAGCTGAAGAAAAAAGGCCTGGATAAGGCATACATGCTCTTCGAGCGTGGCGGAGGACAGACCCCTCTCGAGGTCTTCCGCGATTCTGTTCAGGCAATGAGGCAGATTGCGCAATTCCTTGAAAAGGACGTAAAGCCTGACGATCTCCCGCCGGAATTCTTTGGCATGTCAGTGGACAACCGCCCAAGATTCCAGCGCCAGCTTGTAGAGGTGCGAAATCACGCCTTCGACCCTCTTCAGGGAATGCTTATGATCCCTGAGGAATCCCACACTTTCCTCGGCGGCCATGCAAGAGAACGCGGCAAACTGGAAGAATGGAAAAAGGAGCAGTTCAGGTAAAGAGTGAAAAATTCTTGCAGCTAATTAATGGCAATTTTGTAAAGGACAAAGACAAATCTGGCAATTCTTAGAAAGAAATCATTATTTCCATTTCTTAATTCTGCCCGCTTTAATGTCTTCCAGTCCCTTGACTATTTTGATGAGAAGTTCGTGGTCAACTTCTTCAAACTCCTTTAGTCGCTGATATTCAGATTTCGTTATAGTCACGATTTCAGATTTCATCATATTAGTTATGCACGAAAGTTATATAAATAAACTTCGGCTATGGTGATCCAAATAAATGATTTGCTTCCATATGAATCTCTGGATTTAGCCAGAGGTTTCTTGAAGCATAGCATCTCGGAAGCCTTCCTCAGGTGAATTCGCATTTTTTATTCTTGCAAGCTGTATTGATTCCATGAAGATTACAAAAATCTATCATTCCTGCATTCTCCTTGAAGAAAATGATGCAAAGATTCTCATCGATCCTGGTCACTGGGTTTTTGAACATACAGATGCAAAACCATCTGATTTCTCTGACGTCAATGCAGTCCTGATAACGCATGAGCATCCGGATCATTTTTATCCCGAAGCATTAGACGAAATCAGGTCAAGCGGGGCAAGGATAATAACCAACAAGTCTCTGGCTCCGAAAATAAGAGAAAAGGGGATGAAAGCAGACATGTTAAATCCCGGAGAAGTTACAGATGTTTCTGGAATATCTGTAAAGGCAGCAGATTGTCCGCATGGAATCCTGCCTGTACCTGTGCCGGAAAACGTCGGATTTGTAATCCAGGATAAAATCTTCCATCCAGGCGATTGCACAACCATCCGTGGAATCCAGTGTGATATTCTTATCACTCCATGTGCCGCTCCCTGGATGAGAACCATAGAAGGTGTGAAATTTGCTAAATCTGTCAGGCCAAAGATCGCAATTCCTGTCCATGAAGGCTTTATGAGGGATTCGTTTGCATCCAGAATAAGAGATATTTTTGAAAAGGTGGTTTCAGAATCAAGAATTGAGATTAAGGCAAAGAATCCCGGAGAATCGTTTGAAATTTAGCTTTTATATTTTCGTTTCTTCGGAAATCTATGGCAGGCATTGGAGACAGGGCGCCGGATTTTGAATTAAAGGACGAGAATGACAAGCCGGTAAGTCTCAGGGATTATAACGGGAGAAAGGTTCTCATAGCATTTTTCCCGTTTGCATTCTCGCCTGTGTGCACCGACGAATTCAGCTGCTTCCAGGACGACCTGGAGCGTTTTGCAAAAGAAGGAGTGCAGATACTTGGCATATCAGTCGACAGCCACTGGTCCAACAAGGCTTTCAAAGACAGCCTGGGGATAAGTTTCCCTCTTCTTTCTGACTTCAATAAGGAAGTTTCCCGGAAATTCGGGGTTTTGCGCAAAGAAGGCTTCTCAGAAAGGGCGTATTTCCTTGTAGATGAAAGCGGCTTTGTGCGCTTTAAGCATATCATGGACGTGCCAGGAAAAAGGCTCGACAACGAGGAACTTCTGGCTGCGATAAACCAGCATGCAGAAAGTAAATAAGATTTCATCGGGATAATTTCTTTTCAATACGACAAAACAGCCCGCAACCGTTTTTTCACCAATCGTCAATCTTATTAAGCTTTCGTTCCAGCATATTTGCAAGACTAAGAAGTTGATTTTATGATAGAAGAGAGAAAGAGCCAGGAGAGCAAAGCGAACGAAGTGAGCGCAGCGAGCACGGCAGCGAAGGAAAGGAAGGAAAAGCAGAAGGATCAGAGCAGCGAAATGGAAATAATCCAGCAGGAAGGCAGGAAAAAGAAGCTATCCGAGAAAATGGAAAAAGTGCGCTCTGAAAAGCTTGCGCTGGCTGAAAAATTCAAGGAAGAGGTTCTGAAATATTACGGCAAGATAGCCAAGGCTGTGATAGTTTTCGGCAGCCTTGTGCGCGGTGATTTTCATGAGAAATCTGATATAGACATGCTCGTTGTGATAGACGACGTCATGGCAAGGCTCTCTCCGGAGCAGAAACTGGATCTGGATGATGACATATATGCAATAGGCAAGAAGATCTCTCCTGATATCTCTGTCCAGCCTGCATGGACATTAAGCGAATTCTGGGACATGGCAAGGATCGGCCACCCGCTGCTTTACACGATTGTCAGAGACGGCTGGGCGCTGTACGACACAGGCTTTTTCGTGCCTGTGCGCAAGCTTCTGGAACTGGGAAAAATACCCACGACACTGGAGGCAGTAGAAAGGTTTATGGAGACAGCCCCAAAGAAAATCAGGCGCGTTGACGAAACAAAGCTGTACATGGTTGCAGAAGACCTCTACTACTCTGTGCTCAACTCGTCGCAGGCTGTTCTGATGTTTTTAGGCGAAAATCCTCCGACACCAAAAGAAACATTGAACTTGGTAAAGGAGCGGCTCGTGGATGAAAAGCTTCTGGAGAGAGAGTATTATGAATATTTCGAGCAGATAATTAACTTCAGAAAGGGAGTGGAGCACCGGGAAATAAATACCATAAAGGGGGAAGACCTCGATGAATTCATAGACAAGGCTAACCGTTACGTGGAAAGAATGCAGCAGCTTTTGGCGAGATTGCAAGAACGCAGAAAAGAAAGTATGGTTGAGAAAAACTACGAAGTGCTCATAAAAGCAACTGTTGCGGCGCTGAAGAAGATAGACAAGCTTCCTCCAGACCCCAAAGACCTTCCAATGGCATTAAAGGACTATATTATCGGCAAGGGCCACGTAGACCCGTACTATTCAGACGTATTCAAGAAAGTGGTCACGATGCGCAAGCTTCTTGACGAGAAGCGTACTCATGAAATACCGCAGCGTGAAATAGAGCTGATGCGAGAGTATGTCAGAAGGTTCGTGCGCGACGTCGCACCCCTCATAGACCAGTCTGGAAAGGTCAGCGAAGGAGAACTTGAAGAAGGAAAGGATGAAAAGAAATGATCATGTTTATAGCAAACCAACTTAATAAACGGCATGGCAAAATTGGTTTGCTATGTGGGAAAGCACAAATGACATGTTCTGTTTCATTTGTGGTTTCACTGTAATTTAGTTCTCGGGTTTCTTTCTGTGAAAATATGCCTTCGCCACTCCTAATTCTTCTCTCGCGTCTGCGGTTCGTTTCAGAGCTTCTACAATTTCCCTTCCACCGGGTTCATTTATGTCTATTATTGTCACGGGTTGTCCTCCAGAAAAAGTTTCTAGCAATTGCCGTGCTCTTTGTTCATACCATTCGGCTGTCTCACCTTGCCTCCCCAATTCTCTCCGCAGACTTGCAGCACCCAAACACGCATTCGCCTGTCTCAAGGCATAGTCAGTTGAAACTCTGACAGTTTCATCGGCCTGCTGATACCACCAAACCGCATTCTCAAGCGCTTCTGCTCTCCTCTCCGCATCCAAATCATGTAAAAAGGTACCTAGACATTCATATGAATGACCTGCAAGATATCTCAATCTTCGCTCAACAGCAATTCTTCCATCAAACCTGTCTCTCACCTGCTCTAATTCCTGCCGATAGAATTCTGCTTTCTTTCCGTAGTCTTTTTTCCCAACCTGCGAGTCTCTGCGCCTTTCCATTTCATCCCAATATGCCTGCTCTTCCGGCGTGAATTCACATGCCCTCTTTAACGCTCCAAATTCACCCGGGTCTGGCATCCCTAAAATCCTCAGCTCTCTTATCCTTTCACTCGTGCTAGACATGATGATCCAAATAGGTATACGGAAAACCTATTTAAGCTTTTCGGTTCTTATCATCAGTAAGTGGTTACACAACTACTGTTAATTTTGATGTAAATGCAAGATTGGGTGTGGGAGTGAATGCACGTTTTCCTGCAGGAAAACGTGAGGTGTGTTCCGATGGCAGTGAAATGGGACTGGTACGTGCATGGATTATGGATACTGGGTGCGCTGTTCGCCTTTTTTGGTGTGCTTCTGGCAGGCAATTTAGCCTGGATAGAAGGCACTAATATTGTTTCCTTTACATTATCCGTCATAATCTCTTTCCTGCTTATCCTGGTGGCAGGTCTTATGTGGATATCTGCAGGCGCTAATGCAGTGCAGCATGAATTAGACCCGCCTGCAAGCGATGCAAGGGAGCAGCTGGTGCACGTGCATAAAGAAGAATTCAACAGAAAGCACGTTCAGGAGGAAAAGCCCAGCAGGCGGCACTTCATGGACAGGAGAAGCGGATATATTAAGTTTTGATCTTAATTGATCTGATAAGGTGTGTTATGACAGATCAGCAAGAATACGTTAGCACTTTATGTATGTGCAACACCTTCTGCTTTAGATTTCTTGACGTTAGGACTACTGACTTTGAAAGAGCCCGTAAAGAGGATTTATACCCGATGCATCCTTCTTGTCCAGTATCAAGAGAAGATGAAATAATACACGAAACTCCTGAATATAGATTGGTAAGGGTTAACGATCCAAAAGTATTCTCTCGCAGAACATTTCGCTAGAAGAATAAATTAATTATCCATCTTCAGTCTGTTCAGCAGATTCTTGATCATCAGATTCAGCCGCTTCTTCCTCGTTTTTTTCATTTTTATCTCTTATCTCTCCTTCGGGCTTCTCTTCTGGTTCCTCCTTTCCCTCGTTTTCAGCAGCTTCGTCCCCTGTTTCCTTGGTCTTCCTTGCTCTCCTGCGCCTTGGCTTTGCTATTTCATCTATGGATTCTTTTATGTCAACAGTCTTCGTCGGCTGTCTCAGAACTTCGCTTTTTCTGATCTCTATGGGCCCTACCGGATATACCTTTTTGCATTCCTCACGTATGGCGCTCTGCAGGCTGCCGTCAATAAGCATCCGCATGAAATTCTCTGTGGTAGAGCTGCTCAAAACTTTCTCGACAGCAGATTTCATTTTCTTGCGCACGCTGTCTTTTACAGAGGTGCTCACAAGCTTTGGTATTACAAGAATGGTTTTCACCCGTATCCTTGCCCCGTCTGCAAGCTCTGCGTCCTGTATGCAGTCAATGCGCCTCGAATGCCTTTGAACCATCCTGTATATGCGCTCGTATGTAACGTCATGCCCTGTGAATATCGTCTTTGCCTTTCCGTCTACATTCACGATTCTGAAGTTGAATTTGAGATAAAATCTCTTCGCGTCCTGTACCAGATCAGCCAGAGAAATGCTGACAGTGCGTCCTACAAGATACTTCGGGTCGCTGGCAGGCGTTTCGCCTATAATCTGCCCCTTGAAAAATATTGGTGCTTCTATCTCGTACCAGTTTTTCTTTATAGCCATAGCTATCTAGAACGAAACCAATGTTTAAAAGCATATTCTCTTCTGGCAACAAGCCTGTATCTTATCTCTCTGTCATATCCTCCCTCCCGCCTGAAAACCGCTCTCGTCTCCGTAAGAAAACCGCGCCTCAGCAAAAGCCCCCCGGTCTGTTCGTATTCTGATTCCAGACATCTGTCAAGGAGTCTGCCTGCAAAGCTCCACGCCTCCGGATATTCCCGCCTCTCTAATCCGTGCCTCAGAGCAGCATTTGCGATATTGCGGCGTGTATGAGCAGGCGACTCTTTTCTCCCGTTTCTCCAGTCAAGCCCCAGAACCTCTGCCAGCTTTCTGTTGGCTTCAATGATGTATCTTGCCGTCGCATCCTGGTCTACCATTAGCTCGATAGGATTGCCGCGACCAAGCAACGTTTTTGCCTGTGCAAATGTAACCGGGCTGTACAGTCTGGCACGCATGCCTTCTTCTAAATACAACTCGCCTATAGTTTTTTCCTGACCTGCCGCTGGAGCAACTTTCATATGATATCTTAGATAGCGAAAATAATATAAGCTCTCTTTTTCCTTTTAGAGATTTTTAAGCCTCAGTTTCAATATCTATCTATGCTCTACTCTTCCCTTGTTGAGATCTATGAAAAGATGGAAGCAACCACAAAAAAGCTGGAAAAGCGCGATATCCTTGCAGCTTTTTTCAAGAATGCAAAAGGCAGCCTGTACAAGGCTGTTCACTTAAGCATGGGCATAGTGCCTACTGGCGAAGCTGAAATAGGCGTAGCACAAAAAATGATGATCAGGGTAATATGTCAAACATACGGCATAGAAGAAGGCAGCATAATGAAAAAATTCAAGGATCTGGGTGATTTGGGTTCTGTGGCGGAATATTTTGCTGAGCATCGAAGGCAAAAATCATTCAGCAAAAAAGAGCTCACCATAGATATGGTCTTCGACAACATCCGGCTTTTGCCAAAAATCGAAGGAAAAGGTTCTGTTGAAAAGAAAATTTCATTGGTCTCAGAGCTTCTTTCTTCAGCTAGTCCAAAGGAATCTCTCTATATCGTGCGCACCGTGCTTTCAAACATGCGCATCGGAGTCGCGCATGGCGTGGTGCGCGATGCAATTGCATTTGCGTTCAATAAAGATCCCAAGGAAGTGGAGCACGCCTGGCACCTGACCTCTGATTTCGGCAGGGTGGCGGAAATGGCAAAAGAAGGTGACCTTCGCGCTCACGTGCAGTTATTCCGCCCGATGAACGTCATGCTTGCAGAACGTGCGCCCAACCTCGAGGAAGCCCTGAGAACTTTTGAAAACCCGGCTGTAGAAGTAAAACTGGACGGCTTCCGCGCTATCATCCACAAGAAAGGCGGCAGAATAAAAATATTCTCCCGCCGCCTTGAAGATGTGACAGTGCAGTTCCCTGACCTCCTTTCCTGGGCAAAAGACTGCCTGAGAGCAGAAGAGTGCATTGTGGAGGGCGAGGTTCTGGCAGTAGATCCAAAAACGCGCCAGCCAAGGCCATTCCAGCATCTTTCCCGCAGGATCCAGCGCAAGTATGAGATAGAAAAGATGGTGAAAGAAATACCAATCAGAATAGATTTGTTCGAGCTCGTGCATCTTGACGGCTCAGATTACATGAAAGAGCCGCTGAGAAGACGCTGGTCTGAGCTGAAGAAAATCGTGCAGGAGAAACCTGGCCATTTTCAGCTTATAGATCATATAGAGACAAAAGACCTGAAAGAGGCGGAGAAATTCTACAGGCACGCTCTCGCAATCGGCGAGGAAGGTGTTGTAATAAAAAATCTTGATGCGCATTACCAGCCGGGCCGCCGCGTCGGCTTCTGGCTCAAGGTCAAGCCGATCATGGAGCCGCTAGACCTTGTCGTGGTCGGCGCAGAGTGGAGCGAGGGCAAGCGCGCCAAGACGTTAGGCTCATTGATTCTAGCAGCAAGGGATGGGAAAAAATTTTTAGAAACAGGCAGGATGGCATCTGGCCTCATTGAGAAAAAGTCCAAAGAAAATCCTGACCTGCCCACGCTTGAAGAGCTTACAAAAATCCTGAAGCCTCTGGTAATCGAGGAACAGGGAAAGATCGTCAAGATAAAACCGCAGGTTGTGGTGGAAGTCGGCTATGAAGAGATTCAAAAATCACCAAAATACCCGACAGGCTATGCCCTGCGCTTCCCGCGGTTGCTTAGAATGCGCATTGACGAAAAGAAGCCCGAAGACGCCAATACGGTGAAGGATATAGAGAAATTATTCAGCCAGCAGAAACGGTTTAAGAGATAATTTTGATCAAACTTTTTCCTAAAAAGTTTGGCCGCAAGCTCGTGTCCTATGTACCCAACAAGGTTCCAGGCTAGACTACGAGGGCATGGGTGGAGAAATAGGGGGTTA